>JANNFE010000066.1:0-38070 GCA_031379415.1 Betaproteobacteria bacterium | reverse complement strand
GCCTGGACATCGCCGGCCTGCTGAAGATCCGCGGCAGCGAGATCCAGCAGCGCTACAGCGAACTGATGATGCTGGCCGCCGGCCCGCTGACGCGTCCCTTCGTGTTCGAAGCCATGGAAGCCGGCTGGCAGGGCGACCTGGTGGTGCCCACGGGCATCCTGCCGCTGGCCGGCACCTTCTTCAATCTGCGCAAGACCACGATCTACGGCGGCAGCAACGAAGTGCAACGCAACATCGTCGCGCAGACGGTCCTGGGGAGCTGACATGGACTTCGACTTCACCGACGACCAGGAAGCGCTGCGCGACGCCGTGCGCCGCTGGGTGGACAAGGGCTTCGGCTTCGAGCGCCGGCACCAGCTGGCCAAGGCCGGCGGCGCCACGCGCGCCGTCTACGGCGAGCTGGCCGCACTGGGCCTGGCCGGGCTGGTGGTGCCTGAAGCGCAGGGTGGCCTGGGCCAGGGCGCTATCGACGCCATGGTGGTGTGCGAAGAACTCGGCCGCGGCCTCGTCAACGCGCCCTATGCCTTTGCCGCGCTGATGGCGCCGGTGCTGCTGGCAGCCGCTCCGCCCGCGGTGCAGGCCGAGTGGCTGCCGCGCATCGCCGGCGGTGAAGCGCTGGCGGTGCCGGCGCTGCAGGAGCGCGCTGCGCGCTACCGGCTAGCGCACGTCACCACGCGCGCCACGCAGACCGCTGCAGGCTGGGTGGTGAATGGCGTGAAACTCGTGGTGCCGGCAGGCGACGAGGCCGACGCCTGCATCGTGCCGGCGCGCATTGCCGGAGCCGATGACGCGGTCACCGGTATCGGCCTGTTCCTGGTCGAGCGCGGCGCCGCCCAGGTGGCCGCCTACCCGACGCAGGACGGTGCGCGCGCCGCCGACATCACCTTCAGCGCCAGCGCCGCCACGCTCATCACCGAAGACGGCCACGCCGTGCTGGAAGCGGCGGTCGACGCCGGCATCGCCGCGCAGTGCGCGGAAGCCGTGGGCCTGATGGACCGGCTGGTCGCCATCACCGTGGAGTACATGAACACGCGCAAGCAATTCGGCAGCACGCTTTCCGGCTTCCAGGCGCTGCGCCACCGCATGGCCGACGTGAAGATGCAGCTGGAGCTGGGCCGCTCGATGAGCTACTTCGGGAGTCTGAAGCTCGGCGAACCCGCGCCGCAGCGCCGCCGCGCCATCAGCCAGGCGCGTGTGCAACTCGGCCACAGCATGCGCTTCGTGGGCCAGCAGTGCATCCAACTGCACGGCGGCATCGGCTGCACCGACGAGGTGGCGGCCAGCCACTACTTCAAGCGGTTGACGATGCTGGAGATGAGCCTGGGCGACACGCTGCATCACCTGGGCGAGGTCTCCGCTCGCATGCAGGACAGCGCCGGGGTCTTCGCCTGAAGCTGGCGCCGGGCTCGATCACCGACGTCCCCGGCATCGCCGTCGGTCACGCCGCCGCGGCCGGCCGGCCCACCGGCTGCAGCGTGGTGCTGTGCCCGCGGGGCGCCGTGGGTGGCGTGGCGGTGCGCGGCGGCTCGCCGGGCACGCGCGAGACTGACTTGTTGCGGCCCGAGAACACCGTGGATGTCGTGCACGCCGTGCTGCTGACAGGCGGCAGCGCCTGGGGCCTGGACGCCGCCGGCGGCGTGATGCGCTGGCTGGAAGAACACGGCCACGGCCTGATGGTCGGCCCGGTGGACCGCGAAGGATCGGCCGGCCGGCCGATCCGGGTGCCCATCGTGCCAGCCGCGGTGCTGTTCGACCTCTGGCTCGGCGACGCGCGCATTCGTCCGAATGCCGACACGGGCTACGCAGCTTGTGCAGCCGCCAGCACAGCCGAACCCGCGCAAGGCAACTTCGGCGCCGGCCTGGGCGCCACGGTCGGCAAGTTCCAGGGCCTGCAGCGCGCGATGAAGGGCGGCATCGGCACCGCCTCGCTGCGCCTGGGCGCGTTCACCGTGGGCGCGCTGGTGGCCGTCAACGCCATCGGCGACGTGCTGGGTGAAGACGGCCGCATCATCGCCGGCACGCGCGGCGCCGACGGCCGCAGCCTGCCCGGTTTCCTGCCTTCGATGCTGAGTGGCAGCGGCCCGGAGCACGTGGTGGCCGGCATGGCCACCACCATCGGCGTGGTGGCAACCGACGCCCTGCTCACCAAGGCGCAGGCCACGCAGCTGGCCAATCTGGCCCACCACGGCCTGTCGCGCGCCATCTCGCCGGTGACGGTGCACGACGGCGACGCCTTGTTCACCCTGGCCACCGGCGGCGCCGGCAAGCCGGGCCATCTCGGCGCCCTGGGCGCACTCGCCGCCGAATGCGTGGCACACGCCATCCGCAACGCCGTGCGCGCCGCCGAGGGCCTGGCCGAACCGCCGCTGCCGGCGGCCCGCGACCTGTAGCGCGTCAGTCCGGGTACAGATCCCCGAGCACCACGCCCTCACGGCGCGGGTCGGCACCGCCTTCGTAGTAGTAGTAGCCCTGGGGATTGCTGCGCCTGACGATGGTGGAGATGCCGCTGCTCTGCGCCGCGGTGCCCACCGTGTGGCCCAGGGCGCGCAGGCCGCTGATGAGCGCATCGTCGTTGCCGCCGTTGGCCAGGCTCACGTTCGGGTGCTCGCTGCCGACATTGGTGGTGGGGCTGTTGGCGGCGCCGAAGTCGATCATCGACGTGGCCTGCTGCGCGTCCAGCCCCCAGTCGATGACGCCGACCAGCGTCTTCAGCACGTACTGGATGATGGTGGCGCCGCCGGGCGAGCCGGTGGCCATGCGGAATTCGCCGCGCGAGCCGTCGCTGTTACTGCGGAACACCAGCGTCGGCGCCATGCTGCTGCGCGGGCGCTTGCCGGCGGCCACGCGGTTGGCGATGAGGTTGCCCTGGGCGTCGGTGGGTGCGGGGTCGAAGTCGGTGAGCTGGTTGTTGAGCAGGAAGCCACCGCGTGTCATGTGATACGCGCCGAAGGCTGACTCCACCGTCGTCGTCAGGCTCACCACGTTGCCGCGACCGTCGGCAATGCTGATGTGCGTGGTGCCGTTTTCGGGCACCGCGCCGCCCGTGCCCAGCGCCACCGGGCCCAGGTCACCCGCCTGCGCCGTGCCCATGCTGCGCGTGAGATTGATGAGGCTGGCGCGCTGGCGCAGGTAGGCCTTGTCGATCATGCGCGCCGGGCTGCCGCCGGGCAGCGGCACGAAGTCGGTGTCGGCCACGTACTTGTTGCGGTCGGCGTAGGCCAGGCGTTCGGCCTCGGCCACGAGGTGCACGCCGTTGGCGGTGGGCTTGCCGCCGTTGATGTCGATGGCCGTGGGCCTGTGCAGCGACAGGTCGAAAGTCTCCAGCATGCCCAGCGTCTGCGCCACCGCCAGCCCGCCGCTGCTGGGCGGCGGCATGCCGCACACCCACCAGATGCGGTAGACGGTGCAGATGGCCTCGCGTTTCTTGGCCTGGTAGGCCGCCAGGTCGGCCAGCGTGGTCAGCCCCGGGGTGATGCCGCCGGTGGTGTCGGCGATCTCGTCGACGATGTCCTGCGCGATGGCGCCGCCATAGAAGGCCGCCGCGCCACCGTTGGCAATGGCCTGCAGCGTGGTCGCCATGGCCGGGCTCTTGAGCAGCGTGCCGGCGGCCTTGGCGCTGCCGTCGGCGTTCAGGAAGTAGGCCCGGGCCTCGGCGTCGCGCGCCAGCGGCAGCTTCGATCCATCGACCGACGCGAACATGCGCGGGCTGATCCTGAAGCCGTCGGTGGCGATCTGGATGGCCGGGTCGAAGAGCGCCTTCCAGGCCAGCTTGCCGCCGTCCTTGTGCGCCGCGTCGAGCATGGCGATGACGCCGGGCGTGCCGATGCTGCGGCCGCTGACGCGCGCGCTGGGCAGCGGCGTCGTCTGCTGGGCGTTGCTGATCCAGCGCAGGTAGTTTTCAGTGGCCGCGGCGGGCGCGGTCTCGCGGCCGTCATAGGCGGTGACGGTGCCCTTGGCGCGGTCGTAATACAGCATGAAGGCGCCGCCGCCGATGCCCGATGACTGCGGCTCCACCAGGTTCAGCACCATCTGCACGGCGATGGCGGCGTCCACCGCGCTGCCGCCGGCCTTCAGCACCTCACAGCCGGCCTTGGTGGCCAGCGGGTTGGCGGCCACCACCATGTAGCTGCGAGAAAAAGCGGTCTGCCTGCTGGCAAAGCCGGTGGGGATTTCGGGCGCGCCGTTCTCGCCCGGCGTACCCGGGTTGTAGACGCTGCCGCTGGCCGAATACTGCAGGCACGCGTTGTCGGCGATGGTGTCGACGAAGTCGTCGTCGTTGCCGCCGCAGCCGGCGGCGAGCGCGGCCACCAACGAGACCTGCAAGGCACGGGAAGCCGTTCGCCACGGATTTGCCATCTTGAAACTCCTCACTGACACGGTGGCCGATCATCTTCCACTTCGCCGCGATGCGAAACTGGTGCTGATGCGCATGGCCCAGATCCTCTACAGCCAAGGCTTCGGCAGCCGCCGCGAGTGTGCCGCCTTGCTGGCGCGTGGCGAAGTGCAAGTGGCGTCACAGACCGTGACCGACCCCGAACAGGACTTCACGCCCGAAGGCCTGGTGTTCAAGGTGAGTGGCGTGGCCTGGCCCTGGCATCGGCAGGCGCTGCTGCTGCTGCACAAGCCCGCCGGCTTCGAATGTTCGCGCCAGCCGCAGCACCACCCCAGCGTGCTGAGCCTGCTGCCGCCGCCGCTGCGCCAGCGCGGCGTGCAGCCGGTGGGCCGTCTCGACGAAGACACCACCGGCCTGCTGCTGCTGACCGACGACGGCGCCTTGCTGCACCGGCTGACATCACCCCGCCACCACGTGGCCAAGGTCTACGAGGTGGGCACACGCCATGCCATCGACGAAGCGCAGATCGCAGCCTTGCTGGCCGGCGTGGTGCTGCACGACGACCCGCTGCCGGCGCGTGCCGCGGCAGCGCTGGCCACCGGCACACACGGCCTGCGCCTGACGCTGATGGAAGGCCGCTACCACCAGGTCAAGCGCATGCTGGCGGCGGTGGGCAACCGCGTCGACACGCTGCACCGCAGCGCCTTCGGCCCCTTGCAGTTGCCAGACGATCTGGCGCCCGGTGCCTGGCGTTGGTTGAGCGTGGCCGAGGCTGAAGCGCTGCGGGCCGCGGTCAGCGCCGCGCCTGCTGCCGCTTCGCCAGCCGCGCCCGGTTGAAGCGCCGCAGGCGCAGCGCGCTGCCTTCCAGGGCGGCGCCCACCGCCTCTTGCACCCGCCAGCCCCAGGTGGGCGCCGGCAAGGGCGTCTGCGCGCGCCTTTGCACAGCAGCTTCCAGTGCGCGCTGCCAGGCATCGACCATGTGCTGCAGCGTGTGATGCCGGCGCACCTGCAGCCGCGCCGCGGCGGCCAGCCGTTGGCGGCCATCGGCGTCGGCCACGGCGCGCTGCAGCGCCTTCAGCCATGACTTTTCGTCGTTAGCCACCAGGCAGCCAGTGACACCGTGCTCCACCACGTCGGCATAGGGGCTCACCGCCGAGCACCACACCGGGATGCCGGCCTCGGCGTAGTCGAACCACTTGATCGCGCTCTTGCACGCCGCGAAGCGCGATTCTTCGAGCGGGATCACCGCCACTGGATTGGGCAGGGCACGCGCGAAGTGCATGAACTCCTCGCGCGGCAGCAAGGGCTGCGCGCGCACGGGCAGGCCGGCGTCGATGAAGCCCTGCGCCGCCGGGCCCACGGCCACGAGCTGCACGGCCGGCCCCTGCAACGCATGCAAGGCGGGATGGATGAAGCCAGCGGCCAGCCGTTCCATCGATGCGAACAGCAGGCTCACAGGCTGCCCAGGCCGATGTGCCGGCAGCGGCACGTCACCCAGGGGCCAGGCGCAGTTAGGCACGCAAAGCGCCTGGGGGACGCTCAGCTCGCGGCCCAGTCGTTCGGTGGACACGCTCACCACGTCGGCGTTGGCCAGGCAGCGCCGCAGCCAGGGCTGCGCCGCCTGCACGGCGGGCTGGTTCGAGATGTGGGCGGGCAGTTCGGTCAGCAGATCGTCGATCTCGTAGACCACGGCACCGCCGCGCTGGCGCATCGCTTGCTGCAGGCGCCAGGCGCGCTGCGACAAACCGCGCTGCACCACCAGCACGTCGGCCGCGGCCAGGTCGGCCCGGCTGCAGTCGTGGAAGGAGCGCAGTTGCAGCGGCCAGCCGCGCGCCTGCGCCAGCAGCGCCAGCGGCGTGCGCAGGCGGATCTGGGCGATCAGGGCGTCGATGTCGCCGGCAAGGGCCAGCAGCTTCATGAGCTCAAGCTCATGTGCTGCCGGCCACGTAGTCGGCCTGGCCTGATTCGGTGATGAGGTTGAGCCGGCCCGCATAGCGCCGGGACCAGTGCGAAGGCAGCATGCGGCGCAGGCGCTCCAGGCCGCGGCGTCGGCGTTGCGGCCCGCGAAACTGGCGCAGCAGCAGGTAGCTGCCCAGGCGTTCGGCGCAGAAGGCCCAGGCGCGGGCCTGGTAGCCGTCGCGCTCCACCGGGTGGTGCTCGATGCAGCGCCGCACCACGGCTTCCACGGCACCGATGTTGGGCAGCCAGAAGTCGGCCGGGTAGACGCCCATCTCCAGGCCACCGGGGATGAACTCGGTCTCGCCGAGAAAGGCCTTGGCCTCCTGCGCGCCCAGCACGCCCAGCACCACGGCTTCGGCGGTGAAGCGCAGCAGGTCCTGGGCGCGGTGCACCTCGCTGTACTGGCCCAGGTAGCCCTGGTGGCGCATCGGGAACAGGCGCGACACCAGAAAGGGCTCGGGCCCCGGCTGCATCACCTGCTCGAAGCGCGCGGGCGGCAAGGCCGCGGCCGCCACCACGTCCATGGTCTGGAAGCTGGGCGCGGTGACATCACTGATGCGTCGGCGCGAGACGAACTTGCGGTACTGGCACAGGCCCACGGCGCGGGCCTGCGGGTGCTGGCCCTGCAGCAGCTTCTTCACCGCGAACGTGCCCGCGGTGCCGCCCAGCAGGGGGTGGTGCGGCTCCCATTCCGGCGCCAGGTCACGCAGGTTGAGCCGGCCTTCGCCCTGCGCCTGGCCCACGTACAGCGGCGTGACGCAGGGCGGGAAGCGGATCGTCAGCGGGATGTGCGTGATGCAGGCGTAGAGCAGCTGCGCATCGGCGCCAGGGGCCATCAGCGCACCCGGCGCAGATAGCCGCTGGGGGCCACGCTGATGAGCAGCTTGTGGTCGATGTCGTGGTCGATGCTGAATTCGGGGTGGCTGCGCAGGTACTCATGAACCGCCGTCTTGGGGTTGTCGCCCGGGCCCCAGGGCCGGTCGGGGTACATGCCGGCGGGCAGGTCTTCGATGATGGTGTCGAAGACCACGCAGTAGCTGCCCACCGTGGTGAGTGGCGCGTAGGCCTCCAGCTCGGCCAGCGCATGGGCATGGGTGTGGTTGCTGTCCAGGCACACCAGCACACGCTGCTTGCCGGCGGCGGCGGCTTGCACCCTTGCGATGACATCGCCGGCCAGGCTGGAGCCCTGGATCATGTCGATGCGCTTGAACATCGGGTGCGCCTCGATGGCGGCGCGGTTGTGGGCGCGGATGTCGATGTCCACGCCCAGCACACGCGCTTCGGCCGGCCCGCCGCAGGCGGCGTTGAGCTCCAGCATCGAGGCCGAGAAGATCAGCGAGCCGCCATGCGCGATGCCGGTCTCGACGATGAGCTCGGGCTGCAGCGTCCAGATCAGTTCCTGCATGGCCACGATGTCCTGCGGGTACTGGATGATGGGCCGGCCCAGCCAGGAGAAGTTGTACGAGTACTTGGGCGCCGTGGAAGCGCTCATGAAGGCGGCAGCGGCGGCCTTCAGCCCGGTGTTGTCGCCGTTGGCGTCGAGCCGCTGCTTCACTTCGAGTTCGAATGGGTTCATGGTTCGGATGTCCGGTGTGAGGGGGTGCTCAGGACGCTTGCAGGCGCTGGCGCAGCCGGGTGTCGTCGCCCCAGAAGGCCATCGGCTCATGGGCGGGATAAGGATAGTGGCCGAACTGCGGCGTGATGGTCCAGCCGTGTTCGCGGATCCAGCCTTCGACGAGATTGCGCACCGACACCGGGCGGCCCGAGCAGACGTTGACGATGCCATCGCCCTGCGGCTGCAGCGCCAGGCTCACCAGGTGGCGGGCGGCCTCGTGCACCGGCAGGTAGTCGCGCAGCTGTTCGCCGCCCGACATCGGGAATACCGCGTCGCCGCGCGCCACCGCGCTGCGCAGCAGCGGCAGCAGGGAACTGGCTGACTGGCCCTCGCCATGCAGGTAGAAGAGCCGCGCCCAGCTCAGCCTGAAGCGCTGCTCGCGCGCCAACAGCGCCAGGTCCTGGCGCAGCGTGTGTTTGGCGTGGCCGTAGGCGTTGGCGGGCTTGCAGTCCATGTCTTCGTGCAGCGGGCCCGACTGCAGGCCGTATTCGAAGCAGGTGCCGGTCACCACCACATGCGGCAACCCGGCGCACACCAGGGCCTGGATGAGGCGGTAGTGAGCGGGCCGCTCCTGCTCGAAGTGGTGCAGCGAGTGATAGTTCGGCAGCCCGCCCCAGGCCAGGTGCAGCAGCACGTCGGGCCGGCCGGCGCGCTGGTAAAGCTCATCGGGCTCGCCGGGGTCGCCAGGCTCTTGCAGATGGTCGAACATCACTTCGCGCGCGCCCGTCGCGCCGCTGGCCTTGCGGACCAGCAGCGTGGTGTCCAACCCGCGCCGCTGCAGCTCGGCCACCACGTGGCGGCCGACGAAGCCGCTGGCTCCGGTGACCGCCACCTTCATGGCAGCACTTGCAGCGCCGGCACCGCGGTGACGAAGCGCCCGCCCCAGCCGCGCACGTATTCAAGCTGCTGCACCAGCTCGGTCTTCAGGTTCCACGGTAGCAGCACCACGTAGTCGGGGCGCGCGTCGTGCAGCTGGCTTTCGGCGACGATGGGGATGCGGCTGCCTGGCATGCACTTGCCCTGTTTGGCCGGGTTGCGGTCGACCACGAAGGAGATCAGGTCGGGCCGCACGCCGGCAAAGTTCATCAGCGTGTTGCCCTTGGCTGCGGCACCGTAGGCGGCCACCGTCTTGCCGCTGCGGCGGGCCTCGATGAGGAAGGCGACGAAGTCGTGCTTGACCCGCTCGGCATGGGCCTGGAAGCCGCCGTAGAAAGCAGCGCTGGCCGCGCCGGCGGCAATTTCCTGCTGCATCAGCTGGCCCACGGCGGCCGTCACCGCGTGGCGCCCGCTGTCGGCGCGCTGCGCCAGCACGCGCAGGCTGCCGCCATGCGTTGCATGCTCTTCGACGTCGAAGATGCCCAGCCCGTTGGCGCTGAACACACGCTGCACCGCCGTCAGCGACAGGTAGGAGTAGTGCTCGTGGTAGGCGGTGTCGAACTGGTTCTCGGCCACCATGCGCATGAGGTGGGGAAACTCGAAGGTGGCCACGCCCTGCTCCTTCAGCAGCACGGCGAAGCCGGCGACGAAATCGTTGATGTCGGGCACATGCGCCAGCACGTTGTTGGCGGCCACCAGGTCGACCTGCCGCCCTTGCGTCGCCAGCTCGGTGGCCAGCGCCACGCCGAAGAAGCGCTCGACGATGGTGATGCCCTTGGCCCGCGCCGCGGCCGCGGTGCTGGCGGTGGGCTCGACGCCGTAACACGTGATGCCGGCCTGCTGCACGTACTGCAGCAGGTAGCCGTCGTTGGCAGCGACTTCGGCCACCAGGCTGGCGCCACCCAGGCCGAAGCGTTCGCGCATGGCGATCACATAGGCCTGCGCGTGCTGCAGCCACGACGACGAGAACGAACTGAAGTAGGCGTAGTCGTCGGTGAACAGCGCTTCGCGGCCGGCGTGGTCTTCGGTCTGCACCAGCCAGCAGCTCTGGCACACCAGCAGGCGCAGCGGATACCAGAGTTCCGGCGCGCGCAGGGCCGCTGCACCGAGGTAGGCGTTGGACGGCGGCGCGCTGCCGAGGTCCAGGAAGGGCAGGCGCAGCGCGGCTGCGCAGTGGCGGCAGTTCACAACAGCACTCCCTGGAAGTGATCGCCGATGAAGGCATGGCCCGCGTCGCGCACCGACATCTCGCCCACCGCCAGCGGCCAGCTCAGGGCCAGCCGCGGGTCCAGCGGGTGGAGCCCGCCCTCGGCCGCGGCCGTGTAGGCAGCGCTGTGGCAGTAGAGCATCTCGACGTCGTCGCACAGGCTCTGGAAGCCATGCGCGAAACCTTGCGGGATCAGCAGCGACTGGCCGTTGTCGGCCGACAGGCGTTCCGCATGCCATTGCAGGAAGGTGGACGAGCCGGCGCGCAGGTCCAGCGCCACGTCCCAGACCTCGCCGCGCAGGCAGCTCACGAGCTTGATCTCGGCGTAAGGCGGCTGCTGGAAGTGCAAGCCGCGAACCGTGCCACGCCGGGCCGTGAAGGTGTGGTTGATCTGCGCGATGGGGGCGTTCCAGCCCGCTTCGCGCAGCTCGTCGGCGCAGAACAGCCGCGTGAGGTGGCCGCGCGCATCGCCCAGGCGCTGGCGCCTCACGCGCTTGAGGCCGGCCAGCGGCGTGTCGCTCAGTTGAAAGCGGCTCATGGTGGTGTTGAATCGTCAGAGCCGTGGTCGTGCAGATCGGCCATGCACAGGGCGCGCGCGTCGGCGCCTTCTGCCAGCCGGCGGTACCACTGCACCGTGCGGCGCACGGCTTCGGGCAGCGGCCACTTCGGCGCCACACCGAGTTCGGCCCGCGCACGCGCCACTTCCAGCGCCAGCCAGCCGGCTTCGTGCGGGCCTTCAGAATCGTCACCGGCCACCCAGTCGCCGCTGCCGTAGACGCTGCGCGCCAGCGTGACCACCTCGCGCACCGTCGCCGCTTCGTGCGGGAGCGGACCGAAGTTGTAGGCCGTGGCCAGCGCCGGCTCAACCCACAGGCGCTCGGCCAGCTGCAGGTAGCCGGCCAAAGGGTCCAGCACATGCTGCCAGGGCCGCGTGGCGCCAGGGCGGCGGATCAGCAGCGGCGCGCCAGCCTGCCAGGCGCGCATGGCGTCGGGGAGCAGGCGGTCCAGGGACCAGTCGCCACCGCCGATGACGTTGCCCGCGCGCGCCGTGGCCACCGCCACGCCCTGTGCCTGCAGGAAGGCGCTGCGGTAGCTGGCCGTCACCAGTTCAGCGGCGGCCTTGCTGGCGCTGTAGGGGTCGTGGCCGCCCAGCGCATCGTCTTCGCGATAGGGGTAGGCCCACTCTCGGTTGCGGTAGACCTTGTCGGTGGTCACGACCACCGCCACGCGCACGCTGGCCACGCCGCGCAGCGCGTCCAGCACAAACGCCGTGCCCATCACATTGGTGGCCAGGGTCTCCAGCGGCTGGGCGTAGCTCGGGCGCACCAGGGCCTGGGCCGCCAGGTGCAGCACCAGCTCGGGCTGGGTTTCGGCCACCAGAGCGCGCAACGCTGCCGGGTCGCGCACGTCGCCGATGCGGCTGTCGCAGAGTTCACCGATGCGCGCCAGGCCGTACAGGCTGGGCGTGGTGGCCGGCGCCAGTGCGTAGCCCGTGACCTGCGCACCCAGGCCGTGCAGTTGCAGCGTCAGCCAGGCGCCCTTGAAGCCGGTGTGGCCGGTGAGCAGGACCCGCTTGCCTTGCCAGAACGACGAGGGCCGCATCACCAGGTCTTCCAAGGTGCGCGGCCCGACTGCCACAGCTCTTCCAGCAGGTTCTTCTCGCGCAGCGTGTCCATCGGCTGCCAGAAGCCGGTGTGGGCGTAGGCCATCAGTTCCCCGTCGGCAGCCAGCCCGGTCAGCGGCTCGGCTTCCCATGGCGTGGCATCGCCGACGATGCGCTCCAGGCAGCGCGGCGAGAGCACGAAGAAGCCGCCGTTGATGAGGCCGCCGTCGCCGCGCGGCTTCTCGGCGAAGCCCTGCACGCGCGTGCCGGCCAGCGCCAGCGCGCCGTAGCGGCCCGGTGGCTGCACCGCGGTCACCGTGGCCAGCTTGCCGTGCGCGCGGTGGAAGGCGATGCTGGCCGCGATGTCGATGTCGGCCACGCCGTCGCCATAGGTGCAGCAGAAGGCGTCTTCGCCCTGCAGGTAGCCCGCCACGCGCTTGAGGCGGCCGCCGGTCATCGAGCTCTCGCCGGTGTCCACCAGCGTCACGCGCCAGGGTTCGGCCTTCTTCTGATGCACTTCCATGGTGTTGTGCGCCATGTCGAAGGTGACGTCCGACATGTGCAGGAAGTAGTTCGCGAAGTACTCCTTGATCAGGTAACCCTTGTAGCCGCAGCAGATGATGAAGTCGCTGACGCCGCCCGCGGCGTAGATCTTCATGATGTGCCAGAGGATGGGCTTGCCGCCGATCTCGATCATCGGCTTGGGCCGCAGGCTGGTCTCTTCGGAGATGCGGCTGCCAAGGCCACCGGCCAGGATCACTGCCTTCATGGGCTTCCTTTGTCGGCAGCGCCGACGGCGGGGCTGAACAGTCCCAGCAGCGAAGCGGCGGCGCTGAGCAGCCGCGTGTTGGGGTCGGTGCGCCCAGCCGCCTGGCGGCGGGCCAGCAGCTCGTCGGCGGCCACCGGCATGCGCTGCGCCAGCAGCGCACGCGCCATGCGGCGCGCGTCGCGGCAGCGGAAGAACTCGTCCGGCATCGCCCGCAGCCAGCGCCGCAGCGTGCGTTCGTCCAGCACTCGCGGCAGGTGGTAGGGGCCGTGGAAGCCGAATGCCGGCGATGCCGTGCGCTGGTTCTCGAACGCAAAACGCCGCGCCAGCGGTGCTGGCGCGAACTGCACGCCGTGTTCGCGCTCCAGAAAACCACGCTGCTGCCGGCACAGCACCTCGTCCTCGGGGTGCTCCTGCGTGATGCGCGGGTCGCGCCCGGCCATCAGCAGCCGGCGCGAACGCAGCGAGAAGCCGCCATTGCCGACATTGCGCCCCTCGGGCTGCTCGGGCCACACGGCACCGATGTAGTCGTAGTTCAGGAACTCGTGGCTCCAGCCGGCAGCGTCGGCCACGAAGCCGTCCCACTGCGTGACGAGCACATGCGACGTGTTGATGTAGCCGGGCAGCTCGCGCAGCACGAAGCGGGAGTAGTCGGCGCCGCTGCCCAGAGGCGCGATCTGCACGATTTCCAGACCCGGAACGATCCGCTGGGGCATCCAGTCGCCGGTGAACAGCACCACGCGCCCGAAATCGACTCTGGACATGGAGTGCAGCAGCGCCTCCGCCGCCAGTTGCGGCGCTCGCGTATCGACGGCGACCAGGGTCACTTGCGGCAGAGCAAGACGCATCGGGTGGGGGCTCGTTCGGGTCAGGGTCGTGGACGGGATGCGCGAATTGTGCCGTGCCGACAGGGCGCCGGACGCCGCGCGCCCGCTCGCTACACTGCGGCCACGAGCCCACCCGGCCGCCCCAATGGCGATGACCGGCGTGCACAGCACAAAGGTAACCCGTGAGCGACAAGACGCAGCACCGCATCGGCATCAGCCTGGGCAACCTGGGCAATCTGCAGGACGGGCTGGGCGAATTTGCGGTGCAGATGGGCCAGACCGTGGCCCGCGTGGCCACGCGCTGGCGCGACACCGACGGCGTGCACTTCGACTTCCATCTGCGCCCCGAACTGGTAGGCCTCTTCGGCAAAGACGTGGGCTACCTGCCGGTGTCGCGCTGGCAGCGCTGGCGCCACGTGCAGCCGCAGCGCCATGCGATCTGGCATTCGCTGCATCAGCTCAACAAGAACCTGCCGCCGCAGGGCGCGGGGCTGCGCATGGTCACCGTGCACGACCTGAACTATCTGTACAGCGGCAAGGCCTTCTCCACCTGGCGCGCGCATCGGCGCGCGCGCGCCATGATGGGCCGCACCGACCTGGTGGTGGCGATCAGCCAGTACACCGCCGCCGACGTGCGCAAGCATCTGGCCTGGCAAGGCGACATGGAGGTCATCCTGCGTGGCGCGCGGCCCTTCTCTGCCGGGGAACAGGAGCCCCTGCCCGGCTGGGCCGATGCCGGCGCCCGACCCTTCCTGTTTCACCTGAGCCGCATGTCGCCGTCGAAGAACCCGCAGGCCATCCTGGGCCTGGCCGCGCGCTGGCCCGACATGCAGTTCGTCATGTGCGGGCCCAGCGGCGCCAATTCACGCGCGCTGCGCGACGCCACGCACCTGCCCAACGTGCAGTTCCACCTGGATGTCAGCGACGCCCAGAAGGCCTGGGCGTTTGCGCACTGCGCGGGTTTCCTGTTCCCTTCGTTCGCTGAAGGCTTCGGGCTGCCGCCCATCGAGGCCATGCAGTTCGGCAAGCCGGTGTTCCTGTCGCGCCTGACCAGCCTGCCCGAAATCGGCGGCGAGGTGGCCGAGTACTTCGACAGCTTCGAGCCCGACGCCATGCACGCGGTGGTGACGCGCGGGCTGGCGCGCGTCGCGAACGAACCCGGCCGCGCCGCGGCCATCCGCGCCCATGCGGCACGTTTCGACGCCGAGCGCGCCGCCGACGACTACCTCACCCTGTACCGGCGGCTGCTGCGGCTGCCGGCCTAGCCGATGCGCGTCTACCGCGGCCTCCCTCACGCAGCGCCGGCCACGCACGGCCGCGCCCTGACCATCGGCAACTTCGACGGTGTGCACCGCGGCCACCAGGCGATGCTGGCGCTGCTCATCAACGAGTCACGCCATCGCGGCCTGCCGGCCTGCGTGCTGAGCTTCGAGCCACACCCGCGCGACCACTTCGCCGCCCGGGCCGGGCGCCCCGAAACAGCGCCGGCGCGCATTTCCACCTTGCGCGACAAGCTGGCCGAACTGGACCGTTGCGGCATCGACGAGGTCTTCGTCGTGCGCTTCAATGACGCCTTCGCCGCGCTGTCGCCGCAGGCCTTCATCGGCCAGGTGCTGCAGCAGGGCCTGCGAGCGCGCTACGTGCTGGTGGGTGACGATTTCAGCTTCGGCGCCCGCCGCGCCGGCAACTACGCCCTGCTGGACGCCGCCGGTCCGGCCGCCGGCTTCGACGTGGCGCGCATGCTCAGCTACGAAGTGCACGGGCTGCGGGTGTCGAGCTCGGCGGTGCGTGCGGCGCTGGCCGCTGGCGACATGCCGCGCACCCAGGCGCTGCTCGGCCGGTCCTACAGCATCAGCGGCCACGTGGTGCATGGCCGCAAGCTCGGCCGCGACCTCGGCTTTCGCACGCTGAACCTGCGCTTCGGCCACCCGCGGCCGGCGGCCAGCGGCATCTTCGTCGTGCGCGTGCACGGCCTGGATGCAGCGCCGCTGCCGGGCGTCGCCAGCCTGGGCGTGCGGCCCAGCGTGGAAGACGCCGGCCGCGTGCTGCTGGAAGTGCATTGCCTGCAGTGGCCAGCCGCGCTGGGGCCCGAAGGCGGCTACGGCCGCTGCGTGCGCGTGGACCTGCTGCACTGGTTGCACGGCGAACTGAAGTATGAGTCGCTGGAAGCGCTGCGCGCAGGCATAACGCGCGACACGGCAGCAGCCGGCGCCTGGTTCGCGGCCACAAGCAGCTGACGCGGCGGTGCGGTCCACCGCGGGTGCACACCACGGGCGCAACATCCCCTTGGCTACACTGCGGGCCTGCCATGCATCCCGTCCCGCCACCATGACCCTGATCCGCGCCCGCGCCCCATTGCGCCTGGGCCTGGCCGGCGGCGGCACCGATGTCTCGCCGTATTGCGACGACTTCGGCGGCCTGGTGCTCAACGCCACCATCGACCGTTATGCCTACGCGGTGATCCGCACGCTGGACGCGCCGCGCCTGGAATTGCGTGCCACCGACCAGCAGCAGACCCTAGACCTGCCGCTGGACGCCGTGCTGTCCGGCCCCGGCCCGCTGCTGCTGCACCGCGCCGTGCACCGCGTGATGAGCGATGACTTCCGCGGCGGTGAACGCCAGGCGCTGCAGATCACCACGTTCTGCGACGCGCCCGTGGGCTCGGGACTGGGTGCTTCGTCGACCCTGGTGGTGGCCATGGTGCGCGCCTACGACGAGCTGTGGAACCTGGCGCTGGACGACTACGCCGTGGCACGCCTGGCCTGGCGCATCGAACGCATCGAATGCGGCCTGGCCGGCGGCCGGCAAGACCAGTATTCAGCGGCCTTCGGCGGCTTCAACTTCATGGAGTTCTATGCCGGCGAGCGCACGGTCGTGAACCCGCTGCGCATCAAGGACTGGGTGCGCTCGGAACTCGAAGCCTCCATCCTGCTCTTCTACACCGGTGTCTCGCGCGAGTCGGCACGCATCATCAGCGACCAGAGCAGCGGCATCGCCGCCGGCCGCGCCGACGCCGTGGCTGCCATGCACGGTTTGAAGCTGGAAGCGCAGACCATGAAGGAATGCGTGCTGCGCGGCAACCTGCAGGGCATCGTCGATTCGCTGCGCCAGGGCTGGGAGAGCAAGAAGGCGACCTCGGCCGTGGTCAGCAACCCGCTCATCAACGGCATCCACGACGCCGCCATGGCAGCCGGCGCGCTGGCCGGCAAGGTCTCGGGCGCCGGCGGCGGCGGCTTCATGTTGTTCTTCGTGCCACCCGAAAACCGCATGCAGGTGATGCGCGTGCTGCAGGGCTTCGACGGCCAGGTCAGCAATTGCCACTTCACCGAACAGGGCGCCCTCGCCTGGAGACTGTGATGCAGAACATCATCGCAATGCAGATGCTGGAAGCCCAGCAGACCATGGCCGCCATGCACGCCGACAGCGCCTTGCGCGCCGCGCTGGAAGCGGCTTCGAAGGCCTGCATCAGGAGCCTGCAGAGCGGCGGCAAGATCCTGCTCGCCGGCAATGGCGGCAGCGCCGCCGACGCCCAGCATATCGCCGGTGAACTGGTCAGCCGCTTCGCCTTCGACCGCCCGGGCCTGGCCGCCGTGGCGCTGACCACCGACACCTCCATCCTCACCGCCATCGGCAACGACTACGGCTATGAACGCCTGTTCGCGCGCCAGCTGCAGGCGCTGGGGCGGCGTGGTGATGTCTTCATCGCCTACTCCACCTCGGGCCGCTCGCCCAACATCCTGCGCGCGCTGGAAGCCGCGCGCGAAGCGGGTGTGGTGACCATCGGCTTCACCGGCAACCGCGGCGGGCCGATGGGCGAACTGTGTGACCACCTGCTGGCCGTGCCCGCCGCCGAGACACCCAAGATCCAGGAAGGCCACCTCGTGCTGGGCCACATCCTGTGCGGGCTGATCGAGAGCACGCTGTTCCAGCCGCCGGCATGATCGACGCGCTGGTGCTGGCCGGCGGCTTCGGCACCCGCCTGGCGGCCACCGTGCCCGATGTGCCCAAGCCCATGGCACCGGTGTGCGGCCGGCCTTTCCTGGAACTGCTGCTGGGCGCGCTGCGCAGCAAGGGGCTGCGGCGTGCCGTGCTGTCGCTGGGTTATCGCGCCGAGATGATCAGCGCGCACTTCGGCCCGCGCTTCGGTGAACTGGAGCTGGCCTACGAAGTCGAGACCACGCCGCTGGGTACCGGCGGCGCCATGCGGCGCGGGCTGGCGCGGTGCCAGGGTGACGCGGCACTGGTGGTCAATGGCGACACGCTGCTCGACCTGGAACTGGCGACGCTGTGCGCGCGCTGGTCGGCACTGCGGCGCCCCCTGCTGGTGGCCTGCGAAGTGCCCGACACCACACGCTATGGGCGGCTGGACGTGGCCGATGGCCGGCTGATCGCCTTCACCGAAAAGGGCACGCCGGGCCCGGGCTGGATCAACTCCGGCCATTACGTGCTGCCACGCGAGCTGCTGGCCGACCCCGCGCTGCCCCAGGCCTTCTCCTTCGAAGCCGATTTCCTGGCGCCGCGGCTGGCGCAGCTGGACGTGGCGGTGTTCGCGTCGCGCGGCGACTTCATCGACATCGGCGTGCCCGAAGACTATGCCCGCGCGCAGACCGAGCTGGCGCGCTGGGTGGTTCCTGGTCGCTAGAACCGCCGCGCGATACCAGCGCCCAGGCTGAAGGAGTCGGTGCGGCCGGTCAGCGGGCTGGCCGCCGCGGGGCCCAGCAGCCGGCTGAAGCCGATGCTGCCCAGCGCCGTCCACTCGGTGCCGATGTCGTGCCGGATGTTCGTGAACACGGCGATGTCGCGCAAGCCGGCCTTGGGCGTGAAGACCGGGTAGCCGGAGCGCTGCGCCTGTTCATCGGAAATGCCGTAGTAGGTCTGCATGTAGCGGTCGCCGGCGATGCTGAGCGCCGTGCCCACTGACAGCGTTGTGCGCGGTGCCAGCGCCGTCTCCCAGCCCAACGACAGGTCACCCAGGTTGCCGCCGCCGCGGCCCAGCGCGTCGACGCTCCACGATGCGCCCAGGCGCCACGGGCCGGTCAAACGCCAGCTGGCCGAGGTGCGCACGCGGACCGTGGTGCCGATGTCGCCGGTGCCGGCCAGCGCCGTGCTGGTGCTCTCGGCGCGGCCACGGTCGTAGCGCAGCGACATGTTCAGCCGCAGCGTCGGGCTGCTCACCAGGTCCACGCCGAGGCCGCGCACCACGTCGTCGGCCCGGCGCGTGACGAAGCCGCTGGCGTTGGTGATGGTCAGCCGCCCGTAGCGCAGGAAAATGGCCGGCGAGACTTTGACGATCTGCTTGCTGGCGCCCGAATACTCAGGGCGGAACGAGGCCGTCAGGCCCAGTGCGCCTTCCCACGTGGACGCGGGCGGCGGGGCGGGTGCCTCGGGCTCCAGAGGCGAAGGCGGTGAAGGCACTGAAGGCGCCGAAGGCTCGGCGGCCTGCAGCGCAGTGACCATGCAGCACAACATCGGCAGTAAACAAGGGCGCAGGATGGCGGGCATGCTCGGCTTCGGTCGTTAAGATCGTGGTCATGCGTCATTCGAGACACCCCGAGTACACCCTGGGCCCCGCGCGCTGGTATGCCGCCACGCGCCGGCAGGTGACGCGCGACCGAATTATTCGTTCGGCAACTTAAGTGGGACTGAAGTGCACCGCCACAGTCGGTGCGCTATCAGACAAAGGCGCCACGGCGCGCCAGCCTCCGAACGACCTGCCGGCCGCGCTGCGGCCCCGAAAGACGCCATGAGTACCACGCCCGACTATCGCAGCACGCTGAACCTGCCCGACACGCCCTTCCCGATGCGCGGTGACCTGCCCAAGCGCGAACCGGGCTGGCTGAAGGAGTGGCATGACACCGCCAACGGCGGCGGCCTGTACCAGCGCCTGCGCGACGCCCGCCACGGCGCACCGCTCTTCGTGCTGCACGACGGCCCGCCCTATGCCAATGGCAAGCTGCACATCGGCCACGCCGTCAACAAGATCCTGAAGGACATGGTGGTCAAGTGCCGCCAGCTCGCCGGCTTCGACGCGCGCTACGTGCCAGGCTGGGACTGCCACGGCCTGCCGATCGAGAACCAGGTCGAGAAGGACCACGGCCGCGGCCTGCCGCGCGACAAGGTGCAGGCCCTGAGCCGCGCCTACGCCGGCGAGCAGATCGCGCAGCAGATGGCCGACTTCCAGCGCCTGGGCGTGCTGGGCGACTGGGGCCACATCTACCGCACCATGGACCCGGCCAACGAAGCCGGCGAGATCCGCGTGCTCAGGCGCCTGATCGAGCGCGGCTTCGTCTACCGCGGCCAGAAGCCGGTGTACTGGTGCTTCGACTGCGGCAGCTCGCTGGCCGAGTTCGAGATCGAGTATGCCGACAAGAAGAGCATCACCGTCGACGTCGGCTTCATGTGCGCCGAACCGCTGAAGCTGGCCGCGGCCTTCGGACTGCCGGCGCTGAACAAGGCCGCCTACGCCGGCATCTGGACCACCACGCCCTGGACGCTGCCGGCCAACCAGGCACTGAACCTGAACCCGGCGCTGGACTACAGCCTCGTCGACACCGAACGCGGCCTGCTCGTGCTGGCCGCGGCGCGCGTGCAAGACTGCCTGCAGCGCTACGGCCTGCCGGGCGAAGTGCTGGCCACGGTGCAGGGCCAGAAGCTCGGCGGCCTGAACTTCCACCACCCGCTGGCGCATGTGGATTCGGGTTATGACCGCCTGTCGCCCATCTACCTGGCCGACTACGCCACCGCCGACGACGGCACCGGCATCGTGCACAGCTCGCCGGCCTATGGCGTGGACGACTTCAACTCGTGCCTGGCGCATGGCATGAAGGCCGATGAGATCTTGAACCCGGTGCAGGGCGATGGCCGCTTCGAAGCGGTCCTGCCCTTGTTCGGCGGCCTCAACATCTGGAAGGCCGGCCCCGTCATCGTGCAGGCCTTGCGCGATGCCGGCCGGCTGTTCGCCAACAGCGACTTCACGCACAGCTACCCGCATTGCTGGCGCCACAAGACGCCGGTGATCTACCGCGCCGCGGCGCAGTGGTTCGTGCGCATGGACGAAGGCGTCGGCGTGTTCACGGTCGACAAGGCACCGAAGACGCTGCGCCAGACGGCGCTGGAAGCCATCGAGCAGACCGGCTTCTACCCCGAAAACGGCAGGGCACGCCTGCGCGACATGATCGCCGGCCGTCCTGACTGGTGCATCAGCCGCCAGCGCAGCTGGGGTGTGCCGCTGCCCTTCTTCCTGCACAAGGTGACGGGCGAGCTGCACCCCGACACGCTGGCCTTCATCGAACGTGCCGCGGCCCTGGTCGAACAGGGCGGCATCGAAGCCTGGAGCCAGTTCGACGCGGCCGAGTGGCTGGGTGCGGAGGCAGATCACTACGCCAAGAGCAACGACATCCTCGATGTCTGGTTCGACTCGGGCTCGACCTTCAGCCATGTGCTGCGCGGCTCGCACCAGGGTTCCAGCGGCGACCCCGGCCACCACGACAGCGGCCCCGAGGCCGACCTCTACCTCGAAGGCCACGACCAGCACCGCGGCTGGTTCCATTCGTCGCTGCTCATCGGCTGCGCCACGGAAGGCCGCGCGCCCTACCGCGGCCTGCTCACGCACGGCTTCACGGTCGACGGCAATGGTCGCAAGATGAGCAAGAGCCTCGGCAATTTCGTCGAGATGCGCACCGTGACCAGCCAGCTGGGCGCCGAGATCATCCGCCTGTGGTGCGCGGCCACCGACTACTCGGGTGACCTGTCCATCGACGACAAGATCCTGGCGCGCGTGGTGGACAGCTACCGCCGCATCCGCAACACGCTGCGCTTCCTGCTCGCCAACACGGCCGACTTCGACCCGCAGCAGCACGCCGTGCCGGTGGCGCAGATGCTGGAGATCGACCGCTGGGCGCTGGCCCGCGCGGGTGCGCTGCAGGCCGAGATCCTGGCGCATTACCAGGTCTACGAATTCCACCCCGTGGTGGCCAAGCTGCAGGTGTTCTGCGCCGAAGACCTGGGTGCCTTCTACCTCGACGTGCTGAAAGACCGCCTGTACACCACCGCCGCCGGCTCACCGGCGCGGCGCAGCGCGCAGACGGCGCTGTGGCACATCACCAACGCCATGCTGCGCTGGATGGCGCCCTTCCTCAGCTTCACGGCCGAAGAAGCCTGGAAAGTGTTCAGTGCCGGCGGAAGCGGCGGCGACTCGATCTTCACCCAGGTCTACTGGAACTTCGAAACGCCGAATGCCGCGCTGCTGGCGAAGTGGCAGCGCATTCGCGAACTGCGCGACGGCGTGAACAAGGAGATCGAGGCGTTGCGCACGGCCGGCGGCGTGGGCTCCTCGCTGCAGGCGCATGTCACGCTGACGGCGGGGCCCGAGGACCACGCCCTGCTCGCCAGCCTGGGCGACGACTTGAAGTTCGTGCTCATCACCTCGCTGGCCGAGCTGAAGGCTGGCGACGCGCTGCAGGTGGTGGTGACGGCCAGCGACGGCAGCAAGTGCGAACGCTGCTGGCATTGGCGGCACGACCTGGGTGTGGACAGCGCGCACCCGGCGCTGTGTGGCCGTTGCGTGAGCAACCTGTTCGGCCACGGCGAAGCCCGAAGCTCAGCGTGACCGACGGCGCGCGCCCGCCTGAGTCCGGCAGCCTGCGCGGCCGGACACGGTGGTGGGCGCCGCTCGGCCTGGCCGTCACGGTGGCCGTGCTGGTGGCCGGCTGGAGCGTCAGGCAGGCCTTCCAGCACCAGCACGCGCAGGCCGGCGAACGCCTGCAGGCCCTGGCTGATCTGCGCAATACGCAGCTCGAAGCCTGGTTGCAGCGGCAGATGGGGCTGGCCACCTTCCTGTCCGAAAGCGGGCCGCTGGCCGAGCTCTGCCTGCAATGGCAAGACCGTGGCGACAGCGAGGCTGGCGCCCGCCTGCTGTCGCGCAACATCGACTTCCGCCGCGTCAGCGATGTCGACAGCGTGCTGCTGGTCGACGTGGAAGGCCGCGTGCTCGCCCACGAACACGATCCCGAAGAGCTGGCCGGTAGCGCCGATCTCGCCGCCGCCGTGCGCCGTGCAGTGGCCTCGGGCGCCCCGGTGCATGCGGGCATGCAGCGCCGCGCGGGCGGGCGCTTTGCCGCCGAACTGGACATCGTGCTGCCGCTGCGCCAGACGGGCACACCACCGCGCTGCCTGGTGGTGTGGCGTGTCGACCCCGAGCGCGTGCTGCTGCCGCTGCTGGCCCGTTCGCCACTGCAAGGCCGCACGGGCGAGAGCCTGCTGTGGCGCCGCATCGACGAGCGCATCGAGCCGCAAGGCCCCGGGCCCGCCGACGCCGGCGCGTCGGCGGGGCGTGGCCTGCCCTGGGCGGCGTCGCAGCTGCCGCTGGCCCAGGTGCTGCGCGGCAGCGCTCGCGCCGGCGACGTGTTCCCGGCACAGGACGCCCAGGGCGTGCCGGTGCTGGCCACCGTGCGCCAGGTGCAAGGCAGCGACTGGTGGCTGGTGGCCACGGTCGGCCGCGACGAGGTCGACGCGCCGGCCTGGAGCACGGCCCGCTGGACGCTGGCAGCCGCGCTGCTGGGGATCTTCGGCTGCACGCTGGCGCTGCGCTTGTGGGCCCAGCAGCAGACCCTGGTGCTGGCGCGCCGCGAACGCCATGAGCACGAGCAGCGCATGAAGGCGCTGGGCATGCTGGAGGCCATCGCGCAGAGCTCCGGCGACGCCATCTTCGCCAAGGACTTGGCGGGACGCTACGTGTTCTACAACCGCGCCGCCAGCGAAGAGGTCGGGCGCCCGCGCGACGAGGTGCTGGGCCGCACCGACGTCGAGCTGTTCGGGGCCGCCGCCGCCGAGCAGCTGGTCGCCAACGACGCGCTGGCGCTGCAGCAGACATCGGCGCGGATCTTTGAGGAAAACATCCTGACGCCGGGCGGCGAGCGCACCAAGCTCAGCACCAAGGGCCCGCTGCACGACGCCGAAGGCCGGCTGCTGGGCGTCTTCGGCGTGGCGCGCGACATCACCGAGAACCGGCGCGCGGAACGCGCGTTGCGCGACAGCGAAGCGCATTACCGCTCGGTGGTGGCGGTGCTCAGCGAAGGCGTCTTCGTCATCGACACGCAGGGCCTGGTGATCAGCTGCAACCCGGCGGCCGAGCAGATCATCGGCAGCCCGCAGCTGTCGTGGCAGGGGCACAACGCCATCGCACCGGGCTGGCAGGTGCTGGACGCCGAAGGCCAGCCGTTGCCGCCCGAGATGACACCGCCGATGCGCGCGCTGCGCACCGGCCAGCCGGTCATCGACGAGGTCCTGCGCACGCGCGACCCGGCGGGCCAGGAACGCTGGTTCGAGCTCAGCGCGCAGCCCGTGATCCGCCCCGACGACGGCCAGCAGCTGGCCGTGGTGTGTTCGTTCTGGGAAGTCACGCGCGACAAGCAGCAGCAGGACGAACTGGCGCGCCACCGCGACCACCTGGAAGAGCTGGTGGCCGAGCGCACGCGCGAAGTGCGCGCGGTCAGCGAGTCGCTGGCCGACGCCACGCGCTTCATCCGCACCATCGCCGACGCGCTGCCCGGCCGCCTGTCCTACTGGGACCCGGAACGCCGCTGCCGCTATGTCAACCGCTCGTGGCTGGCCTGGCATGGCCTCACGCCCGAGCAGGCGCTGGGCCGCAGCGTGGCCGAGCTGCTGGGCGAGGCCTACGCGCGCCAGCAGGCGCCACACCTGCAAGCCGCGCTGTCCGGGCAGACCCAGCACTTCGAGCTCGAGGCTGAACGCGACGGCCAGCGCATCGTGCATCAGGTGCACTACATCCCGGACCAACCCGAGGGTGATGCCGTGCGCGGCATCTACGTCATCGCCTTCGAGATCAGCGCGCTCAAGCGCGCCGAACGGCAGCTGCGCCTGGCCAACACCGAGCTGGCGCTGGCACGCGACCGCGCCCAGACGGCCAACCGCGCCAAGAGCGCCTTCCTGGCCAACATGAGCCACGAGATCCGCACGCCGATGAACGCCATCCTCGGCCTCACCCACCTGATGGCGCGCGAGACGCGCGACGCGCTGCAGCGCGAGCGGCTGCAGAAGGTGGACCACGCGGCGCAGCACCTGCTGCAGGTCATCAACGACATCCTGGACCTGAGCAAGATCGAAGCCGGCAAGCTGACGCTGGACGACACCGAGTTCGCGCTCGACGCGCTGATGACGCGCTGCTTCGAACTCGTCAGCGCGCGCGCCCACGACAAGGGGCTGGAACTGGTGCTCGACACCGACCACCTGCCGCAGCGCCTGCGCGGCGACCCGACGCGGCTGTCTCAGGCGCTCATCAATCTGCTGAGCAACGCCGTGAAGTTCACCGACAGCGGCTGGGTGCGCCTGCGCGGCGAACTGCTGCAACAGGACGCCAGCGGCCTGCAGGTGCGCTTCGAGGTGCAGGACACCGGCCCCGGCATCAAAGCCGAGCAGCAGGCGCTGCTGTTCAACGCCTTCGAGCAGGCCGACAGCTCCAGCACGCGCCGCCACGGCGGCACCGGCCTGGGCCTGGCGCTGACGCGTCACCTGGCGCACCTGATGGGCGGCGAGGTCGGCGTGAACAGTGTGCCCGGCCAGGGCAGCTGCTTCTGGTTCACGGCGCGCCTGGGGCATGCGCACGAGGCCGGCCCGCAGCCGCCGCCGGTGGCGCTGCAAGGCCTGCGCGCGCTGCTGGTGGACGACCTGGCCGAGGCGCGCCACGCGCTGGCCGACCGCCTGCACCTGCTGGGCATGACCGTCGACCCTCTGCCCGACGGCGAAGCCGCACTGCGGCACGTGCAGGCCGAGATGGCGGCCGGCCACCCCTACGACGTGCTGCTGCTGGACTGGCGCATGACACCGCTGGACGGCATCGAGACCCTGCGCCGCCTGCGCCAGCTGCTGGGCGACGGCACGCCGCCCAGCGTGCTGGTCACGGCCTTCGACGAGCCGGCCATGTGGCAGCAGGCGCGCGGCGCCGGCTGCGACGGCGTGCTCATCAAGCCCATCACCGCGTCGGCACTGCACGACGTGTTGGTGCGCGTGCTGCAGCAAGACGGGCCGACGCTGGCTGCGCCGACGGCACCCGGTTTGGCCGAGCAGCGGCTGCGCAGCCTGCACGCCGGCCAGCGCGTGCTGCTGGCCGAGGACAACGCCATCAACCAGGAAGTGGCCGGCGAACTGCTGCGCGCCGCCGGCCTGGTGGTGGAAAGCGCCGAGGACGGGCAGACCGCGGTGCAGATGGCGCTGTCGCGCCCCTACGACCTGGTGCTGATGGACGTGCAGATGCCGGTGATGGACGGCCTGGCCGCCACGCGCGAACTGCGCCGCCAGGCCGGCCGCGGGCTGCCGGTGGTGGCGATGACGGCGCATGCCTTCGGCGAGGATCGCGCCGCCTGCCTGGCCGCCGGCATGAACGACCACGTGGCCAAGCCGGTCGACCCCGAGAAGCTCTACGCCACGCTGCTGCACTGGCTGCCGCTGCCGCAGGCCAGGGCCGCCGCGCCCGCGGCGCCTTGGCCCGCGTTGGCCGAGCAACCGCTGCTGCAGCGCCTGCACGGCGTGCCGGGTCTGGACGTCGAACTCGGGCTGCGTCAGGTCGGCGGCCAGGCGGCGACGCTGGCGCGCGTGCTGGCGCGCTTCGTCGAGGCCTACCGCGGCGGCGTCCCCGCACTGGCGAACGCCAGTCCGTCCGGCCAGGCCGATGACCTGGTGCGCTGGCGCCAGGCCAGCCACTCGCTGCGCGGTGCCTGCGGCGCCATTGGCGTGACCGCCTTGCACGCGCAGGCGCAGGCGCTGGAATTGCAGCTCCGCGACCAGGGCGACGCCGTGGCGCTGGCCCCCGCCGCGCGGGCCCTGCACGAGGCCCTGCTCGCCTTCGTGCACCGCCTGGCCGCGGCGCTCGACGAGCCGCCGCCGCTACAGTAGCGCGCCCGCCACTCCAACTTCACGCGCCCCTCCCCTGATGGCAACCTTTTCGCGCAACCGCGGCGGCCTGCTGCCCTGGCTGGCCCTGGCCGGGGTGGTCATCCTGGCCGACCAGTTCACCAAGACACTCATCATCGGCTGGTTCCAGCTCGGCGACAGCCGGCCGGTGATCGACGGCTTCTTCAACCTCGTGCGCGCCCACAACAAGGGCGCAGCCTTCTCCTTCCTGCACGACGCGGCGGGCTGGCAGCGCTGGTTCTTCATCGCGCTGGGGCTCGTGGCCTCGGGCTTCATCGTCTGGATGATCCGCAGCCATCCGACGCAGAAGCTGTTCTGCTTCGCCGTCAGCCTGATCATGGGCGGCGCCCTGGGCAACGTCATCGACCGCCTGCTGCACGGCTACGTGGTCGACTTCCTGCAGTTCCGCCTGGCCTTCCTGGAGCCACTGTTCTACGGCGGCTATTTCCCCAGCTTCAACATCGCCGATGCCGCCATCACCGTGGGCGCCGTGTGCCTGGTGCTGGACGAACTGCTGCGCGTCAAGCGCGCCAAAGCCTGAGCCAGCACCATGGCCGAGGACAGCGGCACCGACAACAGCCCGCCCATCACGCTGCGCCGGCTGCGCTACGGCCAGCCGCTGCACTGGCTGGTGCTGGGCTGGCGCGACTTCATCCGCGCGCCGGGCATCGGCCTCTTCTACGGCGGCTGCTTCATGGTCATGGGCTGGGCGCTGCTGGCCGCCTTCCAGCACGCGCCGGCCTACACGCTGGCGCTGTCGGCCGGCTTCCTGCTGATGGGCCCCTTCATGTGCCTGGGCCTGTACCGCGTGAGCCAGCGGCTGGAGAACGGCGAGAAGCCCGACTTCGGGGACTCGCTGCTGGCCTGGGACACGCGCACCGCGCAGCTCGGCATCTTCGGCTTCGTGCTGCTGGTGCTGGAGATGCTGTGGGGCCGCGCCACGCTGGTGGTCTTCGCCGTCAGCTTCGACGGCATGCCCGACTTCAAGGGCTCGCTGCTGGCGCTGCTGGACGTCGAGAACCTGGCCTTCATCGTCGCCTGGCTGGCCGTGGGCGCGGTGTTCGCGGCGCTCATCTATGCCGTGAGCGTGGTCTCGATCCCGATGATCCTGCACCGCCAGACCGACGCCATCACCGCCGGCCTGACCAGCATGCGCCTGGTGCTGACGCAGACCGGCGTCATGCTGTGGTGGGCGCTGCTCATTGCCGGCCTGGTGTTCGCGGCGCTGCTGCCCTGGTTCCTGGGCCTGCTGCTGGTGGGGCCGGTGGTGGGGCATGCGTCGTGGCACGCGTACCGCGAGGCCGTCGCCGACTGAGCGGCGCTCAGACGCTGCGGCGCAGCGCCTCGAAAAACAGCTCGGATTGCAGGCGTTCGCTCAGCGTCTGCTGCTGCACCCGGGTGGCGATGGCCGCGCCCACCGGCGCCAGCGTCCGGCCGGTGGACATCGCCAGCACCTGGGCCATGCAGGCCCGTTCCAGGTAGTAGAGGTCGTCGTAGGCGTGGGCCATGCGCTCGCCGCACACCACCACGCCATGGTTGCCCAGGAAGACCACGTCAGCACCCTGCATGGCGCGGGCAATGCGCTCGCCTTCAGCGGTGTCGAGCGCCAGGCCGTTGTAGTGCGCGTCGACCGCCACGCGGCCGTGGAAGCGCATGGCGTTCTGCGACAGCGTGGTGTCCAGGCCGCGGTCGGCAGTGAGCGTCAGCGCGGTGGCATAGGGCATGTGGGTGTGCAGCACGCAGGCCTGACGGCACAGGCGGTGGATGGCGGCGTGGATGAACATGGCCGTCGGCTCGACGGCGTGGCGCCCGGCCAGGCGCCGGCCGTGCCCGTCGATCATCACGATGTCGTCGGCGCCGACCTCACTCCACAGCAGGCCGCGCGGGTTGAGCAGGAAGCGGCCGGACTGGTCGGGCAGCTCCAGGCTGAAGTGGTTGCAGACACCTTCAGCCAGGCCGTGGTGGGCCGCTGCGCGCAGCGCCAAAGCGAGGTCGGCGCGCAAGGCCTGCACCGGCGCCGCATCGAAGTCGTTCGGGTCGGGGCTGGGCGTGGTCACGGGTGCGTCGCCTAACGCCGGTCGCCCATGGCATGGGCGATGGTGCCCAGGTCCACGTACTCGAGCTCGCTGCCCGCCGGCACGCCGCGCGCCAGCCGTGTGACGGCGATGCCGCGCACCTTCAGCGCCAGCGACAAGGCATGTGCCGTGACCTCGCCTTCGGCCGTGAAGCCAGTGGCTAGGATGACCTCTTCGACGATGCCGTTGCCGGCGCGTTCCAGCAGCGCCGCCGCGCCGATGTCGGCCACGCCCACGCCATCCAGCGGGCTCAGGCGGCCCATCAGCACGAAGTACAGGCCCTTGTAGCTGCCGCTGCGTTCCAGCGCCGCCTGGTCGGCGGGTGTCTCCACCACGCAGAGCTGACGCGCGTCGCGCCGCGGGTCTTCGCAGGTGCTGCAGACCTCGCCTTCGGTGAAGGTGTGGCAGCGCTGGCAGTGGCGCATGCGCGTCACGGCGTCGCTTAGAGCGCCGGCCAGGCGGCGCGCGCCGTCGCGGTCGTGCTGCAGCAGGTGGAAGGCCATGCGCTGCGCCGACTTCACGCCCACGCCGGGCAGGCGGCGCAGGGCGTCGATCAGGCCGTCGAGCGATGGTTCCGACACGGGATCAGAACGGGAACTTCATCCGGAGCATCAGAACGGGAACTTCATTCCCGGGGGCAGAGGCATGCCCGCGGTGAGCTTGCCCATCTTCTCGGTGCTCACCTCTTCAGCGCGGCGCACGGCGGCATTGAAGGCGGCGGCCACCAGGTCTTCCAGCATGTCCTTGTCTTCGGCAAGCAGGCTGGGGTCGATGGTGATGCGCTTGACGTCGTGCTTGCAGGTCATCGTCACCTTCACAAGGCCGGCGCCGGACTGGCCTTCCACCTCGATCAGCGCCAGTTCGTCCTGCGCCTTCTTCATGTTGTCCTGCATCGCCTGGGCCTGCTTCATCAAGCCGGCGAGTTGGCCCTTCATCATGGTGTGTTCCTTTGTCTCAAAGAGGTTTGATCGAGCCCGGCACGATGCGCGCCGTCTTGAATTGCGCCAGCAGCTCCAGCACCAAGGCGTCGCCCTGGATGCTGGCCTCGGCCGCCGCCTGGCGGCGCTGGCGCTCGGCGGCTTCGCGCCGGGTCGGCGTGTCTTCGGGCGTGCCGGGCTCCAGCTCCAGCTGAAGCGGCTGGCCCAGCTCGGCAGCGAGCGCGGCGGCGAGCTTGTCGCGCAGGACGACCGTGCGCAGCGTCTCGCGCTCCACCACCAGGCGCCAGGTGGACGGCGTGGTCGCCGTGTCGATGGCGCGCAGGCCGCCTTGCATCGCGAGTTCACGCGCCAGTGCACTGACGGCGCCGCTGTCGCACAGGCGCTTGACCGCGGCGTACCAGCGCTCGCCCAGTGCCGGGTCGGCGGCCGCAGCAAAGGGTGGTGCCACGGGCTCGGCGACACGCGGTGCGGCTGGCACGGCAGGCGCAGCTGCCTGCGCGGGCAGCGGTGTCTGCGCGCGCGGCACCGGCAGCACCGGCAAGGTGATGGCCGGCGGCGCCGCTGAACGCAGCGGCGCGGCACGCGCTTCGCGCACCGGCTCGACCGGCCGCGCCGCCACTGCGCCACCCTGAGGCGGGAAGGCCAGAAAACGCAGCAACACCATGGTCAGCGCGCCGTATTCGTCGCTGAGCAGGGAAAGCTCTTCACGGCCATGCACGACCATGCTGTAGAGCAGCTGCGTCTCGTCGGCCGCCAGCACGCCGGCCAGCGAACGGGCATCGGCGCTGTCGGGATCTTCCTCGTCCAACGCACCGGGCACGGCCTGCTGCACGGCCATCTGCTGCAGCAGCAAAGCCATCTCTTCCAGCAGCCCGGCGGCCGACAAGCCGAGTGAACGCAGCCCATCCACCGTGGCCAGCACGGCCGCGCCGTCGCGCTGCGCCAGCGCCTGCACCAGCGCGCGCGCATGGCTGCGGTCGACGCTGCCGAGCATGGTGCGCACCACGTCTTCGACGAGCTGGCCGCCGCCGTAGGCGATGGCCTGGTCGGTGAGCGACAAGCCGTCGCGCATGCTGCCGCGCGCCGCGCGGGACAGCAGGCGCAGCGAGCCGGCGTCGGCCGCCACGCCTTCGGCGGCCAGCACCTGCTGCAGGTGGTCGCGCACGGTGGCCGGCGCCATGGGCCGCAGGTTGAACTGCAGGCAGCGCGAGAGCACCGTGGGCAGGATCTTCTCGGGGTCGGTCGTGGCGAGCACGAACTTCAGGTACTCGGGCGGCTCTTCCAGCGTCTTCAGCAGCGCGTTGAAGGCGTCCTTGGACAACTGGTGCGCCTCGTCGATCATGAAGACCTTGAAGCGGCCGATGCCGGGCTTGTAGGCGGCCCGTTCGATGAGCTCGCGGATCTCGTCTTTGCCGCCGTTGCTGGCGGCGTCGAGCTCGATGTAGTCGAGGTAGCGGTCGGCATCGATCTCGGTGCAGGCCTGGCACACGCCGCAAGGCGTGGCGGTGATGCCGCCCGTGCCGTCAGCGCCCGTGCAATTCAGGCTCTTGGCCAGGATGCGACTGACCGTGGTCTTGCCGATGCCGCGTGTGCCGGTGAACAGGTAGGCGTGGTGCAAGCGCCCCTGCGTGAGCGCATTGCCCAGGGCCTGCACGACATGCTCCTGTCCCACCATCTGCGCGAAGCTGCGCGGGCGGTACTTGCGGGCCAGGACAACGTAGGACATCAGGTCATTCTATGGGCCGCAGGGATAATCACCGGCCATGACAGCCTCCAATCCCACCGTGCTGCCCACCCCGATCAGCTACGAGCAGGCGGGTGTCCAGTACGACCTCATCGACCCCCTGAAGGTAGCCGCCCAGCGCGCCGCCGCAGCCACCGGCGCGCACCTGGCCGGGCACGGCTACACCGAGGTCGCCGCCTCGCGCGGCGAGTCGGCGTATGTGATCGACGTCGGGCCCTTCTATGTCGCCAGCATCGTCGAATGCCTGGGCACCAAGACGCTGGTGGCCGACGAGATGCAGAAGCTCACCGGCAAGAGCTGGTTCGCGGGCATCGCGCAGGACACCATCGCCATGGCGGTGAACGACCTCATCACGGTCGGCGCCACGCCGCTGGTGGTGCAGGCCTACTGGGCCGCAGGCGGCAGCGAGTGGTTCACCGACGCCGGCCGCGCGCAGGCGCTGGTGGCGGGCTGGAAGGCGGCCTGCGACACCTGCCGCGTGGCCTGGGGCGGCGGCGAGACGCCGGCACTGGCCGGCATCGTGGAAGCCGGGCGCATCGACCTGGCGGCGTCGTGCACCGGCCTCGTCAACCCCAAGCCGCGGCTCAGCCTGGGCGACAGGCTCGGCGCCGGTGACGCCATCGTGCTGCTGGCCAGCAGCGGCATCCACGCCAACGGCCTGAGCCTGGCGCGCAAGCTGGCCGAGCGGCTGCCCCAGGGCTTCCTGACGGAAATCGAACCAGGCCTCGGCTTTGGTCAGGCGCTGCTGGCGCCCACCACGCTCTACTCACCCGTGACCGAGGCGCTGTGGGCCGCCGGCATCGGCGTGCACTATGCCGCCAACATCACCGGCCACGGCTGGCGCAAGCTGCTGCGCCACCGGGCGGAGTTCACCTACCGCGTGCTTACCGTGCCGCCGGTGCCGCCGGTGCTGCGCTACATCGCCCAGCAGGCCGGCCACGACGATGCCGAGGCCTACGGCACGCTCAACATGGGCGCCGGCTTCGCGCTCTTCGTGGCCGCTGCTGACGCCGAGCGCACCGTGGCCGTGGCGCAGGCGCAAGGCGTGCCGGCCTGGGTGGCCGGGCAGGTGGAAGCGGGGCCGAAGCGGCTGCTCATCGAGCCGCTGGGCGTGGTCTTCGAGGGCGATGCCCTGCAGCTGAGGTGAGGCTCAAGCGCTCGCCTACAATCTGCAGCGCCGGGCCTCCCCGCATGGAAGCGCGCCCAACCGGGTCAGGTGGGGAACCAAGCAGCCCTTAGCGTTGCAACCAGTGCCGGGGGTAAGGCTCGGCACCTTCAGGTCGCCGCGCGGCGGCAGATGAAGAGGTCGTTCTCGATCTTCCACGGCGCACCCATCGCGTCGGCAAAGGCCAGCAAGTTGGCGCGTGACGGATACATCGGGTCGCCACCGGGCATGAACAGCCGCACGTCGTCGACGATCACGGCGATGTCCTTGGCGCGATGTTCGGCCGCAAAGGCCAGCAGTGCGTCGAACTCGCGCACGATGGGCACCGCCTGTTCGCCCTGCCCCGTGATGCCGCTGGAATAGTGGCCGTCCAGAAACAGTGTGAAGGCCGCCATGGCGCTGTACTGCGCCAGCAAGGCCGGCACGACGTCGGCGCTGTCGCCCAGGCGGGCGTCGATGCCCTGTTTGCGCAGCATCGGTGAGTATTGGTCGAACAGGGGCTCGTGGATCTCGATCGTGGCCACCTGGAAGCCACGCTTGCGGAAGTAGCGGCTGGTGGCGCCCTTGTAGGTGCCGGTCTCGATGAACAGTGAACCCGGTATCGCGTTGCGCAGGATCGAAGCCTGCTTGATGTAGTGGGGGCAGGGCATGCCGTAGCCGCTGCGCACCCACTGGACCGTGCTGCGCACGGCGCCCAGTGCGGGGCGTATGTCTTGCCAGATTTCGAAGAGCATGGGAGGTGTGCGCTGCGGGTTCTGCGGCTCGACCCTGGCGAACTCGACGCCTCGATCCGCGATGCTTCGACGGTTTCCAGGATAGCAGCAGGGCTCTTCACCCTGCGCCGCTTCAGCCCCACTCAACTGGCCTTGCCGAAAGCCCCGGTGGCCTCGTCGCGCAAAGCGCGCAGCAGCGCCAGTTCCCCCTCCGCCAGCACGATGCCGCCCGGCTGCAGCTTGTCGGCGTAGATCAAGCCGATGGCTGCGCCGTTCAGCATCAGGGGCAGCAGAAGGAAGGTGGGCGCGTTGATGCGCTGCCGATACCAGGGCGGCAGGCGAGCGGCCATGGTGCGGGCATCCGCGACGAGCAGGTCGGCGCCCTTGGCGCACAGCCAGCCGAAGAGGTCACCCACCGCTGCGGCGTCGGGGGTGATCTTGAAGTGCGCGCTCATCTCGCCAGCGCCGACGCCCAGGCCGATACGGCCGACGAGCCGGCTGCTGCCGGGTTCGCGCAGGCACAGCAGCACGCAGCGGAAGCCGATGGCGCGATGCATGCTGCCGAGCACGCGCTGCAGCACCTCGGGCGCGGCCATCTTGCGCTGCGCCCGCGCTTGCCTCACTTCCTCCAGCGCGGCGGCGAGCAGGCGCTGCGCCTCGCTCACGGGCGCTGCGGTCGATGCGTGGGGTGTCGCGTGGGGTGTCGCGCCGGGCGCGGACGTCACCACCGTCCTGGCATCGGGAGCGTCAGCAGGCCCGATGGGCGTGGCTTCCAGCAAGCGACGCGCCGGCGCGCCTGGGGCCACGTGCACGCCCATGGCCTGCGCCAGCATCGCCACCCGGCTGCGCGTGGCGTAGCTGGCGGCCACCATGTCGCGCGCCTGCAGGCCGAGCACAGGGGCGTATGCGTCGGCCACGGCGCGCAGCGCCTCAGCCTGCGCTTCGCCGTCGGCGCCCAGCATGGCGTCGGCCATGGCGTTGGCGCTGCGCCCCAGCCAGCGCACGCGCTCACTGCCGCGTTCGGCGCTGCGCGGCAACTCGCCTTCGGGCGCACGCAGCGCGCGCTGCAAGGTCCACGGCAGGCCCCAGGCCTTGGCCACGCCGCCACCCAGTTCGTCCAGCGTCAGGCCCAGCACGCGCTTGGCCGCGGCCTCGCGTTCAGGGCCGGCGGCGTGGTGGTCGGCGCGGCCTTTCAGCGCCTGACGGATCTGCACCGCCTCTTCGGGCAGGTAGCACTCGGTGAGCAGGCGGCCGAGGTTCTGGAACATGGTGCCCAGGAAGGACTCTTCGGCCTCGCACGCCACGGGGGTCAGCTCGTCGGCCAGGGTGCCGGCCATCAGGGCACGCAGGAACTCTTCCTTCAACTGTACGGCGTGCTCCTTGTCGGACATGTGCTCCAGCAGCACCACCGACAGCGCCATGTTGCGGATGCCCGCAAAGCCCACCAGCGACACCGCGCGCGACACCGTGCTGATGCCGCCGCCGGCCACGGCCGTGAAGTACGCCGTGTTGACCATGCGCAGCAGCTTGTTGGTCAGCGCCACGTCCTTGAGGATCTCGTCGGTCAGCGACTTCAGGCTCCCGGTCTCGGATGTCGCCACGCGCTGGATGCGCACGATCGACGACGACAGCGCCGGGAAGTCGGTCTTGTGCTTCATGCGCCGCAGCAGGAATTCCAGCGTGGCGTGGCTGCTGCCGGACCCGGGGTCGGCCGTGGCTTCGGGGTGGAGCCAGGCGTGCAGCGCCGTGTGCATGGAGCGCGCGGTGTCGTAGCGGCCGGCGATGTCGCGCGACAACGCCCGCTGCACGATGCCGCGCAGCGTTTCGTCCACCTTCACGTGGGCCGGCAGCACCAGGTCTTCGCGCTGCACGCGTTCCACGGCGCGGTAGGGGTCGGTCTCGCGCAGCAGGCGGCCGCCGCTGAGCAGTTCGCCCAGCAGCACGCCGGCCGCGAACACGTCCATCGCCGGCACCGGTGCCTCGCCGCGCGCGGCTTCGGGCGAGATGTAGCCGGGCGTGCCGACGATGCGGCCTTCCGTAGGGTCGTGGGCGGCGCTGCGGCGGCCGCTGCTGGCGCCCGGCCCCTGCGCCATGCGCGCGGCGATGCCGAAGTCCATCACGCGGGCGCGGCCGTCGCTGCCGAGCAGGATGTTCGAAGGCTTGAGGTCGCGGTGCACGATGCCCTGGTCGTGCGCGGCGGCCAGCGCGTCCAGCACGCCCAGCATGAGGCCCGCGGCCTCGCGCGCCGGCATGCCCTTCTTGCCCTGCCGCTCCTGCGCCAGCGTCGGCCCGTCGACAAACTCGAACACCAGGTAGGACTGGCCACCGTGCTCGTCGGCCTCGAACACCGGCACGATGTTCGGGTGCGTGAGGCGGCTGACGGCGCGCGCCTCGTGCAGCCACAGGCTCACGGCTTCGACATCGGCGCCGGGGTCCAGCAGCTTGAGCGCGACCTCGCGGTCCAGGCGCGGGTCGTGCGCCAGCCACACCTTGGCTTGCGCGCCGCGGCCCAGCTCGCGCAGCAGTTCGAAGCGCGCCAGATGGCCGGCGCCGGTGCTGACGTTCCCGCTGGCCGTGCTCACGAGGTGGCCCGCTGGCGGGTGGGCAGTTCGTCCAGCGGCGCGGGCATGGTGGGCGCCGAGCCCACCGGCCCGCTGGGCGTGCCTTGCAGGGCTGCCTGCAGCTCGCGCACCCCGAAGTCGAGTGCACGGCCGTAGCGCGACACCACGCGGTGCAGCGCGGTGGCCACGCGCGGGGCAGGCAGCGCGAGCGCGTCCACGGCTTCATTCGCGCAGCTGGCCACGGCACGCAGCAACTCGTCGTCGCTGTCCAGGGTGCGCACTGGCGTGGCCAGCGGCAGGCGCCGCACCAGGGCCAGCACGCTTTCGTCCAGACCCCAGTGGCGTGCCACAGCCAGGCCGATGGCTTCGCTGTCGGCGCCCAGCACGGCGAAGGACGCGCGCTCTTCTTCCATGCCGGGCTCTTCGGGTTCGCCTTCGCGCGTGGCCGGCGCGGGCTGCATCAGGCGGCGGATCTGCGCCGCTTCGTCGGGGAAGTGGTAGTGCACCACCAGGCGGCCCAGGTTCTGCAGCAGCGTCACGAGGTAGATGACCTCGGCGTCGTAGCCCGCAGGCCGCAGCGCCAGCGCCGTGCGGCCGGCGCGCTGGCAGCGTTCCACCAGGCGTTGCAGCTCGGTGGCGCCGCCTTCGTTCAGCGGCCCCGGCCAGCGCCGCAAGGCCAGCGCGGCGCGGCGCACGCCGTCCAGGCCCAACATGGCGATGGCGCGCCGCACCGTGAGCACGGGGCCGCTGCCCGAGACCTGGGCGCCGCGCACTTGCGCCGTGTTCACCAGGCGCAGCAGCTCGAAGGACAGGGCGATGTCTTCCAGGATCACTTCGGCCAGCTCGATGGTGCGGTCACCTTCCATCAGCGCCAGCCGCGCCGCGCGCGCCGCGGCACCGGGCGAAGACGGCAGCACGCCCGCCGTGCGCAGGCGGTCGGCCAGCAGCACCAGCGCGCCGCCGCCGGCGCCGCTTTCGGTGTCGCGCCAGCCTTCCAGCGCGCGCAGCAGGGTGCGCGCGTTGCGGTAGCGCTGGCGCTCCTGGCGGTCGCTGGCGCGGTTGACGATGGCGCGCAAGGGCTCGGCCACCGGCAGCGCCAGGGTCCAGGGCAGGCGCACGATCTCGCGGCCACCCGGCGGCAGGCGCGCGATGACGCGGCCGTAGTCGCCTTCGTCCAACGGCGGCTGGCCGGTGAGCAGCTGGTGCAGGAAGAGCCCGGCGCCGAGCACGTCACGCTCGGCGGCGGCACGCTGCGTGCGCAGGGTGATGGTGTCGGCACCGCCGTCGGCGCGCACATCGGCCGCGGCATGGGCCATCTCGCTGGCCACGCCGAGGCCGGCCACGCGCAGCTGGCCGCTGTCGCTGACCAGCACCAGAAAGGGCTGCACGTCGTGGTGAGCCACACCGCCTTCGTGTGCATAGGCCAGGCCCTGCAGCAGCTGCGTGGCCCAGCCCGCGGCTTCCAGCCCGGGCATGCCACGCGCCTGCAGGCGTTCAGCCGCGGTGGCGCTGTCGCGCGGGTCGTAGGCCACGTAGGGCCAGCCGTCCTGCACGCCCACTTCCACCACCGCGGCCAGCTGCGGGTGGTGCAGGCGCGCGGCACGGCGCAACGCACCCTGCCAGCGTTCCAGCGCCGCGGCATCGGCCGGCTGCACGCGCGGCAGCACCAGCATCAGGTCTTGCCCGCTGCGCGGGTCGGCCACCCGCCAGGCCATGGTGCGCTCACTCTTGCCCAGCAGCTGCAGCAGCTGCATGCGGCCGAAGCGGCGCACCGCGGCAGCGCGGGCGGGCGGTGGCGTGTCTTGAGAGCGGCCAGGCATTTGGCACCGATTGAAACCTGCGGCACGCCCGCGCGAAGGCCGGAACAGCGGCGGCTTCGGGTGACAGTTCGGCGGCCGGTGGCGCGGGTTCAGATCTCCAGCACTTCGCCGCGCCCGGTGATCAGCGCGCCGCGCACGGCGTCGCCGGGCTGCAGCGCCTGCACGGCGTCCACATAACGCCGCACCTGCTCGCGGTAGCCGGGCAAAGAAGCCGCGCCGGCCTGCAGCTTGTAGTCCAGCACCCACCAGGTGAGCCCGCCATCGGGCCCGGCCAGCGCCACCAGGCGGTCGATGCGCAGTGGCTCGCCACCGTCGGCCACCGGCACCTCGTTGCCGGCCCAGCGCAGGGCCGGGCCGGCAAAGAAACGCGCGCAGGCCGGGCTGGCCAGCATGGTGGCGGCGATGCCCTGCACGCGCACGGCGTCGGCGCCGGCCAGGCCGAAGGCCGCAGCGGCCGCGGCGCTGGCGGCTGGCAGCTCAGCCGGCGCCAGCGGCGCGCCAGGGCGGCCGGCCCACTCCAGCACGCGGTGCACGGCCTGGCCCAGGCGCGCAGCCGCGGCATCCCGGGTGCTGGGCGCGGGCGTGGCGCGGGCTTGCCAGGTGAGCGTGGGCAAGGTGGGCACGGCCACCGGCAAGGCCGCGCCCGTTGCGGCCGCGGCCGCACGCGGTGACCAGTCTGCAGCCGTCACGCTGGCGCGCGCCCACCAGCTGCGGAAGTCGTCAGCGCGGTGCGGCTCGCTGTGGCTGAAGATCAGCCATTCGCGCGCCCGCGTCATCGCCACGTACAGGCCGTTGAGCGCTTCGCGGCGCGCGGCCTGCGCTTCGCCGTCCACCAGGGCTGCCAGCGACGGCGGCGCCGAGGCGAGGCTGCGCACGAAGGCGATGCGCCGCGGCGCGGCCTGCTCCACCGGCCAGTCCACGAGCACGGTGGCGCGCTCGGC
>JANNFE010000063.1:0-15193 GCA_031379415.1 Betaproteobacteria bacterium | reverse complement strand
CATCGTGCTGCGACTGGGCGAGCGCGAACGGCGTATGCCGTTGGAAGATTTCTACGTCGACTACATGAAGAACGTGCTCGAACCCGGCGAGTTCGTGATGGCGCTGGAAGTGCCACGGCGCGGCGCGCAGCAGCTGCGCGTTTACAAGATCAGCAAGCGCTTCGATTGCGACATCTCGGCGGTGTGTGCGGCGCTCGCCATCGAACTGGATGGCGAGCGCATCAGCGGCGTGCGCCTGGCCTACGGGGGCATGGCAGGCACCGTGCGCCGAGCGGCCCTGGCTGAAGCCGCGCTTTCCGGCCAGCCTTGGACCGAGCCCACGCTGCAGGCCGCGCAAGCCGCGCTGGCGCGCGATTTCACGCCGCTGACCGACATGCGCGCCAGCGCTGGCTACCGCATGCAGGTGGCGCAGAATCTGCTGCGCCGCTTCTGGCTGGAAACGCGCCCCGGCGCGGGCTTGCCGGAGAGCGCCGTCAGCGTGTGGGCCCGCGAGGAGGCCACGCCATGAACAAGCTCGTCGACTCGCCGGCCATTCAAGCTGCCGAGCAGAACGCCGGTGAAGCCGGCCGCAGCCGCGCGCACGAGTCGGCGCATCTGCACGTGGCCGGCGCCGCGCCCTACACCGACGACGTGCCTGAACTGGCCGGCACGCTGCACGCGGCGCTGGGCCTGTCGCCCGTGGCGCATGGTGTGCTGGAGGCCATCGACATCGAAGCGCTGCGCGCGCTGCCGGGCGTGGTGGACGTGTTCACCGCGAAAGACATCCCTGGCGCCAACGACTGCGGCTCGCTGGTGCACGACGACCCCATCCTCGCCGGCGAGCCCGGCGCGACGCTGCGCTATCTCGGCCAGCCCGTGTTCGCCGTCATCGCCACCACGCGCGACGCGGCGCGCCGCGCTGCGGCCAGGGCCAGGGACGTGATCCGTGCCACCGCGCTGCCGCCCATCCTGACGCCGCAGCAGGCCCACGCCGCCATGCAGTACGTGGTGCCGCCCATGCACCTGGCGCGCGGCGACGCGGCGGCGGCTCTCGCTGCGGCACCGCATCGTTTGCAGGCCAGCTTCGACGTCGGCGGCCAGGAGCAGTTCTACCTGGAAGGGCAGATCAGCTACGCGCTGCCGCAGGAAGACGGCGGCATGAAGGTCTTGTGCAGCACCCAGCACCCCAGCGAGATGCAGCATCTGGTGGCGCACGCGCTGCACCGCCCGGCGCATGCGGTGCAGGTGGAGTGCCGGCGCATGGGCGGCGGCTTCGGCGGCAAGGAATCGCAGAGCGCCATCTTTGCGTGTGTGGCCGCTGTCGCGGCCGCCCGCCTGCGCGCACCGGTGAAGCTGCGTGTCGACCGCGACGATGACTTCCTCATCACCGGCCGCCGCCACTGCTTCCATTACGAAGCCGAGATCGGCTACGACGACGAAGGCCGCATCCTGGCTGCCGAAGCCACGCTCATTTCGCGTGCTGGCCATTCGGCTGACTTGTCCGGCCCGGTGATGACGCGCGCGCTGTGCCACTTCGACAACGCCTACTGGCTGCCGCATGTGTCGCTGCACGGCTATTCGGGCAAGACGAACACGCAGAGCAACACCGCCTTCCGCGGCTTCGGCGGGCCGCAGGGTGCCATCGCCATCGAATACCTCATCGACAGCGTGGCGCGCCAACTCGGCAAGGATCCGCTGGACGTGCGCCGCGCCAACTTCTACGGCGTGGCCGGCCACAACCTCACGCCGTATGGCCAGCTCGTCGACGACAACATCCTGGAGCCGCTGGTCGCCGAACTCGAAGCCAGCAGCGACTACCGCGCCCGCCGCGCCGCCGTCGCGGCCTTCAATGCCACGAGCCCGGTGCTGAAGAAGGGCATCGCCTTCACACCGCTCAAGTTCGGCATCAGCTTCAACGTCACGCACCTCAACCAGGCCGGCGCGCTGGTGCATGTCTACACCGATGGCAGCGTGCTCGTGAACCACGGCGGCACCGAGATGGGCCAGGGCCTGAACACCAAGGTGGCACAGGTGGTGGCGCATGAACTCGGCCTGGAACTTTCTGCCGTGCGCTGCACCGCCACCGACACGCAGAAGATCGCCAACACCTCGGCCACGGCGGCCAGCACCGGCAGCGACCTGAACGGCAAGGCGGCGCAGGACGCAGCGCGGCAGATCCGCGAGCGCCTGGCCGCCTTCGCCGCCGCGAAGTGGGGTGGCGTTGCGACCGATGTGCGCTTTGAGGCCGGCCAGGTCCACATCGGCGGGCAGGCGCTGCCTTTCGCCGAAGTCGTGAACGCCGCCTACTTTGCTCGCGTGCAGCTGTGGAGCGACGGCTTCTACGCCACGCCCGGCCTCAGCTGGGACAAGCAGACCATGCAGGGCCGCCCCTTCTACTACTACGCCTACGGCGCGGCGGTCAGCGAAGTGCTGGTGGACACGCTCACCGGCGAATGGAAGCTGCAACGCGCCGACGTGCTGCACGACGCCGGGCGCTCGCTCAACCCGGCCATCGACATCGGCCAGGTGGAAGGTGCCTTCATCCAGGGCATGGGCTGGCTGACGATGGAAGAGCTGGTCTGGCATCCCGCCGACGGCTCGAAAAGCGCGGGCCTGCTCACCACGCACGCGCCCAGCACCTACAAGATCCCCACCGCCAACGACTGCCCGGCCGACTTTCGCGTGCGCCTGTTCAACCGCGACAACGTGCACGACAGCATCCACCGCAGCAAGGCCGTGGGCGAGCCGCCGCTGCTGCTGCCCTTCAGCGTGTTCTTCGCCATCCGCGACGCCATCGCGGCCGTGGCCGGCCACCGCGTCGACCCGCCGCTGCAGGCGCCGGCCACCAGCGAGGCCATCCTGAAGGCCATCACGGCGGTACAGGCCGCGGCGTGAACCTGAACCTGCGCGATGCCGCGCTGCAGTGGCGCGCCCGGGGCCACGCGGCCATGGTGGTGGCAGTGGCCAAGGCGCGCGGCTCGGTGCCGCGCGAGGCCGGCACGCGCATGCTGGTGGCGGCCGACGCGGTGCTGGGCACCATCGGCGGTGGCCATCTGGAGCTGAAGGCGATCGCCGACGCACGCCGCCTGCTGGCCGAAGGTGGCGGCCCGGAGCGCCAGCACATCGCGCTCGGACCCACGCTCGGCCAGTGCTGCGGTGGCGCGCTCGACCTGCTGTTCACGCCACTGGCCGCTGATGACCCCGCGGCCTGGCCGTTGCCCGCACCGCGCTTTCACCTGCAGCTCTACGGCGCCGGCCATGTGGGCCGCGCCATCGTGCGCCTGCTCGCCGGCATCCCCTGCCGGGTGAGCTGGATCGACGAACGCGAGGCCGAGTTTCCGCCCGTTGAGCTGCCGCCGCATATCGAAAAGCTTTGCGTTGAGCCGGTGCAGGCCGAGGTCGACGCCGCAATGCCCGGCACCTGCTTCCTGGTGCTCACGCACAGCCACGATCTCGACCTGGCGCTGGCCCACGCCATCCTGCGCCGCGCCGACTTCGCCTGGTTCGGCCTCATTGGCTCGAAGACCAAGCGCGCACGCTTCGAACACCGCCTGGCCGAGCGCGGCGTGCCAGCCGAGACGCTGGCGCGCATGGTCTGCCCCATCGGCCTGCCCGGCATCAGCGGCAAGGAGCCCGAAGTCATCGCCTTGTCGGTGGTGGCGCAGTTGCTGCAGGCGGCGGGCCCACCGCCGGACGTGTAAGCCCGTTGCCAGCCGCCGGGTGCCCACTCATACTTGTCGGCCAACTTCAGGAGACCGGGTTATGAGCAAGCGTGACGTGGTGGTGCTGGGCGCAGCGCGTTCGGCGATCGGTACCTTCGGCGGCGCACTCGCCGACATCGAGCCGTGCGAACTGGCCGGCACGGTGATGAAGGCGGCGGTGGAGCGCTCGGGCGTCGACCCGAAAGTCATCAATTACGTGACGGTGGGCAACACCATCCCCACCGAGAGCCGCAGTGCCTACGTGGCACGCGTGGCCGCCATCCAGGCCGGCCTGCCCATGGACAGCGTGGCCATGGCCGTGAACCGCCTGTGCAGCAGCGGCCTGCAGGGCATCGTGACCACGGCGCAGAACATCCTGCTCGGCGACTGCGACTACGGCGTGGGCGGCGGCGTGGAAGTGATGAGCCGCGGCGGCTACCTCAGCCCGGCCATGCGCACCGGCGCGCGCATGGGCGACACCAAACTCATCGACACCATGGTCGCCACGCTGACCGACCCCTTCGGCGTCGGCCACATGGGCATCACGGCCGAGAACCTGGTCACCAAGTGGGGCATCACGCGCGAAGAGCAGGACCAGGTGGCGTTCGACTCGCACCGCAAGGCCGCGGCGGCGATTGCCGAAGGCCGCTTCAAGAGCCAGATCGTGGCCATCGTCAAGCAGACGAAGAAGGGTGATGTCACCTTCGACACCGACGAACACGTGAAGGCCGCCACCACGCTGGAAAGCCTGGCCAAGCTGCGCCCGGCCTTCAAGAAGGACGGCTCGGTGACGGCCGGCAACGCCAGCGGCATCAACGACGGTGCCGCCTTCTTCGTGCTGGGTGACGCCACGTTGGCCGCTGCCGCCGGCTACAAGCCGATGGCGCGCCTGGTGAGTTATGCGGTGGCCGGTGTGCCCAACGAGATCATGGGCGAAGGCCCGATCCCGGCCACCAAGCTGGCGCTGAAGAAGGGCGGGCTCACGCTCGACCAGATCGACGTCATCGAGAGCAACGAAGCCTTTGCCGCGCAGGCCATCGCCGTGGCGCGCGGGCTCGAGTTCGACATGAAGAAGGTGAATCCCAACGGCGGCGCCATCGCCCTGGGCCACCCCATCGGCTGCAGCGGCGCCTTCCTGGCCACCAAGGCGGTGTACGAACTGCACCGCACCGGCAAGCGTTATGCGCTGGTGACCATGTGCATCGGCGGCGGGCAGGGCATCGCGGCGGTGTTCGAGCGGCTGTAGGCGGCCCGGCGCTCGCGGCGGACCTCACAGGTCCTCGCTGGCGTGTTCAGGGTAAGGCGCGACGGCGGCCCGATCGGCGGGCCGACCGCACAAGGCGTCGGCGCGCCCGTGGTTGATGTCCCGGTGGTGCGCTTCGTCGGCGCGCACCACGAGCACGAGGTCTCGCAGCGTCGCGTCGTGCGTCAACTTCCAGTAGTGCTTGGCGATGGCAGGGGCGGCGACGTTGGCCGTGAGGCCGGCGTCGATGTCGCCCAGGTACTGCGTGTAGCTGAACACCGCCTCCTCCTCGAAGTAGCCCACCAGGCGGTGTGCCGTGCGGCGCGACACCAGGTAGGGGAGGAGGAAGGCGAGGTAGAAGAGCCACTGCACCAGCACGATGAGCAAGCGCTCAAGGGCCGTGGGTCTGGCAAGTTCGACGAAGCTCATGAGGTGCATGCGCTCGTTCTCGGCCTCTTCCATCAGCCTGCGGATCCAACCGTCGTCGTCGACCCTGCGGCGCAGGCTATGCAGGTGCGTGGCCATCGCGCCCACCATGCCGGGCACGGCAGCCACCGTCTCCAGCACGATGGCGCGGTGGCCGTAGCGCCTGGCAAACAGGGCGTCAGCGATCCAGCGCAGCAGGCGCGTCACGCCCAGCGCGAAGCGGTCGGCCAGGTCGGCGGGCGGCCGATGCGGGGCCGGCGCGGCGACATCACGGCCTGCGCTTTGGCGATGACCGCCCGCCACGCCCTTGCTCAGCGCCCGAGGAAGTCGATCAGGTCCCTGCTGAGGCGGCGCTTGTGGGTGGCGAACAGGCCGTGCGGCGCACCTTCGTATTCAACCAGCGTGCTGTGCGCAATGCCCTTGGCCGCGATGCGGCTCGACGCGGCGATGGGCACGGTCTGGTCCTCGGTGCCATGGATGATGAGCGTGGGCACCTTGAAGGCGGCCAGGTCGGCGCGGAAGTCGGTGCTGGAAAACGACTTCAGGCACTGCAGGGTGGCGTGCAGGCCGGCCTGCATGGCCACGCTGCGCGCCCACGCCAGCAGTTCGTCGCTGACCGGCTCGCGTGCCGTGTCGACACCGAAGAACTTGCGAAAGAAGCCGGCCAGGAACTTGGGCCGGTCCTCGTTCAGGGCCAGCGCCGTCTGGTCGAAAGCGGCCTGTTCCGTGCCCGCAGGGTTGTCGGCCGTCTTCAGACGGAAGGGCAGCACCGAGGACACCAGCACGGCCTGCACGACCGACTTGCCGCCATGACGCGACATGTAGCGAGCCACCTCGCCACCGCCCATCGAAAAGCCGATGAGCACGGCGTCGCGCGCGCCGGTCTGCTCGATGACCGCCGCCAGGTCGTCGGCCAGCGTGTCGTAGTCGTAGCCGAGCCAAGGCTGTGAAGAGCGGCCGAAGCCGCGGCGGTCATAGGCAATGACGCGATGGCCGGCGTCGGCAAGGGCCAAGGCCTGGTCGTCCCAGCTGTCGGCCGACAGCGGCCAGCCATGGATCAGGATCAGCGGTCGGCCCGCGCCCCAATCCTTGATGTAGAGCCTGGTCTTGTCGGCTGCGGTGACGTGGTGCATGGTGTGCTTCCCGGTTGATGGTGGGGCCACCGCGCGGGGCTGGCATGGCGGCAGCAGGAGCGCCGCATCTTTGGTGACCGGGCTGCGCCTGTCAGTGCTCCAGCGCACGCAGTGATGCGGCGTGCCGGGCCCAGTCCAGGCGATGGGCCGGTGATGTGCGTTACCCTCCTCCATGGATCAGAAGCCCCCCGAATCCGATGCCGGCGTGACCGCAGCGACGCAGGCCGAGATGCCGCGCCTGCACCTGCACATGCCGGTGGACGTGCGCAGCGCCTCGCTGGCCGTGCTGGCCGTCATCGCCACGCTGGCCGTGCTGCACCTGGCCAGCGCCGTCTTCATTCCGCTGCTGCTGGGCCTGGCCGTGAGCTACGCGCTGAGCCCGCTGGTCGATCGGCTGGAGCGCCTGCACCTGCCGCGGGTGCTGGGCGCTGCGCTGCTGCTGGGCGCCATCGTCAGCGGTACCGGGGGGACCCTCTACGCGTTGAGCGATGACGCCACGGCGCTGATCGAGTCGCTGCCCGAGGCCACGCAGAAGGTGCGCACGGCCCTGCGTGAACAGCGCGGGCGCGGCGAGTCACCCATCGACAAGGTGCAGCGCGCTGCGACGCAGCTGGAGCAGGCGGCGCAGGAAGGCGCGGCCGCGCCGGCGGCGGCGCGCGGCGTCACGCGCGTGAGCATCGAACGCTCGCGGTTCGATATCAAGGACTACCTGTGGTCGGGCACGCTGGGCGTGGCGGCGTCGATCGGCCAAGCGGTGGTGGTGGTCTTCATCGCCTACTTCCTGCTGGCCTCGGGCAACAGCTTCCGGCGCAAGATGGTGAAGATCGCCGGCCCCACCTTTGCGCAGAAGCGCATCACGGTGGAGGTGCTGGACGAGATCACGCAGCAGATCCACCGCTACCTGCTGGTGCAGCTCTTCACCAGCGTGCTGGTGGGCCTGGCCATCTGGGCGGCCTTCGCGGCAGTGGGCCTGGAGCACGCGGCGGTGTGGGGCGTGCTGGCCTTCGTGCTGAACTTCGTGCCCTACCTGGGCACGCTGGCGCTGGCGGGCGGCGCCGGGCTGGTGGCCTTCGTGCAGTTCGGCACCGTCAACGGCGTGCTGCTGGTGGCCGGCATCGCGATGGGGCTGCACCTGGTCACCGGCAACCTGCTCACGCCCTGGCTCACCAGCCGCACCAGCCGCATGAACGCCGTGGCCGTCTTCGTCGGCATGCTGGCCTTTGGCTGGCTGTGGGGCGTCTGGGGCCTGCTGCTGGGCGTGCCGGTGCTGGCCGCGGTGAAGGCGGTGTGTGACCGCGTCGACGACCTGAAGCCCATCGGCGAGATGCTGGGCGAGTAGCGCGCGCAGCTGACGCGCAAGGTACGCGCAGCGGCTATCTGCGCGCGGCCACTGTGAACAACCCTTGCGCGCGCTGCCGGCCGCTGCGCACCCTGCACGCGATGGCGCCGCAGTGGAACTTGTGGGCGCGTCAGGTGGTCATTCCCGGTTCCAGAACAAGGAGACGCCATGCTGGTCGACCTGGCGGGTTACCTGCAGATCAAGCCCTGGCCGCCCGAACCCGGCGTGGCCTTCTGGGTCGCGCTGGCCTTGGTGGCCGGTGCGCTGCTCGGTGAAGTGGTGCGGCGCGTCTTCGGCGTGCCGCGCATCGTGGGCTACAGCATCGTCGGCCTGCTGCTGGGCCTGAGCGGCTTCGGCGCCGGCATGCTGCAGGGTCATCCGCGGCTCATCGTCGACCTGGCGCTGGCGCTGCTGCTGTTCGAGATGGGCACGCGCGTCAACCTGCGCTGGTTGCGCGCCAACCCGGCGCTGCTGCTGACCAGCGCGGCCGAGGTGCTGCTCAGTTTCGCGGCCATCTATGGCGTGCTGCGGTGGCTGGACCAGCCGGTCAACGTCGCGCTCACCTGTGCCACTTTGGGCACCTGCGCATCGGGCGCGGTGGTCGCACGCGTCGGCAGCGAACTCAAGGCCGCCGGGCAGGTGCATGACCGCCTGATCGTGCTGACCACGCTGAACACCCTGGTGGCCGTGCTGGCGCACAAGCTGGTCATCGGCTGGCTGCATCTTGACGTGGCCGGCGACTGGGTGCGTGCGGTGTCGCAGCCGCTATGGGCCTTCGGCGGCGCGGCGCTGCTGGCGGCGCTGCTGGCCACCCTGGTGGCCTGGGTGGCGCGCCGGCTGGACCTGCGCGACGAGAACGCTGCGCTGCTGCTGCTGGGCCTGGTGGTGCTGTCGCTGACGGGCGCCAAGCTGCTGGACCTGTCCACGCTGCTGGTGCCGCTGCTGGCCGGTGTGCTGCTGCGCAATTCCAGCCACCGGCCCTGGGTCTGGCCGCGGCACTTCGGCACCGCGGGCGGTGTGCTGGTACTGATGCTCTTCGTCATCGTCGGCAGCGTGCCCAGCATCGAAGCCCTGGTGCTCGGGGGCGGCGCCGCGCTGGCCCTGCTGGCCGCACGCGCGCTGGCCAAGACGGCAGCGGTGCTGGCCTTTGCGCCGTGGAGCGGCTTGCGCCTGCGGCAGGCACTGGGCCTGTCGCTGGCGCTGCTGCCGATGTCGGGCACGGCGCTGGTGCTGCTGGCCGACCTGCACGGCGACCACCCCGAGTTCGCGCTGCTCATCGCGCCCATCGTCTACTCGGCCATCGCCTTCACCGAGGTGCTGGGGCCACTGGCCGTGATGTGGGGTCTGAAACTGGCCGGTGAACAACAGCCTGCGGGCACGGCCTCGCCTTCGCCGCAGGGCCGGGCGGTCGCCGCATGAGCCTGGAGACCTTCAGCCGATCGCGCGCGCTCACGCTCGGCGTCGAGCTCGAACTGCAGATCGTCAGCACCCACGACTACGACCTCACGCCGGCCGCCGACGACCTGCTGCGTGTGCTCGGCCAACACAGCCTGCCAGGCGCCGTGGTGCCCGAGATCACGAACAGCATGATCGAGCTGTCCACCGGCATCTGCGAAAACCACGCCGACGTGCTGCAGCAGCTGGGCAGCATCCGCGACGCGCTGGTCGGCGCCGCCGACAAGCTGGGCGTGGCGCTGTCGGGCGGTGGCACCCACCCGTTCCAGGACTGGAGCCAGCGCCGCATCTACGACAAGCCGCGCTTCAGGCAGATCAGCGAGCTTTACGGCTACCTGTCCAAGCAGTTCACCATCTTCGGCCAGCACGTGCACGTGGGCTGCCCGTCGGCCGACGAGGCGCTGTGGCTGCTGCACGCCATCAGCCGCTACATGCCGCACTGCATCGCACTGTCGGCCTCTTCGCCTTTCGTGCAGGGCACCGACACGGCCTTCCACTCGGCGCGGCTGAACTCGGTGTTCGCCTTCCCGCTGTCGGGCCGCGCGCCCTTCGTGCTGACCTGGAGCGACTTCGGCACCTACTTCGACAAGATGACGCGCACTGGCGTCGTCAAGAGCATGAAGGACTTCTACTGGGACATCCGTCCCAAGCCCGAGTTCGGCACCATCGAGATCCGCGTGCTCGACACGCCGCTGACCATCGAGAAGGCCGCGGCCATGGCCGGCTTCATCCAGTGCCTGGCGCGCTGGCTGCGCGTGGAGCGCCCTTATCCGCCCGAGGAAGACGACTATCTGCCCTACACCTTCAACCGCTTCCAGGCCTGCCGCTTCGGCCTCGACGGCACTTTCGTCGACCCCAAGAGCGGCGAACACCGCACGCTGCGCGACGACATCGTGACGACGCTGAATGCGCTGGAAGAACACGCCATCGAGCTGCGCGCCGAGCCGGCGCTGCGCTTCATACGCCGTGAACTGGCCGGCCACGGCAACGACGCCACCTGGATCCGCGCCGCGCACGAGCGCGAACAGCTGCTGCCCGAGGTGGTGCGGCAGCAGACGCTGCGCTGGGCCGGTCGCGCCTGAAGTGCCGTGAAGAAACCCGGCGCGGCCTGTGTCGCCACGGCCTGCCGCGCGGGCGGTATTACCGCCCGCACGCGCAGGTCTTTGCCGTCGAGGTTCTTCACCAGCGCCGGCCACGGCCTGGCCGCCCAGCGGCTGGGCTGCGCCGAGGACGGAGCCTAAGCGCGCGTCCGGCTCGTTGGCAGGCGGCTCACGGCAGCAGGTCGGCGACCTCGTTCCAAACCTCGGCCGGCACGCGGCCTTCATGCTGGCTGGCGAGCACACCGTCGCGGCCGATGACCAGGGTGCGCGGCAGCCGGCCCGCGCCGCGCCACTCGGCGGGCAGCTGCGCGCTGCCGTGCCAGAAGCTGAACACCATGGGCTCGCCGCGGCTGACCGTGCGGCGTGCGCGGTCGTAGGCTTCAGCATCATGGATGGTCGGGTCCAGGTTCACCAGCACCAGGTCGAAGGGCGCGCTCTTCCAGCCCTGCGCGTTGGCGCGCAGCTCGGGCAGCTTGCTCAGGCAGACCGCGCAGTCGCTGCGCCACAGCACCACCATCACCACGCGGCCGCGTTGCCGCGCCAGTTCGTAGCGCTGGCCGTCGAAGGTGCTGCCGCTGAAGGCCGGCGGTGTGGCTGCGGGCTGGGCCCAGGCGCTGCCCACGCACAAGAGGCTGGCCGTGAAGTTGCGCAAGAAGGTGTTCATACGGCGCAGTCGCGCCGCCCGCCGCAAGCTTACAGGCCGCGAAATCGCGCCGGTCGGCGCTCCGCAAAAGCCGCCAATCCTTCACGCAGATCGGCGCTCTGCGCGCAGCGGGTCTCGCGGGCGCGCAGGCGCTGCAGGTCGAAGCCACCATGCGCGATCTCGTCCAGCGACAGCTTCATGCCCGCCAGCGCGAGCGGCGCGCCAGCCATCAGCGCAGCGGCCAAGGCTGCGACCTGCGTGTCCAGCGCCTCGGGGCCCACCAGCGCGTCCAGGTAGCCGATGCGCAGCAGCTCGTCGCCGACGACCGTCTCGCCCAGCAGGAACAGGCGCTTGGCCGCCTGCAGCCCCAGCCGTGCGACGAAGCGTTGCAGGCCGCTCGGGTAGTAGTGCAGGCCCAGGTGCGCCGCCGGCATGCGCAGCTCCATGCCCCGCACCCCGACGCGGAAGTCGCAGGCCAGGGCCAGGTCGGTGGCGCCGCCGTAGACGCCGCCATTGAGCCTCGCAATCGTCGGCACCGGCAGCGCAGCCAGCGCATCGACCATGCGCTCGAAGGCCTGCGGGTCGGCTTGCGCGGCATCGGCCTCGGTCAGCTCGCCCAAATGGAAGCCGGCGCAGAAGGCGCGGCCTTGGCCGGTCACCACCAACAGCCGCAGGCCGGGGCTGCTGGCCACGGTGGCGATGTGCGCCTGCAGCACCGCCAGGTCTTCGCGGTGCAGGCGGTTCAGGTGCTGCGGCCGGGCCAGCGTGAGCGTGGCGCGGCCGTCGTCGGCGATGTGCAGCTGCGGCGGGCCGCCGCTCATCCAGGCGCCGTGAGGTCGCGCACGGCCAGCACCCCGGGAATGGCCGCCAGCGCCGCCAGCACGGCCGGGCCGACCGGGCTTTCCACGTCCACCAGCGTGTAGGCCATCTCACCACGGCTCTTGTTGACCATGTTGTGGATGTTCAGCCCGGCCTGCGCCATGGTGGTGGAGATCTGGCCCAGCATGTTGGGCACGTTGGCGTTGGCGATGGCCACGCGCCAGGCTGATTCACGCCCCATCTGCACGCTGGGGAAGTTCACGGCGTTGACGATCTGGCCGTGCTCCAGGTAGTCGCGCAGCTGGTCCACCACCATCACGGCGCAGTTCTCCTCGGCTTCGCGCGTGCTGGCGCCCAGGTGCGGCAGCGCCACCACGCGTGGGTGGGCGTGCAGCTCGGGGCCGGGGAAGTCGCAGACATAGGTGCCGAGGGTGCCCGCATCCAGCGCGGCGCGCACCGCGGCGTTGTCGGCCACGCCGTCGCGGCTGAAGTTCAGCAGCACGGCGCCGGGGCGCAGCAGACCGATGTTGGCGGCGCCCACCAGCCCGCGTGTGGCCGGCAGCAGCGGCACGTGCAGGGTGACGAAGTTCGAGCCGCGCAGCACCTCGGCCACGCTGGCGGCGCGCTTCACCTGTGCGGGCAGGCTCCAGGCGGCGTCGACCGTGATGTCGGGGTCGAAGCCCAGCACGTTCATGCCGAGCTTGATGGCGGCATCGGCCACCAGGCAGCCGATCTTGCCCAGGCCCACGATGCCCAGGGTCTGGCCTTGCAGCTCGATGCCGGCAAAGGCCTTCTTGCCGTCCTCGATGGTCTTTTCCAGCTCGGGCGAGGCGGTGTCCAGCGTGGCCACGAAGCGCAGTGCCGGCGCGATGTGGCGCGCCGCCAGCAGCATGCCGGCGAGCACCAGTTCCTTCACCGCGTTGGCATTCGCCCCCGGCGTGTTGAAGACCGGGATGCCACGCGCGCTCATCGCCGCGATGGGGATGTTGTTGGTGCCGGCCCCGGCGCGGCCGATGGCGCGCACGCTGGCCGGGATGTCCACGCCGTGCAGGTCGGCACTGCGCAGCAGGATGGCTGCCGGCTCGGCAATGCCGGGGCCCACGGTGTAGCGCTCGGGTGGCAGGCGCGCCAGCCCGTTGGCCGAGACGTTGTTCAGCACCTGGATGGCGAGCTTGTCAGCCATGCTGGGCCTCGAACTCCTTCATCCAGGCCACCAGCGCCTGAACGCCTTCGATGGGCATGGCGTTGTAGATGGAAGCGCGCATGCCGCCGACGCTGCGGTGGCCCTTCAGCTGCACCATGCCGCGTGCCTCGGCGCCCTTCAGGAAGGCGGCGTCCAGGCTCTCGTCCTTCAGCTTGAAGGGCACGTTCATCAGGCTGCGGCAGTCGCGTGCCACCGGGGCGCTGTAGAAGGCCGTGGTGTCGAGGAAGTCGTACAGCAGCGCGGCCTTGTGGCGGTTGTGCGCCTCCATCGCAGCCAGCCCGCCCATCGCCTTGATCCAGTGGAAGACCAGCCCCGCGATGTAGATGGCGTAGGTGGGCGGCGTGTTGTACATGCTCTCGTTGTCGGCCACCACCTTGTAGTCGAAGGCCGAAGGCGTGATGGGCAGCGCGCCGCCCAGCAGGTCTTCACGCACGATGACGATGGTCAGCCCGGCAGGGCCGATGTTCTTCTGCGCGCCGCCGTAGATCTGGCCGTACTTCGACACGTCGACCGGGCGCGACAGGATGCTGCTGGACATGTCGGCCACCAGCGGCACGCTGCCCACGTCGGGCGTGAAGTGGTACTCCACGCCGCCGATGGTTTCGTTGCTGCAGATGTGCACGTAGGCGGCGTCCGGGTCCAGCTTCCAGGTGTCACGCTGCGGAATCGTGGTGTAGCCCGTGTCGGCGGCGGAGGCCGCGACCTTGACGCCGCCGTACTTCTTCGCTTCCTTGATGGACTTCTTGCTCCACTCGCCGGTGTCGACGTAGTCGGCCGATGCCTTGCCGCGCAGCATGTTCATGGGCACGATGGCGTTTTCGCCGATGGCGCCGCCCTGCATGAACAGCACCTTGTAGTTCGCCGGCACGCCCAGCAGTTCGCGCAGCAGGGCTTCGGCCTCGTTCGCGATGCCGATGAACTCCTTGCCGCGGTGGCTCATCTCCATCACGCTCATGCCGGAGCCATGCCAGTCCAACATCTCTTCGGCGGCTTTGCGCAACACGCTCTCGGGCAGGGCGGCGGGGCCGGCGCTGAAGTTGAAGACGCGGGTCATGGGGCAGGGCTCCGTCGGGTGGGGCTGCAGAGCATACCGAAGGGCCGGCCGGCACCGCCGGCGCCGTTATGCTGGCCGCATGAAACCGTCGTCCGCCACCGTGCACCAGGCCCAGCACCAGGCTGACTCGCGCTACGCCATGCTGCGCCTGGCCGTGACCCTGCTGCTCATGACCATCGGCAGCAGCGGCATGTACATCGTGTCGGTGACGCTGCCCACGGTGCAGGCCGACTTCGGCGTGGCGCGTGCCGACGCTTCGTTGCCCTACACCGCGCTGATGGTCGGTTTCGGCATCGGCGGCGTGCTGATGGGGCGGCTCGCCGACAGGTACGGCGTGATGGTGCCGCTGCTCATCGGCGCGGCCAGCCTGGGCGCAGGCTATGTCGCCTGCGGGCTGGCGGGCGGCATTGCCGGCTTCACGGTGGCGCACGGCCTGCTCATCGGCCTGCTCGGCAGTTCGGCGAGCTTTGCGCCGCTGGTGGCCGACACCTCGCTGTGGTTCGTCAAGCGCCGCGGCATCGCGGTGGCGGTGTGTGCCAGCGGCAACTATGTGGCCGGGGCCATCTGGCCGCCCGTCGTGCAGCACTTCGTGGCCAGCCAGGGCTGGCGCGCCACCTACATCGGGCTCGGCATCTTCTGCGCCATCACCATGTCCTTGCTGGCGCTCTTCATGCGCCCGCGCCCGCCCGCGGCGGTGGCAGCGCCGCCGCGCGCCGGCCAGACGGCAAGGCCGTCGGAGCGCCCCTTCGGTCTGAGCATGGGCCACGCCCAGGGCCTGCTGTGCCTGGCCGGCGTGGCCTGCTGCGTGGCCATGGCCATGCCCCAGGTGCACATCGTGGCCTATTGCAGCGACCTGGGTTTCGGTGCCGCGCGCGGCGCGGAAATGCTGAGCCTGATGCTGGCCTGCGGCATCGTCAGCCGGCTCGTCAGCGGAGTGATCTGCGACCGCATCGGCAGCATCCGCACGCTGCTGCTGGGCAGCGTGCTGCAGGGCACGGCGCTGCTGCTCTTCCTGCCCTTCGACGGGCTGGTGTCGCTGTACCTCATCTCGGCGCTGTTCGGCCTGTTCCAGGGCGGCATCGTGCCCAGCTACGCGA
>JANNFE010000045.1:0-2242 GCA_031379415.1 Betaproteobacteria bacterium | reverse complement strand
GACCTGACGGTCGAAAAGCAGGTGCTGATCCCGCAGATCACGGTGCGCCTGGACCATCGCAAGGCGGCGCAGATGGGCCTGGCGCCGGGTGAAGCCATTCGCGTGCTGCAAGCGCTGACCGATGGCGCCCATGGCGCGCAGATCGTCGATGGCCCGCGCCGCTACGATCTGGTGCTGCGCCTGCCCGACCACCAGCGCGGCCCGCAGGACCTGGCGCGCACGCTGATCGACACGCCGGCCGGGCGCGTGCCGGTGTCGAGCATCGCCACCGTGGAAGAGACCGACGGCCCGAACCAGATCGGGCGCGAGAACGGTCGCCGCCGCATCATCGTCTACGCCAACACCGACGGTGGCGACATGGGGCGTGTCATCGCCGACATCCGCAACATCATCGCCAAGACGCCTTTGCCGCCCGGCGAGTTCGTGAGCCTGGAGGGGCAGTTCCAGGCGCAGGAAGAGGCCACGCGCCTGATCGCCGGCCTGTCGGTGGTGTCGCTGGCGATGATGTTCTTGGTGCTGTACTCGCGCTACCAGTCGGTGGTGCTGGCCGCCATCATCATGGCCAACATCCCGCTGGCGCTGATCGGCAGCGTGGCGGCCATGTGGATTGCGGGCGTGAGCCTGTCGGTGGCGTCGATGGTGGGCTTCATCACGCTGGCGGGCATTGCCACGCGCAACGGCATCTTGAAGATCAGCCACTACATCAACCTGTGCAAGTTCGAGGGCGAAGCCTTCGGCCAGGCCATGATCGTGCGCGGTTCACTCGAGCGGCTGACGCCAGTGCTCATGACGGCGCTGGTGGCGGCCTTCGCGCTGACGCCGCTGCTGCTGGCGGCCGACGCCCCGGGCAAGGAGATCCTGCACCCGGTGGCGGTGGTGATCTTCGGCGGGCTCGTCAGCTCGACGCTGCTCGACACGCTGCTGACGCCGGTGCTGTTCTGGCTGTTCGGCGAGAAGGCCACGAAGCGGCTGACGCAGCCCGAGGCCGACACCCCGGAAGGCGCCACAGGCGTTCAGGAAGCCTACTGACTTGACATCAGGCCCGGCGGCGCCGCCTGTCTCAGAGCGCCGCACCCTCGCAGGAGATGGAGATGATGAAGAAACGGTTGACCGTGATCGTGCTGGCACTGTCGGCGCTGTCGTTCAACGTGGCAATGGCCCATGGCGGGGCCAAGGCCAGGCATGGCGGTGTCGTCGCCACGGCCAGTGACCTGGGCTTCGAACTGGTCGGCACGCCTGCCGGCGCGGTGATCTATGTCGAGGACCACGGCAAGCCGATGGCGCCCACCGGCCTGAAGGGCAAGCTGACGGTGCTCAACGGTGCCGAGAAGTCGGAGGCCGATCTGGTGGTGGTGGGCGACAAGCTCGAAGCCAAGGGCCTGAAGCTGGCCAAGGGCGCCAAGGTGGTGGCGGCGCTGGTGACGCCGGCCGCGAAGGCGATCACCGTTCGCTTCACCGTCAAGTAAGTGGCCTTGTCACCTCAGGCCCTGCCCGCCCTGCGGGGCGGGCTGCTCGCTTTGCTGGCTGCGGCGCTATTCGGCGTCAGCACGCCGCTGGTACAGCAGTTCGGTGCTGGGCTCGGGGCCTTCAGTACGGCGGCGCTGCTGTATGCGGGGGCCGCTGCGGTCGGCCTGCTGTCGCGCCAGCGCATCGACCGCGAAGCGCGCCTGCAGCGGACCGACCTGAAGCGCCTGCTGGCGATGGCCGCGTTCGGCGCCGTCGTCGGCCCGGTCGCGCTGGCCTGGGGGCTGCAGAACACCAGCGGCACCAGCGCCTCGCTGATGCTCACGCTGGAAGCCCTCTTCACCGCCGTGCTGGCCTGGCGCCTGTACCGCGAGACCATGGACGGCCGCGTCTGGATGGCGATGGCCCTGCTGCTGGCCGGCGGCATGGTGCTGGTGCTGGACCAGGGGCTGAGGACGAATTCGGGTGGCGCGCAGCTGTGGGGCCTGCTCGCCGTGCTGCTGGCCACCGCTGCCTGGGGCATCGACAACACGCTGTCGCGCGCGCTGGCCGAACGCGACCCCGGGCAGGTGGTGATGGTCAAGGCGGTGCTTGGCGCAACGGCCACGGCCGCACTGGCGCTGGCGTTCGCCGAGCCGCTGCCGTCGGCAAGCGCCGCGCTGGCGCTGCTGGCCATCGGGGCCACCGGCTACGGCCTGAGCCTGCGCTTGTACCTGCTGGCGCAGCGCGCCTTTGGCGCCGCGCGCACGGGTTCGGTGTTCGCCTTCGCGCCCTTCAT
>JANNFE010000090.1:0-7303 GCA_031379415.1 Betaproteobacteria bacterium | reverse complement strand
ATCACCGCGTCGAGTACGGCGCGGTGCAGCGGCAGCGAATTCGCGGGGCCGTCCGGCTTGCTGGTCGAGATCTCGAAGCTGGTGCGCAGCAGCGCACACAGCGCCTTGCTCATCTGCACCAGCATGCGGTTGTGGCAGGCGCGCAGCAGGCCCTGGTGGAAGGCGAGGTCGTGGCGCACGTAGTCGCCGCCGTTGTCGATGGCATCCTTCATGCCGGCATAGGCGGCCTCGAGCTCGGCGATGTCCGGTGCCGTGGCACGTTCGGCGGCCAGCCGCACGGCGGCCGGCTCCACCACGCGGCGCAGCTCCTGCAGATCGCGCAGGAACTCGCGCGACAGGCCGGCGCGGCTGTGCCAGGCCACGACATCGGGGTCGAACCAGTTCCATTGTTCGGCCGGCAGCACACGCGTGCCCACCTTGGGGCCGGTGCTCACCAGGCCCTTGGCGACCAGCGACTTGATGGCCTCGCGCACCACCGTGCGGCTGACGCCGAACTCCTCACCCAGCGTGGGTTCGGGCGGGATGCCGCTGCCCGGTGCGTAATGGCCCGAGACGATGGCCTCGCCCAGCAGTTCGAGCGTGCGGCCGTGGACGTTCTTGATCGGTGTCACTTGGGCACCCTACGGCCTGCGGCCGGTCCCGCCGAGCGGGAATGAGTCCTCGGCGAAGCCTGCGGACTCATGCGCGCACGAAGGCAGTGACCAGCGGCTGGTCACCCACCTGGCGGCTCCAGTGGCCGTGCAGCTTCGGATCGAAGCTGGCACCGGCAGGCAGCGTGTCAGCGGAATAGAAGTGGTCGCCCGGGCCGAAGAGGCGCGACGTGCCGTCCTGCAGGCCGATCTCCATCTGCCCGCCCAGCACGAAGAGCCACTGCGGGTTGTCGGTGCAGTGGAAGTCGCTGCGAAAGCCGACCGGGCTCATGCGCAGTTGCAGGCCGCCGCTGGGCATCAGCGGCGACAGGCGCGCCGTCGGCTTGCCCTCGGTCAGCGGCACGGTTTCTTCGCGGAAACGCGCGCGGCCGTCGGCGGCGGTGTAAAGGGTGACTTTGGTGAATTCCATGGCATCAGTCAGTGCGCAAATGAGTCAGTGCAGTTTCATCGTCATCCCAGACGCATGCCCGTGGTGGCGTCGAAGACGTGGGCCTTGGCCGGGTCCAGCGTCAGGTGCACGGTGCTGTCGGGCAGGGCATCGGTGCGGCCGTGCATCACCAGCACCACTTGCTGTTCGCCCACCTGCAGCAGCAGTTCGGTCTCGGCGCCCGTGGGTTCCACCACCACCACGCGCGCCGGAATGCCGTGCTCGGCCACCACCAGGTCGGTGGGGCGGATGCCGTAGTGCACGGCCTGCCCCTCGGGGCCGAAACGCGACAGCAGCGGCCAGCGGGCACCCAGCGCCTCCACCGTGTTGCCGCGGATCTGGCCGGAGAAGACGTTCATCGCCGGCGAGCCGATGAACTGCGCCACGAAGAGGTTGCCCGGTCGGTCGAAGAGCTCCAGCGGCGTGCCGATCTGCTCGACGATGCCGTCGTGCATGACGACGATGCGGTCGGCCATGGTCATGGCCTCGATCTGGTCGTGCGTCACGTAGACCGTGGTCGTCTTCAGGCGCTGGTGCAGCGCCTTGATCTCGGCGCGCATGGCCACGCGCAGTTTGGCGTCCAGGTTGGACAGCGGCTCGTCGAAGAGAAAGACCTTGGGGTCGCGCACGATGGCGCGGCCCATGGCCACGCGCTGGCGCTGGCCGCCCGAGAGTTCACGCGGAAAGCGGTCGAGCAAGGCGTCCAGGTTCAGGATGCGCGCGGCCTTGGCCACACGCTCTTCGGTGGTGTGCTTGTCGGCGTTGCGCAAACGCAGGCTGAAGCCCATGTTCTCGCGCACCGTGAAGTGCGGGTAGAGGGCGTAGCTCTGGAAGACCATCGCGATGTCGCGGTCCTTGCTCTCCAGGTCATTCACCACCTTGCCGTCGATGAGGATCTCGCCGCCCGAGATCTCTTCCAGCCCGGCCAACATGCGCAGCAGCGTGCTCTTGCCGCAGCCGCTAGGCCCCACCAGCACGACGAACTCGCCGTCGGCGATCTCGAACTGGATGCCGTGGATGACCTTGACCTTGCCGTAGGCCTTATCGACTTGTTTGAATGCAACGGCTGCCATGGCTCTTGATCCTTAGCTCTTCACGGCACCAGCGGTCAGGCCGCTGACCATGTAGCGCTTGAAGGCGTAGTAGATGGCCGCTGGCGGCAGCGCGTAGATGCAGCCTGTGGCCATCAGCAGTTCCCAGGGCGAGTCGTCGGCGCCCAGGAAGTTGCCCAAAGCGACGGCCAGGGTCAGGTCGGTCTCCTTGCTCAGCAACAGGAAGCCGTAGAGGTATTCGTTCCAGGCCAGCAGCAGCGAATAGGTGCCCACGGCCACGAGGCTGGGCACCATCAGCGGCACGTAGACCAGGCGGAACAGCTGCAGCGGCGTAGCGCCGTCCATGCGCGCGGCCTCGTCCAGCTCCCAAGGCAGCTTGTCGCTGGCCTGCTTCAGCACCCAGATGCAGTAGGGCGAGGCGATGGTCACCATCGCCAGCACCAGGCTCCACTTGTTGTTGAGCAGGCCGTAGTTGGCCATGGTCTTGTACATCGGCACGGCCAGGAAGGCGGCCGGGATGAAGTAGGTGAAGAGCGCCATGTTCATGACCGTGCGGCCGCCGCGCACCTTCAGCCGACTGATGGCAAAGGCCGCGCAGGTGGCCACGAAGAGCGTGATGACGCCCACCGCCACCGCAATCATCAGCGAGTTGCCCAGCTGTTGCCAGAAGTGCTGCAAGTAGAGGTGCTTCTGCTCGAACACCACGCGAAAGTTTTCCAGCGTGGGGTTCTGGGGCCACAGGCGGCCCGAGGTGGCCGAGTCACGCGGGGAAATGGCGAACAGCACCATGTGGTAGACGGGAACCAAGGTCCACAGCAGCACCGGAATGCCGATCAGCAGCAGCTGCGCTTCGTTGATGAGGGCCTTGCGCTTCATTTGCCCAGCCGTTTCATCATCACGAAGACCAGCGGCAGCACGAAGGGCAAGGCCACCACGATGGACGCCATGGCCAGCGCGATCTCGTCCAGCCGCAGGTAGCGGATGCCCAGCGTGGCCAGCACATGCGTCAGGTCGGCCGGGCCGCCGCCGGTGAGCAGGTAGACGCTGTTGAAGTCGCCCAGGGTCCAGATCAGCGACAGGATGGTCGAGGTGAAGTACAGGCCCTTCATCGAAGGCCAGGTGATGAAGCGGAACTTCTGCCAGCGCGTGGCGCCGTCGACGCTGGCAGCTTCGTACTGTTCAGCAGGTATGGCCAGCCGGCCGGCCAGCAGGATGAGCGTCCAGAAGGGCAGGCTCTTCCAGATGTGCATGAGCATCGAGAAGCTCAGCGCCAGCGTCGGGTCGTTGAGCCAATTCGGTCCGTCCAGCCCGGTCATGCGGAAGTAGGTGCTGTTGATCACGCCCCACTCGGGATTGAGCATGAAACGCACCGACAGGATGGTGGGGATGGACGGCACCGCCCAGGGCAGGATGAAGAGCAGCGACAGCACCTTGATCCACCAGCGCGTCTGCACGAAAAAGCCCGACAGGCCCAGCGCCACCAGCATCTTCAGGTTCACCGCCACCACCAGGAAAACCACGGTGTTGATGGCGGTGCGGAAGAAAACCGGGTCGTCCGCCAGCTTGACGTAGTTGCCGGGGTCGCGCGCCAGCCAGAGCCCGTAACACACGGGGTAGAGCACGAAGACCACGAACACCACCAGGTAGGGCAGCACGAGCAGCCGGCCCCACAGTTCCCATTGGCTCAATACCTTGGCGGGTTTGCGGGAAGCAGCGACGCCAACGGCAGCGGCGCTCATTGCCAGATGCACCGATCGCGACCAAGCGGACGCCGCGGAACCGGCTTCGCCGGGCCGCTGGCGTCGCCCCCCGGGGGGAGGCGCCGCAGGCGCTTCGGGGGGTTCGTCAATTCGCGACGGCCTTGATGCGGGCGATCATCTCGTCCACCGCCTTGTCCACCGGCACCTTCTCGTTGAGCACGCGGTTCATGGCCTTGGCCCACACGTTCTCGTTGTTGAGCACCGTGAACTTGTAGTTCTTGGTGAATTCGAACGAGGTCGTGCCGGCCATGAACTGGTTGTAGACCGTGGTGCGGTGCGGGTCGCTCTTCCAGAACGCGCTCTGCTGCGCGGCCTTGGTGACCGGGAACCAGCGGCCTTGCGAGCCTTCCACATAAGGCGTGAGGTTGGCCTCGTCGAGGATGAAGGACACGAACTGTTTGGCTGCCGCCTTGTTCTTGCTGTCCTTGAAGATCACACCCACCTTCACCGCCGCGCGGTAGGTCATCTTGGTGCCGTCGGGCTTGTTGGGAAAGCCGGCAGTGGCAATCAGCTCGGTGTAGTTCTTCTTCGCGGTGGCGCGCTGTGCTTCGGTCAGCGCGGCGTTGCTGGAGTCGTCCAGCCACTTGGCGGCGATGGAGATGGTGGCGTTGTGCGTGAGCGCGATGGTCTTGTTGTGGAAGGCGACGTTGTTGTCGGGGTCCTTCCAGTTGGTCGACGACGGCGGCGTGCAACCCTTGCCATAGACGGCGGTGTAGTCGGTGACGGCGTTGATCAGGCCCTCGCGCACCTTGGGGTCGTCGACCAGCAGCTTGCCCGAATCGCTGACCAGCTTGACGTTGTAGGCGTCCATGAAGGTCAGGAAGGAAAAGAAAGAGTCGCTGGAATCCACGCCCATCGGGAAGCCGGTGCCGAAGGCGCGGTTGCCCGTCTTCTGGCGGTAGCCGGCCTGCACCTTCTCGCACCAGAAGTTCCAGTAGCCCTTCCAGTCCTTCGGGATGTCGCTTTCCTTGAAGCCCGCGTCGGCCAGCATGTCCTTCCAGTACTGGATGTGCATGGTCTGCTGCTTGATGGGAAAGGCGTAGTAGGCCCGGCTCTGGCTCGTGTTGTTGAAGAGGAAGGCCGTGGACAGCGCCTGCGGCTCGAACTTGGCGCGCAGCGGGTCGATCAGGCTGGAGATGTCCTCCAGCTTGCCTTCGTAGGCCCACTTCGCTGCCACCTGGAAGTCGTAGACGTCGGCATAGGCCACATCAGGCGGTGTGCCGGCGTCCATGGCGGCCACCGACTTCGGAATGGCTTCCTGCGGCGCGTACAGGCTCAGCTCGACCTTGATCTTCGGGTACTTGGCCTCGAACTTCTTGATGGCAGCGAAGAGCGCGTCGTCCTCGCCCTTGTAGTAACCCTTGGCCCACCAGACGGTGAGCTTGTCCTGCGCCAGCGCCGGTCCGGCCGCCCACACACCCGCGCCGAGCAGCGCACAGGCCAACCATGTCTTCTTCAGCATCGTCTTGTCTCCTGGGGTTGACGGGGCGCTGTGCCACGCCTGTGGTCTTATCGTATGACCATTGAATGGACGGCTGCTTCGGGCTTACCCCGGTGCAGGTCTCAGCGCCGGCACTCCGGCACCGGGGTGAGCAGTGGCTGGCCGGCAAAGTGAGCCTGCAAGTTGGCAAACGCCAGGTCAGCCATGGCCTGCCGCGTCTGCCCGGTGGCGCTGCCGATGTGCGGCGTGAGCACGACCTGTGGCAGAGCGAGCAGCCGTGCGGGCACGCGGGGTTCGTCCTCGAAGACGTCGAGCCCGGCGCCGGCGATGACGCCGCGCTCCAGCGCGTCGATCAACGCCGCCTCGTCGACCACCGAGCCCCGCGCCACGTTGATCAAGATGCCCTTTGATCCCAGGGCCTGCAACACCGTCGCATCCACCAGCTTGCGCGTGCCGGCGCCGCCTGGCGTGATGAGCACCAGGAAGTCGACCTGCGCCGCCAGCGCCGCCGCGCTGGCATGAAAGGCAAAGGGCAGTTCCGGCTTGGCGCTGCGCGCCGTGTAGGCGATGTGCATGCCGAAGGCCAGCGCGCGCCGGGCTATCGCCAGCCCGATGCGGCCCATGCCCACGATGCCCAGCCGCGCACCGCTCATCTTGCGCGCCAGCGGCATGGCGCCCTGCAGCCACAGGCCGCTGCGCACGTAGCGGTCGGCGGCCGGCAACTGGCGAGCGGCGCACAGCATCAGGCCGATGGCGAGGTCGGCCACGTCGTCGTTCAGCACCTCAGGCGTGTGCGTGACCATGACGCCGCACGCCCTGGCCGCGGCCACGTCGACACCGTCGTAGCCCACGCCCATCACCGAGATGAGCTCCAGCGCGGGCAGCCGGGCCATCAGCTCGGCCGGCACGCGTGAATCGCCGCTGGCCGCCACGGCGCGGATCTGCGGCGCCACGGCGGCGAAGGCGGCCGGGTCGGTTTCCTGCAGACGATCGTGCAGGCGGCAGGAAGCCGCGAGCTGCGACAGGTACAAGGGCGACAGCCGCGACACGGCCAGGACATGCGGTGATGACAAGCGAAACACTCCTAGGGGTTCTACGGCTGCGGGTTCAATCGTCATACCATAGTATCTGCGGCAGCCCGGCGCCCGTACCCGGGAAAGCCAGCATCCGATGAGTGACCGCCCCAGCGACAAACCGAGAAAGCGGCCCGAAGACCTGCGCAGCCAGCAATGGTTCGGCCGCCAGGACCGCGACGGCTTTGCCTACCGCAGCTGGGTCAAGGGCAAGGGCGTGCCGCACGACCAGTTCGACGGCCGGCCCGTCATCGGCATCTGCAATACCTTCAGCGAGCTCACACCCTGCAATTCGCACTTCAGGACGCTGGCCGAACAGGTGAAGATAGGCGTCTACGAGGCCGGCGGCTTCCCGCTGGAGTTCCCGGTGATGAGCCTGGGTGAAACCTTGCTGCGCCCCACCGCGATGCTCTACCGCAACCTGGCCAGCATGGACGTGGAAGAGAGCATCCGCGGCAACCCCATCGACGGCGTGGTGCTGCTGATGGGCTGCGACAAGACCACGCCCGCGCTGCTGATGGGCGCGGCCAGCACCGACCTGCCCACCATTGGCGTGAGTGGCGGGCCCATGCTCAGCGGCAAATGGCGCGGGCAGGAACTCGGCTCCGGCACCGGCGTCTGGCAGATGAGCGAGCAGGTGCGCGCCGGCACCCTGAAGCTGGCCGAATTCTTCGAAGCCGAAAGCTGCATGCACCGCAGCCACGGCCACTGCATGACCATGGGCACGGCCAGCACCATGGCCAGCATGGTGGAAGCACTGGGCGTGGGCCTGCCGGGCAACGCCGCCTACCCGGCGGTGGACGGCCGGCGCAACGTCATCGCACGCAACGCGGGCCGGCGCATCGTGGAGATGGTGCACACCGATCAGAAGCTCAGCAGCATCCTCACGCGCGAAGCCTT
>JANNFE010000237.1:0-7418 GCA_031379415.1 Betaproteobacteria bacterium | reverse complement strand
GCTCGCCGTCGCTGTTGGCCAGCACCGCGCTGCCGGGCGCCCAGCGCGCACTGGCGACGCGCGTGCCCAGGGGGGAATTCAGCCGCAACTCGCCGCTGTCACCAGTGCCGCGCAGTTCGAAGGCCGCGCTCATGCTCTGCGCTGCACGCTCACCGTCGGCGGCGATGCGTACGCTGAGTCGGCCGCTGGTCCAGGGTGCTTCTCCGGGCTCGGGCCGCGGCGTCGCGCAACCAGCCAGCAGGGCCAGCAAGGCCGCAGCCGCCAGCAGCGGCGCGACGCGCCCCTTCACAGGTCGACGCGCAGGCGGGCCAGCGTTTCGCGCAGCACGTCGTTGCCGGCGTCGCGCCCCTTGCCTTCGCGCCAGATGCGCCGGGCCTCTTCGCGTTGGCCCATGGACCACAGCACCTCGCCCAGGTGGGCGGCGATCTCGGGGTCGGGCCGCGTGCCGTAGGCGCCTTGCAGCAGCTTCAGGGCTTCTTCCTTGTTGCCCATGCGGAACTCGACCCAGCCCAGGCTGTCGGTGATGAAAGGGTCACCGGGTGACAGTTCGAGCGCGCGCTGCACCAACTGTCGCGCCTCGGGCAGGCGCAGGCGCCGGTCGGCCAGCGAGTAGCCCAGGGCATTGTGGGCATGCGCGTTGTCGGGCTTGAGCGCGATGACCTTGCGCAGCAAGCGCTCCATGTCATCGAGCTTGTCGAGCTTCTCGGCCATCATGGCCTGCTCGTAGATCAGGTCGGCGTCGTCGCTGAAGCGCTGGCTGGCGCCGCCCAGCACGTCGTAGGCATCGCGCCAGCGCTTGACGTCGCGCAGCACGCCGGCTTCGGCCACCAGCTTGGCGCGGGCATCGTCGGGGCGGCGCTCGGGCACGCGGCGGATGAGTTCGCGCGCCTGCGTGAACCTGCCCTGGCGCGCCAGGATGGAGGCACGGCGCGTCTGCACTTCCAGCGCACGCTGCGGGTCTTCCACCTTGCCCAGCCACTTCTCGGCGGCGCCGAAGTCGCCGCGCTGTTCGGCCGATTGCGCCAGCATCAGCCAGGCCTGCACCAGGCCCTGCTCGGGACGCGCTGGCGCATCGTCGTCGTCTTCACCGTTGGTGGACAGGTCAGGCACGCTGCCCGGGACGGGCGCCGTCACGCCGTCGCGCTGCACCAGTTCGACGTAGCGCAGCAGGGCCGCTTCGCCTTCCTTCGGTTGCTTCAGTTCGAGGTGCAGCGCGCCCAGCGACAGGAAGGGCGAGGCCAACTCGGGCTGCTGGCGTGTGGCCACCTGCAGTTCGGTGATGGCGTCGCCATAGCGCTGGTTGCCGGTGAGCACGCGCACGTAAGCCAGGCGCAGCGCCGGCTCGGCCTTGCCCTGGCGCAGGTAGTCGCGCACCACGGCTTCGGCCGCAGGGCGTTCGCGCATCAGCTCCATGGCCAGCAAGGCCGGGCCGGGGGCGCTGGCTTCCAGCCCTTGTGCCTCGCGCGCCAGGGCCAGGGCCTTGTCGGCGTCTTTCGCTTCCAGCCAGGCGCGGCCCAGCGACACGCGCACCGGCACGCGTGTGGCTGGCGCCTCGGCGTAGGGCTTCAGGGCTTCTTCCAGCAGCGCAGCGGTGGCGCGCGGGTCCTTGCTGCGCTGCAGGAAACGCGGCAGGCTGGCGATCAGGCCGGGCCGGTCGGCCGCCGGCGTCTGCGCGAGCAGGGCGCGCAGAGGTTCGCCGAGCGCGTCGCTGCGGTCGAGCAGCAGCAGGATCTGCACCTGCAGCCGCGTGGCATCGGCCGAAGCCGGATGCGCCAGACGCCAGGCGCGCGAGGCCGCCAGTGCCTGTTCGCCGGCACGGGCTTGCAAGGCGATGTCGGCCGACCGGCGAAACAGGCCTTCGTCGCGCGTGCGCCGTGCAGCGTCGAGGATGAGTTCGTAGGCGCTGCCGGCGTCGCCCGAGCCCAGCGCCATCTCGCCGACGAGCAGCTGGTAGAAGAGCCGGTCGTCCATCGCCGAATTGAGCGGTGGCTTGGCGGGATCGGCGGCCTGCGCCCAGGCGCCGGGTGCCCACGCCAGCAGGCTGCCGAGCGCGGCGGCGGCCATGATGCAAACGGCCCGCGGCCGGCGAAAACGGTGGGGCAGGTAGGTAGGCATGGGACTCAGAGTCATTCTCACATAATGCGTTCCCCCAGGTCCGGGCGCGCCCGGCCCGCCCAGCCCCGCCACTTTGCGGGGGTTCATTTGCCTGGCAGAGCCAGATCAAGCTGAGAGTTCATGCCTGAGCTGCCCGAAGTCGAAGTCACGCGGCGGGGCATCGCCGCCCCGTTGCGGGGCGCCCTGGTGCTGGGCCTGCGCCTGGGCAAGCCTTTGCGCTGGCCGCTGGGAACGGCGCCGCAGGCCTTGGCCGGCGCCCGTGTGGGCGACATCATCCGCCGCGGCAAGTACCTGTGGCTGCCGCTGGGCGATGCCGGCGGACTGCTGCTGCATCTGGGCATGTCGGGCTCGCTGGCGCTGATGGACACGCCGCCAGTAGCCGGCCCGCACGACCACTTCGACCTCATCACCGACCGCGGCACGCTGCGTCTGAACGACCCGCGCCGTTTCGGCGCCGCCGTGTGGTCTCCGGCCATCGACGCCGCGCCGGCGGCCACGCTGCTGCAGCGCCTGGGCGCCGAACCTTTTGACGCGGCGCTCACGCCGGCCACATTCCACGCTGCACTGAAGGCGCGGCGCGCGCCCATCAAGGCCGTGCTGCTGGCCGGCGACGTGGTGGTGGGTGCGGGCAACATCTACGCCTGCGAAGCGTTGTTCCAGGCCGGCATCCACCCCGCGCTGCGCGCCGACCGTATCAGCCGCCCGCGTGCCGAGCGCCTGCTGGCATCCTTGCGCATGACGCTGGCCCGCGCGCTCGACCTGGGCGGCTCGACGCTGCGCGACTTCACCGACGTGCATGGCGCCAGCGGCGCCTACCAGGCCGCGGCTGCGGTCTACGGCCGCGCCGGCGCGGCTTGCCCGCGCTGCGGCGCGGCGGTGCGGCGCGTCGTGCAGGCGCAGCGCTCGACCTATTTCTGCGCCGCTTGTCAGCGTCGGTAACGTTGTTTACCGCCGTGACAAAGGGCTGCTTATCCAGGCGCAGCCGGCCCGGGTGCCTGCGCTAGGATGCGGCGCACTTGCGTACTGCCATGTTCACGACCAGCCCCATCGCCGACAGTCTCGACGCCCTGGCGTCGTGGCGTGCCGGCCTCGACCGCCATGTCGCGCAGCTGGGCCGTGCGCTGAAGGAAAACGAACTGCTCGGTGAGACCGACGACATCGTGCTGGCTTCGCTGCGCGAGCGCCTGTCGTCGGAAAAGCTGGTGCTGGCCTTCGTGGCCGAGTTCTCGCGCGGCAAGTCCGAGCTCATCAACGCCATCTTCTTCGCCGACGCCGGCCGCCGTGTGCTGCCGGCCACCCCCGGCCGCACGACCATGTGCCCGGTGGAATTGCGCCACGACGCCGGCCTGCCGCCGCGGCTGGCGCTGCTGCCCATCGAAACGCGGCTGCGCGGTCTGTCGCTGGCCGAATTGCGCCCGCGTGACGACCACTGGCAGATGGTGCCGCTGGACCCGGCCGACCCGCTGAGCCTGGTGCAGGCCCTGAGCGCCGTGACGCGCACGCAGCGTGTGAACGTCGAGCAGGCCGTCGCCCTGGGCTTCTGGGACGAGGAACACCCCGAAGACAACCCGCCGCAGGCTGCCGACGGCGGCGTCGAGGTGCCGGCCTGGCGCCACGCGGTCATCAACTACCCGCACCCGCTGCTGCAGCGCGGGCTGGTCGTCATCGACACGCCGGGCCTGAACGCCGTGGGTGCCGAGCCCGAGTTGACATTGGGCCTGCTGCCTTCGGCCCATGCCGTGGTCTTCGTGCTGGCGGCCGACACCGGTGTCACGCGCTCCGACCTGACGATCTGGCGCGAGCACCTGGGCCAGGCCAGCCTGGAACGTTTTGTCGTGCTGAACAAGATCGACACCCTGGCCGACCCGCTCGCCACGCCGCAGCAAGTGCTGGCGCAGATCGAGCAGCAGTGCGTGAACACCGCCGACATGCTGGGCGTGCCGCAGGCGCGCGTGTTTCCACTGTCGGCGCGCGAGGCTTTGGCGGCGCGCGTGGAAGGCCACCCCGAGGCGCTGCTGGCCAGCCGGCTGCCGCCGCTGGAGCAGGCGCTGGTGGACGAGTTGCTGCCACGGCGCCACCAGCTGCTGGTGCAGGCGGCGGTGGGTGTGGTGGAACAGCTGCGCGGCTCGGCCGTGCGTCGCCTGGCCGACCGCCGCCGCCAGCATGCTGAGCAGCTGCTGGAGTTGCGCGGCCTGCGTGGCAAGAGTGGCGCCAAGCTGCGCATGATGGTCGAGCGCATCGATGTCGAGATGGGCGACTTCGAACGCTGCACGGCGCGCCTGGCGGCGCTGCGTGCGGTGCAGGCGCGCATCCTGCGGTCGGTGACCAGCGCGCTGTCCAGCGAGACGCTGCGCACCGAGCTGCAGGCCATGCAGTCGGCCATGGGCGCGCGGCCCTTCAACCTGGGTGCGCGCGGTGCCTTCGAGACCCTGCTCAAGCGCCTGCGCAGCGCGCTGGGCCAGGCGCAGGTGCACACCGATGAGATGCGCCAGATGCTGGACGCCAGCTTCCGCCAGCTCAACACCGAATTCGGTTTCGCCTTTGCGCTGGCGCCCGCGCCCGACCTGAAACCCTTCACCGTGGAGCTGGAGCTCATCGACCAGAACTACGGCCGCTACCTCGGCATCACCCAGGCCTGGCGCATGGCCGCGCCGGGTTTTGCCGAGCAGTTCAGGCGCATGCTGCTGCAGCGCCTGCGCGTGGTCTTCGAGAACGCGGCGAGCGAACTGGAACTGTGGAGCAAGAGCGCCACCAGCCAGGTGGACGTGCAATTGCGCGAACGCCGCCGCGGCTTCACGCGGCGGCGCGACGCGCTGCAACGCGTGCAGGCTGCGGCGGGTGATCTGGAGCAGCGCATCGCCGAAGTGCAGGGCCAGGACGAGCACCTGGCAGCCCTGTTGGCGCGGCTGGAAAGGCTGGCGGCTGAAGCCGTGAACAGCGCGCACCAGCCGGCCGCCACATCGGCCGCGGCGCAGCAGGACGCTGCTTGACGGCGCCGTCGCTGGCGCGCCGGGTGATCACCTGGCAGCGCTGCCACGGCCGCCACGGCCTGCCCTGGCAGGGCAGCCGCGACCCCTACCGCGTGTGGCTGTCTGAAGTGATGCTGCAGCAGACGCAGGTCAGCACCGTGCTCGACTACTACCCGCGCTTCCTGGCCCGCTTCCCCGACGTGCAGGCCCTGGCCGCCGCACCGCTGGACGATGTGCTGGCGCTGTGGAGCGGCCTGGGCTACTACAGCCGTGCGCGCAACCTGCACCGCTGCGCCCAGGCCGTGGTGGCCGAGCATGGCGGCAACTTTCCGGCCAGCAGCGCCGGCCTGGCCGCGCTGCCCGGCATCGGCCGCAGCACGGCGGCGGCCATCGCCGCGTTCTGCTTCGGCGAGCGCGCCGCCATCCTCGACGGCAACGTCAAGCGCGTGCTCACGCGCGCACTGGGCTTCGATGGCGACCTGTCTCTGGCGCCCGAAGTGAATCGCCTGTGGCTGCTGGCCGAAGAGCTGCTGCCGCGCCGCGGTGTCGACGTCTACACGCAGGGCCTGATGGACCTGGGTGCCACGCTCTGCACCCCGCGCCGACCGGCCTGCGAGCGCTGCCCGCTGGCGGCACGCTGTGTGGCGCACGCGCTCGGCAGACCCGAAGCCTTTCCGGTGAAGACGCGGCGCCTGAAGCGCGGGCGCCGCAGCCATGCGCTGCTGTGGCTGCGCCAGGGCCGGCGGGTCTACCTCGTGCAACGCGCCGACACGGGCGTGTGGGCCGGCCTGTGGAGCCTGCCCGATTGCGAGGATGCCGCTGCGCTGGATGCGATGACGAGCACCTGGCCCGGCCAAGGCGGGTGGCTGCCTGCCTTCGAACATGTGCTGACGCACTTCGACTGGACGCTGCAACCGCTGGCCTGGACCCTGCCGCCGCGTGCGCGTGTTTCCGTACTGCCGCCGGGCCGCTGGTTTACCGTCGAAGAGGCGCTGGGCATGGGCCTGCCCGCCCCCATACGCCGCCTGCTCGAAGCCTGAACCACTTCAGCCGATGATGACCTTCTTGTCGCGCAGAAAGCCATCGATCAGCGACAGCCGGATCATCGGGTCGTCCAGCTCCATCAGCTTCTGCTTGGCGCCCATCGGCACGGGCAGCAGTTCGCACCAGCGGTTGGCCACCCAGCCGGCATCGTCCAGCTGGTAGGGCGGGGCGAAGGGCACGCGTTCCTGGGCCTGCAGCTTCTTGATGGCTTCGGCCAGTGCGCTGACGGTCTGCAGCATGGCCGGGCCGGGCATCCGCGGCACATCGGGCGCGATGAGCTCGGCCGGTGCCACCCACAGGCCGTTGTCGCGCTGCGTCGGCGGCTCCTGCAGCCTGAAGCGCTGCCCGCCCAGGCAACGCAGGCGCAGGATGCCGGCCTGCTCGGCGTCGACATCGTCGATGTGGGCCAGCACGCCCACGTCTTCCACCTTCACCAGCTGGTTCGTCCGGCCGGCCTCGAAGCCAGCCTTCAGGCACACCACGCCGAAGGGCAAGCGGGTGCGCAGGCATTCGGTGACCAGGTCGAGATAACGCGCCTCGAAGACCTTCAGCCCCAGGATGGCGCCGGGGAAGAGCACCATCTGCAGCGGGAACAGCGGCAGCGGGCTCGGCAGTGCGCTCGTCTCACTCACGGGCATCGAGCTCGCGGTGGCGCACCAGCGTCGCATAGCGCGTGTCGAAGCGGCGCGACAGCCATTCCACGCTGTAGACCGACCGATGCTGCCCACCCGTGCAGCCCAGCGCCACAGTGAGGTAGCTGCGCTGGTCGTCCTCGAAGGCCGGCAACCAGCGCTGCAGGAAGGCCTGGATCTGCGTCAGCATCTCCATCGCTTCGGGCTGCGCTTCCAGATAGGCGGCCACCGGTGCGTCGCGGCCGGTCAGCGGCCGCAGTTCGCGGATGTAGTAGGGGTTGGGCAGCACGCGCATGTCGAAGACGTAGTCGGCATCCAGCGGCACACCGTGCTTGAAGGCGAAGCTCTCGAACACCAGCGTCAGCGAGGCCTCGCGTGCGCCCACCAGCGAGCGCACCCAGCTGCGCAGCAGGGCAGGGCGCAGCTGGCTGGTGTCGATGACGGTGGAGATCTCGCGCAGGTCGGACAGCAGGTCGCGTTCCAGCTCGATGGCCTCGACGAGCGCGCGCGAGTTGTCGCCGCCCGGCGGCGCCGCCGTCAGCGGGTGCGGGCGCCGTGTCTCCGAGTAGCGGCGCAGCAGCGCGTCGCTGCTGGCGTCCAGGAACAGGGGACGGATGCGCACACCTTCCTGGCGCAGTTCCTGGATCAGCGGCACCAG
>JANNFE010000389.1:0-7366 GCA_031379415.1 Betaproteobacteria bacterium | reverse complement strand
GCGAGCTTGAAGGGTGCGGCGCTTGCGCGCGTCGCAGCGCCTTGCAGGCGGAACTCGACCAGCTGCTGGCGCAGCGTCGCCTGGCATTGCAGATCGGATGTGCCGGTCTGCGAGCCATGGGCGTGGGCGACGCGCCGATGTGTCGCGGCGTCGAGCCGCCGCCAGGCCCTGGCGACGACGAACTGCGCCAACTGCAGGCCGATGCAGCCAGCGGGCGCACCGAGTCGATCTTCGCTCTGGCGATGTTCTACAAGAACCGCAGGGACAAGGCGGTGCTGGCTTGCCCGTACTTCAGCACCCTGGCGCAGCGCAACCACGACCCCAGCATCGATGCGCTGGCGTGGTGCGTGAACAACCTGGAGGCCGAACCCGAGAAGCGTTTGCTGATCGACAAGCTGCCCGGGTGCGCGGCGCGTGGCCACATGAACTGCCAGTACACGCTGGGCCGGGCGCTGACCACGCTCAAGTACGACAAGCTGCATCCGGCCGTGGTCACCCTGCCACCCGACGACCGCCGCGCCCTGGCACTCTGGGAGAGCGTGGCCAGGCAAGCGCCGCAGGCCCGGATCTACAGCCTCGTGGCGGCCCTGCGCCAGCAACTGGGCCTGCCGCCGCACGACCTGCCGCCGCTGCCCCCACCCCCGGCGGCGGCACCCACGGCACCTGCGGTAGCGCTGCTGCAAACGGGCAACTATCGCGTGACCGGCCAGGATGCAAGGGGCCGCGTGATCTTCGCGACCCTGCGTGTCGAGTTGGGCGCCGACGGCCGCTACACGCTCACGAACACCGCCGGGCCGGCCCGCACGGGCGTGGGCGTGCTCGACGGCAAGACGCTGGAGGTGCGCTATGGCGATATGGCGGTGAGCTACCAGCACATGGGCACGGGCATCTGGATCGGCACCTTTGCCGACGGCCGGCCTGGCGAGTCACTCAGGCTCATACCACCGGGCGCACCCTGAGCCGCTTGGCGCGGTCTCGCCGTGCAGCCCTCAGGAATTGGCGCGCACTTCCTCTATCGTCGTCACCCCGGCCAGCACCTTCTCGATGCCGTCCTGGCGCAGCGTGCGCATGCCTTCGCCCAGGGCGTGGCGCTGCAGGTCGTCGGCGCGGGTGCCGGTCTGGATGAGGTGGCGCAGGCCGCGGCTGACCATCATCAGCTCGTGGATGCCGGCGCGGCCGCGGTAGCCGGTGTGGCTGCAGTGTTCGCAGCCCGGCGCGTGGTGGTGGATCAGGCGGCCTTCACTGCCGAAACGGCGGCGCCAGTCGGCCAGCACGTCGTCGTGGGCCGGCGCCTCGGGCACGCCTTCCATGACGTGCAGCCAGTCGCGCAGCAGTTCTTCTTCTTCCTCGGGCGTGGTCGGGCGCGTGCTGCGGCAGTGTTTGCACAGGCGGCGCACCAGGCGCTGCGCCAGCACGCCCAGCAAGGCGTCAGCGAAGTTGAAGGGGTCCATGCCCATGTCGAGCAGGCGCGTCACCGTTTCGGGTGCGTTGTTGGTGTGCAGCGTGCTCATCACCAGGTGGCCGGTGAGGCTGGCTTCGATGGCCACCTGTGACGTCTCGGCGTCGCGGATTTCGCCGACCATGATGACGTCGGGGTCGGCGCGCAGGAAGGCGCGCAGCGCCTTGGCGAAAGTCCAGTCGATGCGCGGGTTGACCTGCACCTGGCGCAGGCCGCTCTGCGTGATTTCCACCGGGTCCTCGGCGGTCCAGATCTTGCGCTCGGCGGTGTTGATGCTGGCCAGCACCGAATGCAGCGTGGTCGTCTTGCCGGAACCCGTGGGGCCCACGCACAAGAGCATGCCGTAGGGCCGGCTGGCGGCGTGGCGCAGGCGTTCCAGGTTGGGCGGCGACAGGCCCAGGCTGTCCAGCGGCAGTGGCTTGGCAGACGACAGCAGGCGCAGCACCGCGTCTTCCAGGTTGCCTTGCGTGGGGATGGTGGCCACGCGCAGCTCCAGGCGCACGCCCTGCACGAACTTGGCGAAGTTGATCTTGCCGTCCTGCGGCTTGCGGCGCTCGCTGATGTCCAGGTCGCACATGATCTTCAGGCGCGCGATCAGTGCACTTCGGTAGTTCGGCGGCAGCTCCAGGTAGGCGCGCAACTGGCCGTCCTTGCGGAAGCGGATGCGCACCTTCTCGCGGCCGGGCGGGCACTCGACGTGGATGTCGCTCACGCCCTGGCTGTGGGCTTCGATGATCATCGAGTTGATCAGCCGCACCAGTGTGTTGTCGCTCTGCTCGAGCGGGTTGTCGTCGGCCTCGTCGTGCTGCGCGTCCACGCGTTCCATCGACGCCAGCAGCTTGCTGGCGTCGCCGGGCTCGAACTCGAAGGGCGTGCCGGGGTCGCCCGCGGGGCGTGAGAACTCGGCCGCGCCGACCTTTTCGTAGGCACTGTCGATGGCGCCCAGCAGCACGCCGGCGCGCGCCAGCACCGGCACCACCTTGCACTGCGCGGCGAACTCCAGCTCGTCTATCTTGGCGCGGTCGGAGGGATCCTCCACCGCCGTGACCAGGCGCCCGGCACGCAGCATCAGCGGCAGTGCCGGGATGCGCGTGGCCACCGCGTAGGGCAGGCGCGCCACGGCCTCGGCGTCGGCCGGGAACTGCAGCACGTCGACCAACGGATAGCCCATCTTGCGCGCCAGCGCGGTCTGCAGGTCGGCACGCGACACCAGGCCCTGGCGCACCAGCAGCTCACCCAGGGGCACGCTGCGGTCGGCGCTCTGCTGCATGAGCGCGTCTTCCAGCTGCGCTTCGGTGATGAAGCCCAGGGCCGTCAGCGCCTGGCCGATGCGCACCATCGGCATGCGCGCCTGCTGCTCGATGGCGGCGGCCAGTTCCTCGGGCGTGATGATCTGGCGCACCACCAGCATGTCACCCAGGCGGCGGTCACGCAGTTCGTGCTGTTCGACCAGCGCCAGGCGGATCTGGTCGGGTGTGGCCGAGTTCTGGTTGATCAGCGCCTCGCCGATGGGCACGCCGATGTCGACCTGCGTGTAGGCGGCGCGCGGCACGAACCAGCGGCGCACGGTGCCGGCGTCGTCCAGCGGCTCGAAGAGAAAGAGGCCGTAGGCTTCCTCGTGGTGGCCCACGGTATGGCCGGTCCAGGCCGGCGCGGTGGTGAAGCTCACCCGGAAGGGCACGGGCTCCACGGCTTCGGCGCTGATGCCGCCGTCCACCGGCGCCAGTGCATCGTTCAGCCGCAGGCGGCGGAACTGCTCCATGCGCAGCGGCAGCGGCTTGCGCGGCGTGTGCATGCGCAACTGCAGCATGTGCGTGCGTGGGTCGAACTGCGTCATGCGGCCTTCGATGAGGTGGCCGTTCAGACCTTCCAGCGTGCAGACCGGCGCTTGCGCGAAGGGCGCGGGCGCGGCGTAGCCGGGGCGCTCGGGCGTGGGCCAGGCAAAGGCTGCGGCTTCCTGCGACAGCAGGGCCAGGGGTGGCAGGGACAGGTCGGACATGGCTCTTCCTTGGCACGAATGCGCGGACGTGGCTGCATCGTAGGCAGCCGGGCGTGGCGGCAGGCGCGGAAGTGCGGGGCCTACACGGCGCTGTTCAGCGCGCCGGGCCCATCAACAGGTCGGGCAGGATGGTCACGATGGCCGGGAACGCCGTGATGACGACGATGCACAGCACCAGGCACATGAAGAAGGGGATGGCGGCACGGGCGATGGTGTTGCTGTCCTTGCCCGTCATGTTCTGCAGCACGAAGAGATTGAAGCCCACCGGCGGCGTGACCTCGGCAATCTCCACCAGCAGCACGATGAAGATGCCGAACCACACGAGGTCGAAGCCGGCCTTCTGGATCATCGGCAGCACCACCGCGCTGGTGAGCACGATCATGCTGATGCCGTCGAGTGCCGTGCCGAGCACCAGGTAGACGATGACCAGCACGAAGATCAGCGTGTAGGGGCTGAGGTTCATGGCCGACACCCATTCGGCCAGCTCGCGCGGCACGCCGGTGAAGGCCATGGTCTTGGACAGGAAGGCGGCGCCGGCCAGGATGAACATGATCATGCAGCTCATGCGCGTGGCGCCCATGAGCCCGTCCCAGAAGTTGCGCCCGTTCAGGCTGCCGCCGGCCGCAGCGATGGCCAGCGAACCCAGCACACCCCAGGCCGCGCATTCGGTGGCCGTGGCCCAGCCGGCCACCAGCACCCAGACGATGAACAGGATGAGCAGTGCGCAGGGAATGAGGCTGGCCGAGCCGCGCAGCTTCTGCGCGAAGCTGGTGGGCGGGTCGGGTGGCGGCACGCGGTCAGGGTGCGACCAGCTCCACCAGCCGATGTAGAGCGAGAAGAGGCCCATCAGCACTGCCGCCGGCAGGAAGCCGGCCAGGAAGAGGCGGATGACGGAGGCATCGGCCGCCACCGCGTAGACCACCATCGTGATGGACGGCGGGATCAGGATGCCGAGGCCACCGGCCGTGGCCAGCGCGCCAATGGCCAGGTTCTCGTCGTAGCCGCGCTTCTTGAGTTCGGGCAGCGCCACCTTGGCGATGGTGGCGCAGGTGGCTGCCGACGAGCCCGACACCGAACCGAAGATGCCGCAGCCCAGGATGGTGGTGTGCATCAGCCGCCCCGGCACGCGGTTGAGCCATGGCGCCAGGCCGCTGAACATCTGCTCCGACAGCTTGGTGCGGAACAGGATCTCGCCCATCCAGATGAAGAGCGGCAGCGCCGCCAGTTCCCAGCTGGCCGTGGTTTCCCAGAAGGCGGTGAAGAGGTTCTTGCCCGGCAGGGTGGTGGTGAAGAAGAATTGCCCCACCCAGCCGACGATGGCCAGCGCCATGGCGATCCACACGCCGCCAGCCAGCAGCAGCAGCAGGATGAAGAGCAGCAGCGCGCCGATGGTGACAACGCTCATGACGACCCTCTGCGGTGGCGGTTCACAGATCTTCTGAAAAATCGCCGCGGGCGTGGCGTTCTTCCACCAGGCGCACGTAGGTCGGCTTGCCGCCGCTGAGCACGACGACCAGTTCGTCCAGCACGGCCAGCAGGAAGAGCGCGGCGCCGAGCACGAAGCTGGCCTGCGGGATCCACATCGGGATCACCACCATGTTGTTGGCGATGTCGTCGAAGCGCCAGCTCTCCCAGGTGTAGCGCGCGGCCCAGAAGGCCAGGTAGCCGATGGCCAGTGCCGCCACCGCCAGCGCGCCCACCTCGAAGGTGCGGCGCAGCGGTGGCGCGAGCCTTTCCAGCAGCAGCGTGACGCGCACGAAGTCACCGAACTTGAAGGCGTGCGCCATGGCCAGGAAGGCCGCCGCTGCGCACAGCCAGGACACCACGTCGTTGACCCAGCCGACGCGCCATTCCAGCAGCCGCCCCACGCTGGCGGCGATCATCAGCACGAAGATCGCCAGCACCGCCAGCGCAGCAAGCGCCGCCGCGGCGGCATAGAGCTGGTCGAGCCGGCGGCGCACGCTGCGCTTCCTGGGCGGCTTGTTTGGCGGCTTACTTGGCGGTGAAGGCGTCGATCAGTTGCTTGCCTTCGGGGCCGGCCTTGTCGAGCCATTCCTTCAGCATGGTGTCGCCGACCTTCTTCATGTCGGCCTTCAGTGCGGCCGAAGGCGGCAGGATCTGCATGCCACCGGTCTTGAGCTTTTCCAGCGACTCGGTGTTGGTGCGCTTGCTGGCGACCAGGCCGCGCGCTTCGGCATCGGCGCCGGCCTTCAGCAGGGCGGCCTTGCTGGGCGCGTCGAGTGCGTCGAAGGCCGCCTTGTTGACGATGACCGCGTTCTTGGGCAGCCAGGCCTGGGCGTCGTAGTAGTACTTCAGGTGTTCGAAGAGTTTGCTGTCCACGCCGGTGGCGCCCGAGGTCATGGTGCTTTCCACCACACCCGTGGCCAGCGCCTGCGCGAACTCGGCGGCCTGCACCGTCACCGGCTGCGCACCCACCAGCTCGGCAATGCGTGCGGTGGCCGGGCTGTAGGCGCGCCACTTCACGCCCTTCAGGTCAGCGACCGCATTCACCGGCTTCTTGGTGAAGATGCCCTGCGGCGGCCACGGCACGCTGTACAGCAGCATCAGGCCCTGCTCGGCGAGCTTCTTCTCCATCAGCGGCTTCTGCGCCTTGTAGAGCTTCATCGCTTCGTCGTAGCTGTCGGCCAGGAAGGGCAGGCCGTCGGCGGCGTAGATGGGCCATTCATTGGCCAGGTTGGCCAGCAGCACCTCGCCGATGGGCGCCTGGCCGCCGCGCACGGCGTTCTTGATCTCGCCGGCCTTGAAGAGCGAAGCGCCGGCGTGCACCACGATCTTCAGCTTGCCGCCCGTGGCCTTGTCGACATCGGCCGCGAACTCGTTGAGCGTGACGGTGTGGAAGTTGGCGGCCGGATAAGCCGCCGGCAGGTCCCACTTGACCTGGGCCTGGGACGCGGTGGCGAGCAGCAGCGCACACGCGGCGCCGAGCAGGGAGGTGGACAGACGCATGGACACTCCTGTGGGGATGTTGGACCGGGCCGCAAGCATGGCCGGCGCCAGGCTGCGCTTCATCGGGGTTTGCCAGATGTGCGTGGGAGTCTAGAAATCTTTAAGATAAATTGTCAATAAATCTTCGACGTTCTGGTGAAAACACCGAGTCCCCGCAAACCCGCCACGCGGCGCCCGAGCAGCGCGCCATCGGCGCCCACGGCGTCGGCGCGCGCGCCGCGCGCCGGCGGCATCGTGTCTTCGTCGCACCTGGTGTCGCCGCGCAGCACCGAGCTGTCGGAGCTGGAGTTCGGCCTCATCGTGGCCTGGAACGCCTTCTCGCGCTGGGCCGTGCGCTGCATGGCCGCCGCCGGCTGCCCCGACCTCACCATCACCGACGTGCTGCTCGTGCACCACCTGTGCCACCGCGCGCGCAACAAGAAGCTGGCCGACATCTGCTTCGTGCTCAACTACGAGGACACGCATGTCGTGGCCTACTCCCTCAAGAAGATGGTGGCCGGCGGCCTGGTGCAGGCTGACAAGCAGGGCAAGGAGGTCTTCTACAGCCCCACGCCCGCGGCCGAGGCCTTCGTGCAGAAGTACCGTGAAGTGCGCGAGGACTGCCTGGTGGGCAACCTCGACACCGAGCTCAACCCCGACATCGGCGAACTGGCGCGGCTGCTGCGTACGATGTCGGGCCTGTACGACCAGGCGGCACGCGCCGCGACCTCGCTCTGAACGGATCAGTGCCATGAGCAACGCACCCCGATGGCAGTTCTGGATCGACCGCGGCGGCACCTTCACCGACATCGTCGGCCGCGCCCCCGGCGGCGAGCTGCACACGCTGAAGCTGCTGAGCGAGAACCCCGAGCAGTACGCCGACGCAGCCGTGGAAGGCATCCGCCGCCTGCTGGGCCTGCGCGCCGGCGAGGCCATCACGCCCGAACGCGTGGCGGGCGTGA
>JANNFE010000275.1:0-29900 GCA_031379415.1 Betaproteobacteria bacterium | reverse complement strand
CTGGAGCATGGCATCGACGCGGTGGCGCGCATTCCGGCGCACTGGCTGCCCAAGATCTGCTCGCAGCTGTCGAGCCTGCCCATCCCTGACCAGGACCCGCCGCTGCACGACCTGCTCGACCGCCTCTTGCACGAGCTGCGCGGCGAGCAGGGACCGCGCTTTCTGGTCGGCGAGTTCGACCCCGAACGCACGGTCGTCATCCGCGAGATCAGCCACAGCGACTTCATGGCCGCCACCAACGAGCAGGCCACCAAGTAGTCGACCACCCCGGAGCGGCCTGCGGCCGCCGCCCAAGGGGCAACGCCAGCGGCCCGGCAGAGCCGGTTCCGCGGCGTTCGCTTGGGCCGACCAGGGCTCAGCCGAGGTAGCGCGCTTCCAGGTGGGCCTTGAAATGCGCCGGGTTCAGCGTTTCGCCGCTGGCCCGCAGCGCCAGTTCATCGGTCGTCCACAGGCTGGCCTGGCTCCAGATGTTCTGGCCCAGCCAGTCGAAGACCGGGCTCAGGTCACCGGCGCCGATGCGCGCGTCCAGCTCGGGCAGGCTGCGGCGCATGGTGGCGAACCACTGCGCGGCGTACATCGCGCCCAGTGAATAGCAGGGGAAGTAGCCGAACAGGGCCTCGGGCCAGTGCACGTCCTGCAGCGCGCCGTTGCGGTAGTTGCCGCGTGTGTCCACGCCCAGCAGTTCCATCATCTTGGCGTCCCACAGCGCCGGGATGTCCTCGGGCTCGATCTCGCCTTCGATGAGCGGACGCTCGATCTCGTAGCGCAGGATGACGTGCGCCGGGTAGGTCACCTCGTCGGCGTCGACGCGGATGAAACCCGGCTTCACGCGCGTCATCAGCCGGTGCATGTTCTCTGCCGCGAAAGCGGGCTGGTCGCCGAAGGCCTTGGCGACCAGGGGTGCCAGGCGGTGCACGAAGCCGGGGTGGCTGCCCAGCTGCATCTCGAAGCTGAGCGACTGGCTCTCGTGCAGCGCCATCGAGCGCGCCTGCGCCACCGGCTGGCCCAGCCATGCGCGCGGCAGGTTCTGCTCGTAGCGGCCGTGGCCGGTCTCGTGGATGGTGCCCATCAGGCTGCCGAGAAAGTCTTCTTCGGAGAAGCGCGTCGTCATGCGCACGTCTTCCGGCACGCCGCCGCAGAAAGGGTGGGTGCTGACGTCCAGGCGCCCGGCCTCGAAGTCGAAGCCCAGCAGGCGGATGACCTGCTCACACAAGGCACGCTGTGCCGCCACCGGGAACGGCCCCAACGGCGCACGCACCGCTTCCTGCGCCTGCTTGGCCACCACCTGCTGGATGAGCCCGGGCAGCCATTGCCGCACCTCGCCGAACACGCGGTCGAGCTGGGCGCAGCGCATGCCGGGTTCGAAGCGGTCCATCAGGGCGTCGTACTTCGACAGGCCGGTCTGCGCCGACAGCAGCGCGGCTTCTTCGCGTGCCAGCTTCAGCACCTCGCGGAAATTGTCCAGGAAGCCGGCCCAGTCGTTGGCCGGCCGCTGGGTGCGCCAGGCGTGTTCGCAGCGCGAACTGGCCAGTTGCTGGCGCTGCACCAGGGCCTCGGGCAGCGCATTGCTGGCCAGCCACTGGCGGCGCATCTCACGCAGGTTGGCGCGCTGCAGCTCGCTCAGCGGTTCCTGTTCGGCGCGCGCGAGCTGGTCGCGCAGCCTGGGCTCGGTGCGCATGCGGTGCAACAGCGCGGCCATTTCGGCCAGCGCGGCGGCGCGCGCCTCGTTGCCCTTGGGCGGCATGTTCGCGGCCTGGTCCCAGCCGGCCAGTGCCTGCAAATGGCCCAGGTGGTGCAGGCGCGTCCAGGTGCCGGCGAGTTCTTCGTAGACGGGGGTGGCAGTGGTCATGGGCAGGCCCGGTGGAAAGCCGAAAGCCCCGATTCTGGCGCCGCTGCGCCCCGCTACGGCGTCAGGGTCCACTGCCCCGGGAAGACCCACAGCAGCAGGGCCGTCATCGTGACATAACGCAGGAACTTGCCGATGGCCATGTAGCCCAGGCAAGGCCAGAACGGCAGCTTCAGCCAGCCGGCGATGGCGCACAGCGGGTCGCCCACGGCCGGCAGCCACGACAGCAGGCAGGCCTTGGGCCCGAAGCCGCGCAGCCATTCCAGCGCGCGCAGTTGCGCAGGCTTGTGCTGGATGCGCTCGTACATCACCTCGGCGCCGTAGCCCATCCACCAGCTGATGGCGCCGCCGATGGTGTTGCCCAGCGTGGCCACGAAGATGGCCGGCCAGAACAGTTCGGGGTTGAGCTTGACGAGGCCGATGACCGCGAACTCGCTGCCCACCGGCAGCAGCGTGGCCGAGATCAGGCTGACCACGAACACCGTCAGCAGGCCGTACTGCGGCAGCGCGATCAGGGTCAGTGCGGACTGCAGCCAGGCTTCCATCGTATGCAGGCATTATCTGCACAGCCTTCAGGGCCTGCGGTGCGTCACTGCACAGAAGTCGCCGCGGCTATACTGCCGCCTCATTTTTCAGCACCGCCCGGCCTTCCACCCCCATGCGCATCGGTTCGATCGAACTGCCGAACAACCTGTTCGTCGCGCCCATGGCCGGGGTCACCGACCGCCCCTTCCGCAAGCTCTGCCGCAGCCTGGGTGCCGGCTACGCGGTGAGCGAGATGGTCACCAGCCGCCGCGAGCTCTGGGGATCGCTGAAGACCTCGCGCCGCGCCGACCATGAAGGCGAACCGGCGCCCATCGCGGTGCAGATCGCTGGCGTCGACCCGCAGGAGATGGCCGACGCCGCGCGCTACAACATCGACCGCGGCGCGACCATCATCGACATCAACATGGGCTGCCCGGCCAAGAAGGTGTGCAAGGTCTGGGCCGGCTCGGCGCTGATGCAGAACCTGCCGCTGGCAACCGCCATCGTCGATGCCGTGGTCCAGGCCTGCACGCCGCGGGCTGTGCCGGTGACGCTGAAGATGCGCAGCGGCTGGTGCGCTAGCGAGAAAAACGCACTGACGCTGGCGCGCGCTGCACAAAGCGCCGGCGTGGCCATGGTCGCCGTGCATGGCCGCACGCGCGAGCAGGGTTACGGCGGCGACGCCGAGTACGACACGGTGGCCGCCGTGAAGGCCGCGCTGGCCATACCCGTGGTGGCCAACGGTGACATCGACACGCCGTGGAAGGCGCGCGAGGTGCTGCGCCGCACCGGCGCCGACGCGCTGATGATCGGCCGCGCGGCCATGGGCCGGCCGTGGATCTTCCGCGAGATCGCGCACTTCCTGGCCACCGGCGAGCTGCTGCCGCCGCCGGCCACGCGCGAGGTGCAGCGCTGGCTGCTGGCGCACCTGGAAGAGCACCATGCCTTCTACGGCGAGCACAGTGGATTGCGCAGCGCGCGCAAGCACATCGGCTGGGCCGTCACGGCGCTGCCCGGCGGCGATGCCTTCCGCGCCCGCATGAACCGCATCGACGACGCTGCCGCGCAGCGCCGTGCCGTCGACGACTGGTTCGAGCAACTCGCCGGCCAGCACGCGCTGCTGCCGCAAGCCGCGGCCCCGGCAGCCAACGACGACGAAGCACTCACCGCACGGGCGGCATGACCAAAAAAGCCATCGACGACTGCATCCGCGCCAGCGTGGAGCAGTACCTGAGAGACCTGCGCGGTGCCGAACCGAACGCGCTGCACCAGATGTTCCTGGGCGCCGCCGAGCGGCCGCTGCTCGAGGTGGTGCTGCGCCACGCCGAAGGCAACCAGAGCAAGGCCGCCGAATGGCTGGGCATCAACCGCAACACGCTGCGGCGCAAGCTGCTCGACCACAAACTCCTGAAGTGAGCGCCATGCCCGCCGTGCCCCCTGTGCCCCATCTCACCGCATTGATCTCCGTGTCCGACAAGACCGGCGTTGTCGACTTCGCCAAGGCGCTGGCCGCGCTCGGCGTGCGCCTGCTGTCCACCGGCGGCACCGCGCGCCTGCTGGCCGACGCCGGCCTGGCGGTGACCGAAGTGTCGGAAGTGACCGGCTCGCCCGAGATGCTGGACGGCCGCGTGAAGACGCTGCACCCGCGCATCCACGGCGGCCTGCTGGCGCGGCGCGACCTGCCCGAGCACATGGCGGCGCTGGCGCAGCACGGCATCGGCACCATCGACCTGCTGGTCGTCAACCTCTACCCCTTCGCCCAGGCCACGGCGCGCGCCGACTGCACGCTGGAAGACGCCATCGAGAACATCGACATCGGCGGCCCGGCCATGCTGCGCGCGGCGGCCAAGAACTGGGCTGACGTGGCCGCGCTCATCGACCCGGCCGACTACGCGCGCGTGCTCGGCGAACTGCGCGAAGGCGGCCTGCAACGCGCGACCAAGTTCATGCTGGCGCGCAAGGTGTTTGCCCACACCGCGGCCTACGACGGCATGATCAGCAACTACCTCGGTTCGCTGCAGGCGGGCTCTGAACTTCACGTGAGTGCCGTGCCGGCGCGCGTGCCTTTCCCCACCACCTACACGCTGCAGCTGAACAAGACGCAGGACATGCGCTACGGCGAGAACCCGCACCAGGCGGCCGCCTTCTACCGCGAGGGCAAGGCAGGCCCCGGCCTGCTGGCCGGCTGGACGCAGCTGCAGGGCAAGGAGCTCAGCTACAACAACATCGCCGACGCCGACGCGGCCTGGGAATGCGTGAAGAGCTTCGACGCGCCCAAATCCGAAGGCGGCGCCAGCGGCCCCGCGTGCGTCATCGTCAAGCACGCCAACCCCTGCGGCGTGGCCGTCGGCGCCACGCTCGCCGAAGCCTATGCCAAGGCCTGGAAGACCGACCCGACCTCGGCCTTCGGCGGCATCCTGGCCTTCAACCGGCCGCTGGACGAAGCCACCGCGCGCCTGATCGGCGAGCACAAGCAGTTCGTCGAGGTGCTCATCGCGCCGGCCATCAGCGCCGAAGCGCGCGCCATCTTCGCCAGCAAGCAGAACGTGCGCCTGCTGGAAGTGCCGCTGGGCACGGCCATGAACCCGCTCGACTTCAAGCGCGTGGGCGGCGGCATGCTGCTGCAGACGCCCGACGCCAAGAACGTGGCCCCTGGCGAGCTGCGTGTGGTGACCCGACTTGCGCCGACCGCAGCGCAGATGGACGACCTGCTCTTTGCCTGGAAGGTGGCCAAGTTCGTGAAGAGCAATGCCATCGTGTTTTGCGCCGACGGCATGACGCTGGGTGTGGGTGCGGGCCAGATGAGCCGCATCGACAGCGCGCGCATCGCGCGCATCAAGGCCGGCAATGCGGGCTTGAGCCTGGCCGGCTCGGCGGTGGCCAGCGACGCCTTCTTCCCCTTCCGCGACGGCCTGGACGTGGTCATCGACGAAGGGGCGGCCTGTGTCATCCAGCCCGGTGGCAGCCTGCGCGACGAGGAAGTCATCGCGGCGGCCGACGAGCGCGGCATTGCGATGGTCTTCACCGGCACGCGCCACTTCAGGCACTGAGCGCTCAAGCCGCGCGGCGCGGCGGTCGATAACGGCGACGTGGGCTGGAAGTTTCCAGCCGCAGGTGCTGCACCGCCGTCATGTCCTTCCTCGATACCGAACCCGCCGCCATCCACCGCCTGGACTCGCACGGTCCGTGGGCGCGCTTCCGCGTGACGGACCCGCGCCAGCGCGAAGCCACGCTGCGCGAGCTGTGCCGCAGCGACGTGCCGCTGACCGTGGGCGTGGCCGGCGGGCCGCACTTCCCGGCGCTGCTTTGGGCCTTTGACGAGCCGCAGAAGCTGCTGTTGCTGAGCCCGCCGCCGGCCTTGCCGCAGGAGACGCTGCAGGCCGTGCTCGCGCAGCCTGTGCTGTGGGCTGCGGGCTACCTTCATGAAGCCAAGCTGCAGTTCGACATCTGCCAGCTTGCGCCCGCCGCCAACACCACGCCGCCCATGCTGCGCGCGGCGCTGCCCACGCAGATGGTGCACCTGCCGCGCCGCCGCGCCTTGCGCGTGCGCCGCACCGAGGCCCAGGCGCCGCTCGTGAACTTCCAGCACCCACTGGCCGAAGACCTGCCCATGGAACTGCGCGTGGCCGACATCAGCATGACCGGCTGCGCCTTGTGGAAGCCGGCCGAAGGCGTGATGCTGGTGCCGGGCACCGAGCTGCGCCAGGTGCAGGTGACGCTGGACGCCGGCACCCGGTTCCTGGCCGACATGCAGGTGCTGCACCTCACGGCCGGCCCCCGCGGCCGCCACGGCCTGCGCGTGGGCTGCGACTGGCGTGGCCTGTCGGTGCAGGCTGCCGAGACGCTGCAGATCTGGATCGCCCGCGGTCGGCGTCGGCGCGACCTGGTGTCGCTGAGCTTCGACTGAGCCGGCGCGGCTCGGTGCTACTGCGCATCTGCGCTTGCACCCGGTTGCCTGGCCCGTTGGCAGCAAGGCGGCAGGTAGCATGCCGGCCATGTCGCGCGCCGATCTCATGGGCCTGCTGCTGGCCTTCATCGCCCGGCTCATCACCGGCGCGCAAGGCCATTGGAAGGGCTGCCCGCCCAAGGCCGAGCAGCGCATCTACTTCGCCAACCACCAGAGCCACCTCGACTGGGTGCTGATCTGGGCCGCGCTGCCGCGTGAACTGCGCGCCGCGACGCGACCCATCGCTGCCAAGGACTACTGGACCTCGTCGCCCTTCAAACAATGGCTGACGAGCGAGGTCTTCCACGCCGTCTACGTGAACCGCACGCGTCCGAAAGACGCCTCTGGCGTCGGCACCGATGACCAGGACCCGCTGGAGCCCTTGCAGCAGGCGCTGGCCAACGGCGACTCGCTGGTCATCTTTCCCGAGGGCACGCGCAGCGCCCGGGGCGAGCCGATGCCCTTCAAGAGCGGCCTTTACCACCTGGCCGAACAGTTCCCGCAGGTGCAGCTGATCCCGGCCTGGATCGACAACGTGCAGCGCGTCATGCCCAAGGGCGAGGTGGTGCCGGTGCCGGTGCTGTGCACGGTGACCTTCGGCACGCCGCTGCAGCTGCAGCCCGGCGAGGACAAGCGTGTCTTCCTGGCGCGTGCGCGTGACGCGGTGCTGGCGGCCAGGCCGGTGGCTTCATGAGGAGGCTGCGCGACCTCAGGGAACTGTCGTCATGAGGGCGCTGCGCGACCTCACGGTGGACCAGCAGGTCGGCCTGCTCTTCGTCACGCTCTTCGGCCTGCTGCTGCTGGCCTCGCTGGCCATCTTCTTCATCCTGCACCGCGAGCCCGAGACCAGCGAACGCCGGCTGCGCCTGCTGCGCGACCTGCGCGCGCTGTGGATCGGCGCCATGGTCTTCTGGCTGGCCTGGATGTCGGGGCCGGTGGGCGCCAACATCGCCTTCGGCCTCTTCTCCTTCTTCGCACTGCGCGAGTTCATCACCCTCGTGCGCACACGCCGCGCCGACCACCGCAGCCTGCTGCTGGCCTTCTTCTTCGTGCTGCCGGCGCAATTCGTGATTGCCGGTGGCCGCCACTTCGACCTGCTGACGGTGTTCATCCCGGTCTACGTCTTCCTGGCCATCCCGGTGGCCAGTGCGCTGGCCGGTGACCCCGAGCGCTTCCTGGAGCGCAACGCCAAGATCCAGTGGGGCATCATGGTCTGTGTCTACGGCCTGAGCCATGTGCCGGCGCTGCTGCTGCTGGAGTTTCGCGCCTACACCGGGCGCGGCGCCTTCCTGGTCTTCTTCCTGGTGATGGTGGCCGCGGTGGCGCAGCTGGTGCAGGAACTGATGAGCCGCTGGCTGCGTCGGCGCCCGGTGGCGCGCCACATCGACCGCTCGTTCAGCGTCCGTGCCTGGGCCGCCGGCGCGCTGGCCGCGGGCCTGGCCGGCGCTTTGCTGTACTGGATCACGCCTTTCAAGCCCGGGCAGGCGCTGGTCATGGCCTTCATCGCCGGCGGTGCGGGCACGCTGGGTGAATTCGTGATGAAGGCGCTGAAGCGCGATGCCGGCGTGCGCTGGTGGGGCAATACCGCCAGCGTCACCGGCGCCGTGGGGCTGCTGGACCGCGTGGCGCCACTGTGTTTTGCGGCGCCGGTGTTCTTTCACTCGGTGCGCTGGTACTTCCGCGTCTGAATGTCCTACATGCGCAGGCGCCGCCGTCCGATGGGCGCAGCGGGCGCGTGGCGCGACGCTGCAGCTTCCGCGCCCGCATGAGGGCGTCGCACAGGAGCTGCACCATGACCGTCGTCCTCAAGGAAGAAGCCAGGTCCGCCGACCAGCGGCCCGACAACCGCACCGTGGCCTACGTGTCGCCGCGCCGGCGCTGGCCGGGCCTGCTGTTCCTGGCGGTGCTGGTGGCCGGCGTCACCGCGATGGCGGTATCGAGCTACTACGACCAGCGCAGCACCGGCGAGAAGATCGACGCCACGGTGCAGAACCTGCGCGATGGTGCCAACGCCGCCGCCACCGCCGCCGCCAAGGACGGCGCCCTGGCCACCGACCGTGCCGCCACGATGCTGGCCGACACCGGCATCACCGCGTCGGTGAAGACGGCGCTGGCCGCCGACCCCACGCTGAGCATGCTGAAGATCGAGGTCGAGACCGAAGCCGGCGTGGTGACCCTGGCCGGCCCGGCGCCCGACGAACGCGCGCGCGACCGCGCTGCCGTGCTGGCCGCCGCGCCGCAGGGCGTGGTGCGCGTGGACAACCGGCTGGTGGTGAGCGCAGCGCGCTGAGGCCTGCGCATCGGGGCCAGTAGCATGGGGGGATGAATCCGGTCCCGACGTGCGCATCCTAGGCATCGACCCCGGCCTGCAGCGCACCGGCTTCGGTGTCATCGAAGCCCATGGCCCGCGGCTGAGCTACGTCGCCAGCGGCACCATCAGCACGCTGGAGGCGCCGCGCGGCGACCTGCCGGGCCGGCTGAAGATCATCTTCGAAGGCGTGCAGGAGGTGGTGCGCACCTACACGCCCGACTGCGCCTGCGCCGAGATCGTCTTCGTCAACGTCAACCCGCAGAGCACGCTGCTGCTGGGGCAGGCCCGCGGTGCCGCGCTGGCGGCGCTGGTGTCGGGCGGGCTGACCGTGGCCGAGTACACCGCGCTGCAGATGAAGAAGGCCGTGGTCGGCCACGGCCTGGCCAGCAAGTCGCAGGTGCAGGAGATGGTGCGCCGCCTGCTCAAGCTGACCGCCCTGCCGGGCAAGGACGCCGCCGACGCGCTGGGCCTGGCCATCAGCCACGCCCATGCCGGCGCCTCGTTCGCGGCGCTGGCCGCGGCGTCGCCGCTGCAGCGGCGGCAACATGCCCAGTACCGCAAGGGGCGGACTTATTGACCACCCCGGTGCGGTCTGCGGCCTTTGCTTGGCGAACGAACTTGCTCGCATGACACTCGGGCGACTGAACCGACAGCGGAGGATCCGATGAGCCAGCCCAGCAACACCCGATGGATTGATGTCGCCCCCGGCTACAGCGGCTACCTGGCGCTGCCGCCAGCCGGCCACGGCCCGGGGCTGCTGCTGTGGCAGGAGATCTTCGGCGTCAATGAGCACATCCAGGCCGTGGCCGAGCAGTACGCGCTGGACGGCTTCGTGGTGCTGGCGCCCGACACCTTCTGGCGCCAGGCGCCGCGTGTGCAGCTCGGCTACGAAGGCGCTGACCGCGAGCAGGCGCTGGCGCTGATGCAGGCCTACACGCCGGCCGACGCACTGGCCGACATCGCCGCCGGCGTGGCCGCGCTGCGCGCGCGGCCCGAGGTGGGCGGGCGCAAGCTGGGCAGCATCGGCTACTGCATGGGCGGGCGCCTGGCCTACCTGACAGCGGCCACCGCGGCCATCGACGCCGCCGTGCCCTTCTACGGCGGCGGCATCCAGGCCCAGCTGGCGCATGCCGCGGCCATCCGCTGCCCGGTGCAGTTCCACTATGCCGAGCACGACGACCACATCCCGCTCGACGCCGTGGAGCGCGTGCGCGCGGCGGTGGCGGGCGCGGAAGTCCACATCTATGGCGGCGCGCACCACGGTTTCAACTGCTGGGCACGGGCCTCGTACCACGCACCCAGCGCGGCGCTGGCGCATGGCCGCGCCCTGAGCTTTCTGGCCACCACCCTTCGGGGGTAGCGGCCGCGGCGGGCCGCGTTCGGTGGCATGCTGCAAGCCTGGGCCGCCAAGAGCCCGAAACGGCTGCAAGAGGGATCTACTGCATGGACGACGAGGCTCCGCCATTGGCGCCGCTGGCCTGGGGCCCGCTGCTCGAAGCTCACCCGCTGGCGCACTTCACCTACGACCCGGTCACCCTGCAGCTGCTGGCCGTCAACGACGCGGCGATCACGCGCTACGGCTATCCGCGTGAACAGCTGCTGAAGATGGTGCGCGGCGACCTGCTGCTGCCGGGCCAGGAAGCGCTGCTGCGCCAGTTCCTGGCCGCCCTGCCCGCCAGTGCGCGTGCCGTGCCGCAGCCGGTGTGGCTGGAGCGCACGCAAGACGGCCGCGTGCTGCATGCCGACATCCGCGGCATGCCGGTGCTCTTCAATGGCCGGCCGGCGCGCCTGGCCGCCGTGGTCGACGCCACCGAACGCGCGCGCCTGGTGGCCGACGCCGCCGGGGCGCGCGACATGCTGGTGGTGGCCGGCCGCATGGCGCACCTGGGCGGCTGGTCGGTGGACATGCGCACGCAGCGCATCCACTGGTCGGAAGTGGTCTGTGCCATCCACGAAGTGCCCGTCGGCAGCGAGTACGACCTGCCCAGTGCGCTGCGTTTCTACCCCGGCACAGCTGCCGCCACCATCGAAGCCGCGGTGCGTGCCTGCGCGCGCGACGGCACGCCTTTCGACGTCGAGCTGCCCTTCGTGGGCGCGCGCGGCACGCAGCGCTGGGTGCGCAATGTCGGCGCCGCCGTGCGCGACGAGAACGGCCGCATCGTGGCCATCGAAGGTGCGCAGCAGGACATCACCGAACGCAAGCGCGACGCGCTGGCGCTGGCCGATTCGCGGGCGCGCCTGGCGGCACTGCTGGGCGCCATCCCCGACCTCTGGTTCGTGATCGACGCCGAGCTGCGCTATGCCGAGGTCAGCGACCCCGCGCACCCGGGGCTGAGCGCGCTCTGGGCCCACAAGATGGGCCGCCACATCGACGAGACACTCGACCCCGCCAACGCCGCCACGGTGCGCAGGCTCATCGCCGCGGCCCACGCCACGGGCACGCCGCAGAGCTACGTCTACGAGATGAAGACAGGTGCCGGCCATCTGCGCAGCTTTGAAGGCCGCTGCGTGCCGCTGTCGGCTGGCCGCACGCTCAAGCTGGTCCGCGACATCACCGACGTGGCCGAGCTCGAACGCCGTTTCCACGCCATGGCCGACGCCGCGCCCATCGGCATCTACATGACCGACGCGCGGGGCGCCTGCACCTACACCAATGCCGCCTGGCAGCAGCTCTACGGGCTGGCGGCCGAGGCGGCGCTGGGCAACGGCTGGGCTCGCGTGGTGCACGCTGACGACCGCGAGCGCGTGTTCGCCGCGCTGCGTCTGGCGGGCGCCTTGGGCCAGCCGTGCGAGCTGGAATTCCGCCTGCGCCGTGCCGATGGCAGCCAGCGCCGCGTCATCGCGCGTTCGAACCCGCTGCGCGGCGCTGCAGGCGATGTGACCGGCCATGTCGGCACCGTGGTCGACGTCACGCAGGCGCACGAGCTGGAAGCGGCGCGCCGCGCCCAGGCCGTGGCCGAAGAAGCCGGCCGCCGCCAGGCCGCCTTCATGTCGCGCGTGAGCCATGAACTGCGCACGCCGCTGAACGCCATCCTCGGCTTCGGCCAGCTGCTGCAGCAGGCCACCCAGCTGCCGCCACAGCGTTGCCAGGCCTACGCCGGGCATGTGGTGCAGGCCGGTCAGCACATGCTGGAGCTGGTGGACGACCTGCTGGAACTGCAGACCCTGGAGCAGGGCCGCGTGCCGCTGAACCGCGTACCGGTGGACCTGACGCAACTGCTCGCCACCTGCGCCGACCTGCTGGGCCCGGCGGCGCGGGCCGCGCAGGTCACGCTGGCGGTGGAGGCCGCGCCGGCGCTGGTGGTGGACAGCGACGAACGCTGCCTGCGCCAGATGCTGTTGAACCTGGGCTCCAACGCCGTCAAGTACGGCCGCAACGCCGCCGGCCGCGGCCAGGTGACGCTGGCCGCCGCGCGCGTGGGCGAACAGGTGCAGGTGACGGTGAGCGACAGCGGCGCCGGCATGTCGCCCGAACAGCTGCAGCGCCTGTTCAGACCCTTCGAGCGCCTGGGCCAGGAGGCCGGGTCGCAGCCGGGCAGCGGCCTGGGGCTGGTCATCACGCGGCAGCTGGCGCAGCTGGTGGGCGCCGAGCTGGCCATCACCAGCCAGATGGGGCAGGGCACCACGGCGACCGTGCGCCTGCCGGGCTGAAAAGTCGCCGTCCCGGCTTGCGCCGGGCCGGCCAAAAAAAACGGCCCGAGCTTGCGCCGGGGCCGAAGGGTCTCGTGGAGGCGAGACTCAGGAGTCGAGGTTCGGGCTGGCTCGGCTCAGGGAGAGACGGTTCATGGCGCCAGGCTCAGGCCCGCGCGGTGCTGGCCTGAGCCAGCTGCGGTGCCGGGCTGTCCATGACGGCCAGCGCATTCACGCCCACCAGCATGCAGAGGGTGAGCACGGCGGCCAGGGTCAGCGAGGACAGGCGGGAGGCGGCAGCGGCGGTGTTCATGGCGGTTTCCTGGGTGGGTGGCGGGGTGTCGATGGGGTGGACTCTAGGCAGCGACCCCTGAAGCGGCGAGTGTCTTGCGACGGCCGGCGGCGCGGCGCGGATGGAGTGCCGCTGGCGCTGATGAGTGGCATGTCACTTGCTGCACGAAAGTTGCCTCTGCCTGTCGCATGTCCCCCGAATTGCGGTGCTGTCCCGGCTTTGATCTGCCCGCTGCTTGTGGCAGTCTTTGGTCCACTGAATTTGCACCTGCTTCGTGAATCCCTCACCCGTGAAGGAGCCCACCTCGATGAGCGCTGAAACCGGCCTGGTCACCGTGTCCAACCCGTCGCCGCACGGGTTGCCCATCGCACGCATGAGGTCGGTCTACCGCGTGGGCGATGTCGAGCAAAGGCTGGACAAGCTGCCGCAGCGCGAACACGAGAACCTGCGCGCCACCTACGAACGCATGCTGGAAAAGGGCCCGGAGCGTTTCCAGGTCAAGCCCGGTGGCCTGCCGGCGATGGAGCATCTCTACGACGAGATGCCCAACTTCAACGAAGTGCTCGACGACGTGAGGCGCCAGCTCGCGCTGTGCCAGGACAGCCGCGACGCGCTGGAGATCACGCCCATGCTGCTGCTGGGCCCGCCGGGCATCGGCAAGACTCATTTCGCGCGCGAGATCGCGCAGTTGCTGGGCACCGGCCTGGGCTTCATCAGCATGAGCAGCCTGACCGCGGGCTGGGTGCTCAGCGGCGCCAGCAGCCAGTGGAAGGGCGCGCGCCCCGGCAAGGTGGTCGAAACGCTCGTCGATGGTGCCTACGCCAACCCTGTGATGGTGGTCGACGAGATCGACAAGGCGCGCGCCGAACATGCGTATGACCCGCTGGGCGCGCTGTACAGCCTGCTCGAGCACGACACCGCCGGCACCTTCACCGACGAATTCGCCGAAGTCGCCATCGACGCCAGCCAGGTCATCTGGGTGGCCACCGCCAACGACGAGCGCGCCATCCCCGAGCCCATCCTCAACCGCATGAACGTGTTCGAGGTTCAGGCCCCCGACGCCGACGCTGCGCGCGCGATCGCACTGCGCCTGTACCGCCAGCTGCGGGCCGCGCACGACTGGGGCCAGCGCTTCGACGAAGTGCCAGCGGAAGCCGTGCTCGAACGCCTGGCCGGCATGGCGCCGCGCGAGATGCGGCGGGCCTGGATGACGGCCTTCGGCAATGCGCGGTTGGCGGGGCGCGCGGCGCTGGAGATGGGTGACCTGCCGGGGGTCGGCGCGAAGCGGCAGCCCATCGGGTTCATGCAGTAGCTGGCCTCCAGCGCCGAGCCGGGTCAGCGCTTCAGCCGCGCGTCGAAGGTCCAGGGCCGCACTTTCCAGGCCTTGATGCGCGCTGCGTCGGCGTGCTGCGGGTTGATGAGCACGTTGTTCTCTTCGTTGACGATCACCGACGGCACCTCCATCAGCGCCGAAACGCCGCCGGCCAGCCACGCGTCGCCGATGTCCAGCGACACCTTGCCTTCGGGCCGCGCGGTCCAGCCCACGGGCAGCGACGCAGCCGTGTGCACCGTGCGTGCCGTCCAGGCGTCGGCCGGCACTTCCGCGCACACCACGTAGCGGTTCAGGGGCAGGTCTTCGGCCTCGATGTGCACCGCCGTTTCCAGCACCGCCAATGAAATGCTGCTGGCGCAATACACCACGGCCTTGCCCTTGCGGTTCCAGCGCCCGCCCGTGGCTTGCGCGCCCTTGCCCGACAGTTCGTGCGCTTCCCAGTCTGGCGCATCGCAGCCGATGCGCCAGAGCAGGACGCTCATGAATAGGCGCCAGACTGCGCGCGGCTGAGCGTGTTGGCCACGATGTGCTGGCCTTCGGCGGTGTCCATCAACGCCGCCGGCTTCATGCCGCCCAGCGCCGGCAGGGGCCGCTCCAGCCAGTTGGCGACCCAGGCCGCCGCGTCGAAGCCCTGGGGCTGCCCCGAAGCTTCCACCATGCGTTGCGCCTGCCCCACCAGGCGCCCGATGCCGAGCACCCGCGAACTCTCGTCGGGCGACAGCCGCCGCGACTCGCGCGCCTTGCGTTCCACGGTGGCGCGCGGCAGCCCCAGCGTGCTGTAGAGCCTTTCCTTGCTCATGCCCATGCGGGCGGCCATGTCACCCGCCACCGTGGCCGGCAGCCCGAGCTTGATGACTTCCACCTGGCGCAGGGGGTCGAAGTCGAAGAGGTGGATGAAGCTCCACGACTTGGGCAGTGCACGGGGTGCTGCCCGGGTTGATCGTGCGCCGATCGCCATCACGACTCCTTCGAATGAGCGCCCATTGTGCATCGAATGAGCGGCCATGGCGGCGAGCCGCCCGGCCTTCGGCCGCGGGCAGGGCGCAGGCGTCGCTCTCGGCCTGCGCGCGGGCACGCATCAGCGCGTCGTCGAAGCCCTTGGTGTGGCTGGCCGCCTTCACCTTCTTGGCTTCCAGCACGAAGGCGCCGCGGCGCTCGAAGACGCAGGCGTTGTCGCGCGTGTCATCGCGCGCCGGTTCGGGCAGCGGCAGTGCCAGCAGGCCGCACAGTTCGGTGATGAAGAGCTGGTCGTTGGCGCGTTCGCTGCCGGTCACCCCGGACCAGCGCGCGATGAAGGCTTCGACCTGTTCTGCGTCTCCCATCAACCCATCATAGGGGGCCGCTGGCTCACGCCATCGCCAGCGAGCGCCCGCCGCGCTGCACCCGCCGCCGCCCGGCCTGCTTGCCGGCGTACATGGCGGCGTCGGCGCGCTTGATGAGGTCTTCGCCCTGCGTGGCGTCCAGTGGCGCCAGCGCATAGCCCACGGTCAGGCCCACCTCGCAGACCTGGCCGGCGGCGTCGAAGGGCGTGTCGAAGGCGGCCAGCAGCTTCTGGCCCACGGCGTGGGCGGTGGTCTCGTCGGCCAGGCCGCTGGCCAGCACCACGAACTCGTCGCCGCCCAGGCGCGCCACCACGTCGCTGCCGCGCAGCTGGGCCTGCAGGCGCTGGCCCACGGCCACCAGCAGGGCGTCGCCCACATCGTGGCCGTAGCGGTCGTTCACGGGCTTGAAGCCGTCCAGGTCCAGCAGGTAGACGGCCAGCAGCTTGTGGGGGCTGGCCTGGGTCAGCGCGTGCGCCAGGTGGTGCTGCAGGCCGCGGCGGTTGGGCAGGCCGGTGAGGGCGTCGGTCTGCGCCAGCGCGCGCAGGGTCTCGGTCTCGACGCGCGCACGGTCGGCGTTGCGGTGGATGCTCTGCACGCGCAGGCTCAGCGCGGCCATCCAGGCCGACATCTCGATCATGGTCGAGATGGGGTAGAGGTAGAGCGTCCAGAAGCCCGGCTCCAGGTAGCCGCGCAGCAGGCCGGCGGTGGTGAAGGAGCCGCAGACGTAGAAGGCCCAGCCGGCCAGGATGTAGGCCGCCACCCGCTCGCCGCGGCGCGCGCGCACGAAGGCCACCGGCAGCACCAGCAGGCCGGTGGACAGCCCGAGCACGATGCTCAGGGTCTGCAGCACGGCATAGTCCAGCACGCCGGGCAGACCCAGCACCACGCCGCCAGCCGCCAGCAGGCCGACGCCCAGCAGCAGCCGGTGGATGGCGATGCTGACCTCGTGCACGGCGAGCGCGGCGCGCATGAAGCGCGTGCCCGCGGCGATGGCCAGCAGCACGGCCAGCGGCGATGCCTGCATGGACCAGTACGGCGTGTCGGGCCACAGGTAGCGGCCCGAGATGCCGAACAGGGTGAGCGTGAAGACGAGGTTGCCGCCGAGCAGCGCCGCGTAGTCGCCGAACATGGGGTCGCGCAGGCTGGCCCAGTGCATCAGGCTGTAGACCAGCATGCACAGGCCCAGGCCGGTGATGATGCCCAGCACCAGGTTGGAACCCGACTCATGGTCGGCAAAGCCTTCGGGCGTGCGCAGCGTGATGGGCAGCACCACCGAACTGCGCGTCTGCACGCGCAGCAGCAGCAGGCTGTCACCGGGCGGCAGCGTCAGCGTCACGGCGTGGGTGCGCGAGCTCATGGCGCGCTCGGCCAGGCGCAGCTGGTTGCCCAGGCGGTGGTGGTCGGTGAGCTGGCCGTTGTGGAACTGGTAGACCTCGACGTGGTTGAGTGCCGGGTAGTCGATCTCCAGCACGCGGCGCTGGACCTGGCCGCCGGGCACTTCCACCGCGATGCGCAGCCACACCGCACCGGCCACGCGGCCCAGGTTGCCTGCGGTGCCCTGGGGCAGGCTGAAGCGCTGCGGCTGGCCGGCCAGTTCATCGGCGCGCAGTTCGCCCGGTACATCGACCAGCAGGCTCACGGCGGGCCAGGCGGGAATGGCAGCACGCCCGTCGACGAGCAGGGGCTGCGCGGCCACGCCGCCGGCCAGGCACAGCCCCACCAGCAGCAGCTGCGCGCAACGCAGCAGGCGGGTGGCGACGACGGACGGGTGCATGGTCCATGGGCTATCGGCCATGCCCGCAAGGACTTGAGGGTCGCAGGCCAGAATGGGCGCATGCCTCACCCTGTGCGTCGCCTGCTGCCTTGCCTGGCCCTGATCCTTCTGCCGCCGGCCCATGCGGCCGCTGAAGCCGGCGCCGCGCCCGCCCGCCCCAAGGTCGGGCTGGTGTTGGGCGGTGGCGGTGCCCGCGGCGCCGCGCACATTGGCGTGCTGGAGGTGCTGGAGCGCCTGCGCGTGCCGGTGGACTGCGTGGCCGGCACCAGCATGGGCGCGCTCATCGCCGGCGCCTGGGCCGCGGGCCTGAGCCCGAGCGAGATGCGTCGGGAACTGGCGCAGGCCGACTGGGGCGACCTGTTCCAGGACAACCCCGACTTCGGTGAGCTTAACTTCCGCAACAAGCGCCTGTCGCAGCGCTTCCTGCCGGGCAGCGAGACCGGCTTCGTCAACGGCGGCGCGGTCAGCCCGCCGGGCGTGGTGGCCGGGCAGAAGATCAAGCTCTTCTTCAACCACCTGGTGCGTGCCGACACCGGCGAACGCGAGCTGCAGACGCTGCCCTTGCGCTTGAGCATCATCGCCACCGACATCGGCACCGGTGAACGCGTGGTGCTGCGCGACGGCAGCCTGACGCTGGCCATGCGCGCCAGCATGTCGGTGCCGGGCCTGCTGGCGCCGCTGACGTACCGCGGCCGCAAGCTGGTGGACGGCGGCCTGGTCGACAACGTGCCCATCGCCGAGGTGCGCGAGCGCTGCGGCGCCGAGGTGGTGATCGCCGTCAACGTGGGCTCGCCGCCCTTGCCGGCCGAGCAGGTGACGGGCCTGCTCAGCATCACCGCGCAGATGGTGGCGCTGCTGACGGAGCAGAACGTCAGCGCCAGCGTGGCCACGCTGACGCCGCAGGACATCTACATCCGGCCCGACCTGGGCGACATCACCGCGGGTGACTTCGACCGCCATGCTGCCGCTGCCGACCGCGGCCGCGCCGCCGCCGAGCTGGTGGCCGAGCGGCTGCAGGCGCTGGCCGTGATGCCCGAGGCCTATGCCGCCTGGCAGCGCAGCGTGTCGGTGCGCGAACGCGACCTGCCGCGCATCGACGAGGTGGAAATCGACGGGCTGGCGCGTGTCAACGCCGAGGTCGTGCGCCGTTATGTCGAACAGCGCGACGGCGCGCCGCTCAACACCACCACGCTCAACCGCGACCTGCTGCGCGCCTACGGCGACGGCCACTACGAAGGCGTGGACTACACCGTGCTCAACCGCCAGGGCCGCAACGTGCTGCGCCTGATGCCGATTGAAAAGAGCTGGGGCCCCGACTACCTGCGCCTGGCGCTGCGCCTGGACAGCAACCTGAGCCAGGGCAGCACCTACCTGCTGCGCGCCGGCTACCAGAAGACCTGGCTCAACCGCCTGGGTGGCGAGCTGCTGGTGGTGGGCGAACTGGGCAGCAGCACGGGGGCCAGCGTCGAGTTCTACCAGCCGCTGGAAAGCACCCAGCGCTACTTCGTCGACGCCATGGTCGAGTACCGGCGCGACCGCAACGACTACTTCTTCGGCGAGCAGCGCATCGCCGAGTACCGCAGCGCGCGGGCGCGGCTGGACCTCACGGCCGGCGTCAACTTCAGCCTGCTCGGCCAGCTGCGCCTGGGCTGGCGCGAGACCCAGGTGAAGAACCGGCTCGAGACTGGCGTGGACGTCTTCCAGGCCCAGGCCGGCACGGCGTCGGAACGCGCCAGCGGCGGTGTGCTGGCTGCGCTGGACCTGGAGCAGGCCGACCGGCTGTACTTTCCGCGCAGCGGCTGGTCGGTGCTGGCGAGCTGGTACGAGTCGCAGCGACGCGACTACGCGCGCGCCGCGCTGGAGGTGCGCACCTCGTGGCCGTGGCAGCAGTTCGTGGTGTCGACGCGCACCACCTGGGTCGGTTCGCCGCGCGGCGAGCTGCCGCTTTCCGACGCCGCGCGCCTGGGCGGGCTGCTGAACATGACGGGCTTTGCGAGTGGACAGTTCATCGGCGACGAAGTGGCCTACGGCCATGTGCGCGGTGAACGCATCATCGGCCGCGCGCCGCTGGGCCTGCGCGGCGACCTGCGCCTGGGCGTGGCGCTGGAAGCCGGCAAGGTGGCGCACCCGTACACGCGCCAGGTGCGCGACGGCTGGCTCACGTCGGTGGCCGTCTATCTGGGTGGCGAGACGCCGGTGGGGCCCCTGTTCCTGGGCATCGGGCGTGGCAGTGGCGGGTCGGTGAATGCGTATCTGGTGATCGGGGCACCCTGAGCCTGGCCCGTTGACAGCAACGCGCTTTAGTTTCCCAATCCCGAGGCCTGTCGGCACACCTGGGGAACTGTCATGGACCTGCTCCACATCCGCACTGCGGTGGCCCTGGCGGGCTGCTGCATCTTCTGGCCCGCTGTCGCCCACGAGGGCGACAGCGACGGCAAACTCGGTGACGTGCACTTCAAGGTGAGCTGCAACGCGCCGGCACAGCGCGAGTTCGACCTCGCGATGGCCTACTACCACTCCTTCGCCTGGGAACAGATCAAGGCGCCGCTGGACCGTGCGCTGCAGGCCGACCCGGCCTGCGGCATGGTGCACTGGGCGCGTGCCATGGCCTCGCTGGACAACCCCTTCGTCTGGCCGGCCAACGTCTCGGCCAAGACCCTGGCCGACGGCGCCCAGCTGATGGAGCAGGCGCGCAAGGCCGGTCTGTCGACGCCGCGAGAGCGTGGCTACGTCGACGCGCTGTCGGCCTTTTTCCAGGACGCCGACAAGCTGAACCACCGCACGCGTGCCAAGGCGCTGGAGACCGGGCTCGAGAAGGTGGCCCAGTCCCACCCTGACGACAGCGAGGCCACCATCCTGTACAGCCTGGTGCTGTCGGCCAACTTCGACCCGGCCGACAAGCAGTACACCAACCAGCTCAAGGCGGCCACGCTGCTGGAGCCGATGTTCGCCAAGCAGCCGCAGCACCCCGGAGCGGCGCACTACCTCATCCACAGCTACGACTACCCGCCGCTGGCCGCGCGCGGGCTGGCGGCGGCCGAGCGCTACAGCAAGATCGCGCCGGCCGCGGCACATGCGCAGCACATGCCCTCGCACATCTTCACGCGCGTGGGCGCCTGGGGCGCGTCGGTGGCCGCCAACCAGGCTTCGGCCAAGGCCGACACGGCCAGCGGGCCGAATGCGCTGCACGCCTACGACTACATGACCTACGCCCACTTGCAGATGGGGCAGGACCGTGCCGCAGCGGCGGCGCGCGACAGCGCGCAGGCCATCGCCAGGCGCCCCGACAACTTCGCCGCCGCCTATGCCTACGGCGCCATCCCGGCGCGCTTGGTGCTGGAGCGCGGTGACTGGGCCGCCGCGGCCACGCTGGCGTTGGCGCCGGCCGCCGACGCCTACCCCTGGGCCAAGTACCCGCAGGCCGAGGCCAGCAATGCCTACGCGCGCGCCCTGGGCGCGGCGGTGCTGCGCGACGCGGCGGCGACGGAGGCCGAGCTGGCGCGCCTGGCGCGGCTGCGTGACCGCGCCGGCGAGCTGAAGCTCGGCTACTGGGTCGAGCAGATCGGCATCCAGATCGACGTCGTGCGCGGCTTCGCAGCCTTCAAGGCCGGGCGTGTCGACGACGGCCTGGCGGGGCTGCGCCTGGCGGCCGAGCGCGAAGACGCGAGCGAGAAGCACGTGGTCACGCCAGGCCCGCTGTTGCCGGCGCGCGAACTGCTGGCCGGTGCACTGCTCGAGCGCGGCAATGCCGGCGCCGCGCTGGCCGAATACGAGGCCGTGCTGCGCAAGGAGCCGCTGCGCCTGCGCGCCATGGCGGGCGCGGCGCTGGCCGCCGAGCGCGCCGGGAATGCGCAACGTGCGCGCGAGCACCTTGAGCTGGTGGCGCGGCAGACGGCGCAGGCCGACGTCGGCATCCCGGGTCCGCAACTGGCGCGCCAGGCGGTCATGCGTTGAAGCGCGGCGGGGTCGTGGCGGCGCTGGTGTTGGCGCTGATGGTGGCGCTTCAACTGGCGCTGGTGTTGCCCAGCGCCGCCGCCGAGACCGACCCGCTGCCGGTGCCCGCCGACAGCGCCCGCGCGCGTGCCGTGGCGCAGTACAACGACGGCGTGGCCTTGCTGGTGACGCGCCAGTTCGGCGCTGCGCAGCGTCGCTTCGAGGCGGCGCTGGCGCTCGAAGAGAGCCTGGCCGAGGCCCACAACAACCTGGCGTATACGCTGCGCATGCAGGGGCGCCAGAACTTCGCGGCCGCGCTGAAGCACTACGACCGCGCGCTGCAGCTCAAGCCCGACCTGGCGCAGGCCTACATGTACCGTGGCGTGCTGTTCGCGCAGCAGGGCGACGCCACGCGCGCGCGCCAGGACCTGCAGCGCCTGCGCAGCCTGGACGCGAAGCTGGCGGCTGCGCTTGAGCGCGTGCTCGAGGGCGGCGACGGCGGGGACGAGCGCGAGGGCCTGTCCGGCCAGTACGACTGAGTGGCCCCCGCCACGCCGGCCTCGCCCCTCGCTTCTACCGGCCGGAGCCGCTTCCGGCCAGCCCCGCCACCGCCTGCTGCGCGGCCTGCACGCCTTGTTCGACCACCCGCGCCTTCCACTTGTCGGTGTCGGTGTAGAAGGCCCGGCGCATGCGCTGGCGTGCCGCCCTGCGGCGCTCGGGCGGCAGTTCGGGGCGGTTTTCGCACCACTGGTCCTCGCGCAATGCGTTCAGCATCTCACGCAGGGGCACGGTGCCGAATTCCAGCGCGATGCCGGTGTAGGTGGCCTGCGGGCATTCCTGGTAGGCCGCAGCGAACATCTGCCCGCTGAGCTGCGCAGAGCGGGAGGAGCCGTCGTACACCGAGGTCACCGGCCCCCACCAGGCACGGGCGCGATCGGCCGCTGCGCGGTCGTCCGGCTGCGTCGCCAGGATGCGTTCACCATGCCCGGCCGGCCCCAGGCCGGTGTGCAGGTCGATCCAGGCCAAGCGCGTGCAGCGCCGGCCGTGCTCTTGCAGCACATGGCGCAGCGTCTGCTGGCTCCACGTCGGCGCGCGGCCGGCGTAGAACAGGCCTTGCGGGTGCGTGGTCTGGCCGGCGCTGATGGCGGTCTGCAGCGCACGTTTGCCGTGGCACGCGGCGTAGGCCAGCAAGGCCGCCTCGTTCAGCAGCGTGGGCGGCCACTGCGGCGGCAGCAGGCGGTGCGCGATGGCGTCGTAGGCGGCGTTGTGCGGCAGCGGGGCGTGGAAGTCGAGCCAGTTGCGGTTGAGGTCGACGTTCTCCTGCGTCGTGCGCCGCCACCACGAAAAGCCCCAGGGGTTGAGCGCATGCACGTAGAGCACGGCCACGCCGGCCCGCGCCGCCTGGGCGTGGAACCCGGTGTCGGCGAGCAGCGCGTTCTGCACGCCCGAGCCACAGAAGCCTTCCACACCATGGCAGCCGCTGGTTATCAGCAGCAGGGCGGCAGCGTGTGGCTTGCCGAAGCGCACCACGTCCATCGCCAGCCCTTCACCGTCCATGCCCAGCAAGGGGTGGCGATGCGACTGCAGGTCCAGCTTCGCCGCATCGGCGGCGGCGAGGAACTTGCTGCGTGCTTCGGCATAACTTTGCGCGAAGCACGCGCTCACGCTCACTTCGGCGCCAGCCAGGCCTCGGCGATGCGCACCCAGGCCGTGGCGCCGAGCGGGATGAGTTCGTCGTTGAAGTCGTAGCTGGGGTTGTGCAGCATGCACGGGCCGAGGCCATGCCCACCTTCGCGGTGGGCACCGTCACCGTTGCCGATCATGAAGTAGCAGCCCGGCTTGGCCTGCAGGAAGAAGCTGAAGTCCTCGGCGCCCATGGTCGGCTCGAAGGGCAGCACGTTCTCCGGCCCCACCACCTGGCCGAGCACGCGCTTGACGAATTCGGTTTCGTCGGCGTGGTTGATGGTGGGCGGGTAGTTGCGCCTGAAGCTGAATTCGCAGGTGGCGCCGAAGGCGGCGCAGGTGTGTTCGGCCACCACCTTCATGCGCTGCTCGATAAGGTCCAGCGTCTCGATGCTGAAGGTGCGCACGGTGCCGCGCACCTGCGCCGAGTCAGGCACCACGTTGAGCGCCTCACCGGCGTGGATCATGGTCACGCTGATGACGCCGGGGTCCACCGGCTTGCGGTTGCGCGTGATGATGGTCTGGAAGGCCATCACCATCTGCGCCGCCACGGGCACCGGGTCGATGCCCAGGTGCGGCAGCGCCGCGTGGCTGCCCTTGCCGCGGATGGTGATGGTGAACTCGTTGCTCGACGCCATCATGGCGCCCGGGTTCACGCCGAACTGACCCACGGCCATGCCGGGCCAGTTGTGGGCGCCGAACACGGCCTCCATCGGGAACTGCTCGAAGAGGCCGTCCTTCATCATCTCGCGCGCGCCGCCGCCGCCTTCTTCCGCCGGCTGGAAGATGAGGTACACGGTGCCGTCGAAGTGGCGGTGCTTCGCAAAGTGCCGCGCCGCCGCCAGCAGCATCGCGGTGTGGCCGTCGTGGCCGCAGGCGTGCATCTTGCCCGCGTGCTTGCTGGCATGGGCGAAGGTGTTGTGCTCGGTCATCGGCAGCGCGTCGATGTCGGCCCGCAGGCCCACGGCGCGCGTGCTGCTGCCGTTCTTCACGATGCCCACCACGCCCGTCTTGCCCAGGCCGCGGTGGATGGGGATGCCCCAGTCGGTGAGCGCCTTGGCGATGACGTCGGCGGTGCGCACTTCCTGGAAGCACAGCTCGGGGTGGGCGTGGATGTCGCGGCGGATGGCGGTGACGGCGGCGGCGTCGGCGAGGATGGGTTCGATGAGGTTCATGGCGTGGGGGTCGCGGATGACCGCAAGGGTGGTCAACCCAGTTTATGCCGTTCGGCGCCAGGCCAGCAGCAGGCTGCGATTGACCGGCTGGCGGTGCAGGAAGGCATCGACGAAGGCCGGCGGCACGTGCGGCAATGCGCGCTGCTGCACCCAGGCCACGCCGGCCTGCAAGGCCGCGTGCGCTTCCGCTTCTTGGCCAGCCGCGGCCCAGGTCTGCCAGCAGTGCAGGTAGGCCTCGCCGCGGTACATGGCCTCGGGCGCGATGTCACGGGCCAGCAGCTGGCTCACACGGTGGGCGGCGGCGCAGGCCGCGTCGTGGTGGCCCAGCCGGGTGGCGGCGCGCAGGTGCCAGACCAGGGCGGCGGCTTCGGCGCCGCTGCGCTCCTGCCGCCGCAGCCGTTCGGCCAGCGCCAGGCCTTCGGTGTAAGCGGCCTCGTCGCTGTCGGCGCGCAGCGCGGCCACGCGCGTCAGCAGGGCCGGGCCCAGGTCGCCGTTCATCACGGCGCGGGCGGCGTCGGCCAGCGCGGGCTGGGGTGCGGGCGCGCCGAGTTGCGCCAGCTCCAGCTGCAGCACGCGACGCTGTGCACGCAGGCGTCGCGGCAGGTCTTCGTCGTCGCGCTGGGGCAGGCACACGCGCGCTGGCTGGCCGATGCGCAGCCAGGCCGCGGCCAGCGTCAGGGCCGTGGCCTCGGCCCAGTAGCGCGAGCCGGCGCTTTCGAAGTAGGGCTGCACCTCCTGCAGGATGGCGATGGCCTCGCCGAACTGCGCATCGTCCAGCAGATGGCGCGCCAGCGTGGCGCGGGCCAGCGCCGTGCGGGTGGCGTCACCGGGCATGTCTTCGCACAGGCGCACGGCGCGGCGCGATGCCTGCACCGCCAGCGCCGGCCGCCCCATCGCGCCATGGCCGACGCCGATGTGGTTGTGCGCCAGCACGGCAATGGCCGCCACGCCCTGCTGTTCGGCGATGGCCAGCTGCTGCTCGCGCAGCTGGATGGACTCGGTCAGCCGCCCCAGGTCGACCAGCGCCGTGGCCAGGTAGCCCAGCCAGACCTGCTTCTGCAGCGGCTGGGCATGGGCCTCGATCCAGGGCCGCAGCGCCATCAACAGGGTGTTGGCTTCGTCGGCGCGGCCCAGTTGCGTCAGGCAGCCGGCCACCGGGCCCGACAGCGCCAGCTGTTCATCGGGCAGGTTCAGGCGCCGCGCCAGTTCCAGCGCCTGCAGGCCGCGTTCGATGACCAGCGGCGCCTGGCCGCGGTTGGCCAGCAGGTCGATCTCGCTGCGCGCCGCGCGCAGGCGCTGGGTGTCGGTCTGCGCCTGCGCGTGCAGGCCTTGCGCTTCTTGCAGAGCGACCGGACCGAAGTCGACTCGGGTCAGCGCGTCGACGCGGCTGGCCAGGGCCTCGAACTGCTCGGGCTGGCGGCCGGCCTGGGCCCAGGCGGTGGCCGCATGTTGGTAGAGCTCGGCTTCTTCCCAGCGCCGCATGGCACTGGCGGCGCGCGCGGCCGACTGCTCGAAGGCTAACGCCGCCAGCACGGGCTGACCGCCGTGGTGCCAGTGCCAGGCCAGGCGCAGCGGCTCACCGCCATGCGCCTGCAGCCAGGTCGCGCACTGCCCGTGCACGCGGCGCCCCACCACGGCCGGCACACCCCGCAGCACGGCGTCGGCCACGAGGTCGTGCGCAAAGGACTCGTCGCGCAGCACCTGGGCCGACTGCAGCTCGTCCCAGGCGCTGGCCAATTGCACGGCCCGCACGCCGATGGTGGCCTCGGCGAGTTCGATGCTGAAGTCGACACCGGCGATTGCCGCCACGCGGGCCAGCGCCAGCGCGGGTTCGCTCAGGCGCTGCAGCCGCCGCTCGATGAGTGCGCCCACACTGGCCGGCCGCGGCAGTTCGCCACGCGCCAGGCTGCCGTCGAGCAGGCCCTGCTTGATGGTCTCCAGCAGAAACAGCGGGTTGCCGCCGGTGTGGCGCACCAGTGCCAGGGCGATGGCCGGGCCGTGCACGCCCGGCAGGGCCAGCGCGTCGACGAGCTCGGTCGCTGCGGCGGCGTCCAGCGGCGCCAGCACGACGATGGCCAGGCGTTGCAGCTCCAGCAGCGCGTCGCGCAGGGCCTGCGCGGCGGCCGAGGCTTCGGCAGTGCGCTGGGCGAAGAGCCAGTGCTGTACGGGGGTGTCGGCGGCGGCCAGGCCGGCCAGCAGGTCGAGCGTGGCGTCGTCGGCGAAGTGCAGGTCGTCCAGCGCCAGGGTGTGCACGGCGCCGGCACGCAGCAGATCGGCCACGGCGGCCTGCAGCTCGCCAGGGCGCAACGCAGGGTCCTGGGCGGTGGTGGCCGGGGCGATGTGCGCCAGCGCGCGCTGCGCTTCGGCTGGCAGTGTGCCGATGCCGGGGTTCAGCAGTGGCCGCAGCAAGCGGGTCAGCGTGGCGTAGGGCGCGCCGCGGTCGCCCGGCCGACCCGCAGCGGCCAGCAGGCCGGGTTGCGGGGCCGTGAACTCGGCGAGCAGTCGGCTTTTGCCGAGCCCCGCTTCGCCTTCCAGCAGCACGGCCTGGCCTGCCGCCCAGGCCTGTTGCACGGCTTGCTGTTCGGCGCGGCGGCCGGCCAGCACGGGTGGCCGTTTCAAGGCCACCGGCAGCGGCGTGGCAGGCGGCATCGGCTGCGGTGCCACGGCACCGCTGCGCGCCAGCGCGTCTGCCAGTTGCTGCGTGGCCGCAGCGGGCTGCGTGCCGTATTGCGCCAACAGCAGGCCCTGCAGGCGCCGGAACACGGCCAGGCCGGCGGCAGGCTCGCCGCGCAGGTAATGCAAGCGCATCAGCGTGGCCTGTGCTGCTTCTTCGTCGGGCGCCAGCTGCTGCAGGGCCAGCGCGTGCTGCAGGGCCGCTTCGAGATCACCGGCGGCTTCAGCCTCGGCCAGCCCCTGCAGCAGCGGCGCACGCCTGGACTGCTGCTCGCGTTCACGTTGCAGGGCGAGCCAGTGGCCGAAGGCGTCGTCGCCCGCAGTCTCGTCGGCCAGCAACTCGGCGCCAGGCGGCGCCGTGGCGAGCTGCACGCCAGGCGCCAGCTTCAGAGCGTCTTCGCCTTCGATCAAGGCCCGCCCCAGCGCCTGCTTGAAGCGCAGCAGCTGCTGGCGCAGGTTGTTGCGCGGCGTGTCGGCGTCGGGCCACAACAGCGCGGCGGCGCGCTGGCGGCTGATGCCGGGCTCGATGGCCACCAGCGCCAGCAGCCCCGCCGCGCGGCCGCGCAGGGGCAGCAACAGTCCGGCGGCGCCGTGCACGCCGATGTCGGTGTGCAGTTGCAATCGCAGTTGCAGCGGCTGCTGGGTGCGGGCGCGCGGTGCGGGCTTCGGGCTCACGCGCGGATGATGAAGCATGGCCGCGTCACGCCACTTCGCGGTACCAGCGCATCACGCCGTCGTGGCGGTCCCACACCGGCACCCAGGGCAGCGGCTTGAAGGCGCCGCCTTCGGGGTTCAGCAGCATCAGCACGCGGCCGCCGTCGCTCTGGCGGCCGACGCCGGCCACGCGGCGGCGGTTGTCCAGGCCGTTCTGCCGCTCGGGCTGCAGCGTGATGAGCTCGCCGTCGAAGGCCCAGCGGCCGGCATGGCCCTGACTCTGTGGGCCGGTATTGGTGCCAGTGGCGGGGTTGTAGGCGTACATCGCGAAGTTGTCTTCGTAGCGGCCGTCGTCGCCCAGGCGCAGCTGGCCGCTGGCACCGCGCACCGCGGTGCCGAGCGACGCGCCGGTGCTGGCGTCGACGAAGCTGCCGGCGCTGCCGCCGCTCTGGTAAGCCCAGCGACCCACGACGTCCTCGCGCGTGAAGAGTGGCTGTGTGCCGCTGCGACCTGCGGGCTGGCGGATGCTGTCGAGCATCGGAAACAAGGCCTGCGCCAGGGCGCGCAGGGCGCTGTCTTCCACCGCGGGCGGGTAGTTCACGCCGTCCCAGCCGGGTGCCACGCTGGCGCCGATGAGCTGGGCGCGGTCACCCAGGTCCAGCAGGTAGAGCACGGCGTACATCGAGCCCTGGCCGGGGCGTTCCAGGAAGCGGCCCATGTAGCAGGCGGGCACGCCACCGGGCAGCCGGCCGCGGTAGTGGGCCACGGTGGGGCCGCGGTCGAGGGCGCCGAACTCGGTGCGCCACTCGCGTTCGAACAGCGCCGCCAGGCCACCCGGTCCCGCAGGGCGGGCCACGGGCTGGAAGACGAAGAAGCGCGCGCCATGGTTGGCGCGCGGCTCGGGCTTGAGCGTGGCGCCCCAGACCAGCGGGTTGCCGCTGGCGTTGACAGGGGCAAAGCCCGGCGGCGGGTTCAGGCTGGCGCCGCCTGCGGGCAAGGCGGCGCGCGCTGGCGGCAGGGCCAGGGTGGCGGCTGCGCAGGCCAGAAGCTGTCGGCGCGACAGGGGTGACGCGGTCATGGTGAATCCTTCCAGCCGAAGCTGCGCCGCAGCGCGGGCCAGTCCAGGTCGCGCAGCATGGGGATGAAGAGGGGGCAGGAAGTGCTGACCAGCTTCATCGGCGCGCCGCCCCAGGCCTGGCCGCAGTGTTCTTCACCCAGCCAGGCGATGAAGATGCGGATGTCTTCGGGCTTGCCGGAGCCGACGAGGTCGTCGCGGATGCGCACCATGGGCCGGCAGCCGGCTGGCGCACCGGCGCCGACGGCGGCCCAGCGCACGGCCAGGTCGGCCGGGAAGGCGGGGTCGGTGTGGCCGCAGCCCTGCGCCTGGCGGCCGGTGGCGTCGAGCGCGGCGAGTTGCTGCTCCAGCGCCTGCAGCGCCAGGCGCGGGCCCCAGTGCACGTTGCGCGGGTCGGGCGTGGGTGGCGGCGTGCGGTAGGCCTTCTGGCGTTCGTGGTCGGCTTCGTCGGTGCGCGCGGCGGCATCCAGGCGCTGGGCCATGGCGGTGGGGTCGCGAGTCTCCTTCTCCCAGGCGGCTGCGCGCTTGGCGCGGCGCGCGGCCACGGCATCAGGCGTCATCGACGCGTCGAGTTCGCGCAGCGCGCTGGCGAAGCCGCGCTCGTTGTCGGCCACGCGCTTCTTGAGCATGGCGATGTCGACGTCCAGCAGCGTAGCCAATGCTGCCGGCAGCAGGGCCGGGCGGCCGTCACGCGTGGCGATGAAGTAGCCGCCGTACACGGTGCCGCCGCCGACCTGGCCGTGAACGCGCGGCTCGACGAAGCTGCCCTTGTGCGACTCGACCAGGCCGATCTGGCGCTGGAAGGCGTTGTGCTCGCGCTCGGCCAGGTTGGCGGCGTTCGGCGGCTTGTTGGTATAGGTGAAGATGAGCTCGTGCACGCCGCCCATCACGCCCCACAAGGCGCCGTCGGCGCGGCGGCGGGCGTCGGCCGGGCGTGTCCAGTAGGCCACGCTCTGCTGCACCAGCACGCCTTCGGGCGCGACGGTGACCCAGCTGTCAAGGTGGGTGACATGGCGCTCGGGCTGCGCGAACACCGGTGCGGTCTTCAGCGCGTCGAAGAAGCGCTCGGCGCGTTCACGCGACAGCTTCAGCTCGGCCGCCGTCATGGGCCGCGCCGTGGGCGTGCGGGCGATGCCGCCGTAGACGATGTCAGGGTCCCAGGTGACGACGGGGCTCATGCCGGGCTGCAACAGGCCCTGGGCGGCAGCTGCCGTGGCCAGCAGCGCCATGAGGCTGACGAGTAAGGGTTTCATCGCCACGCAGTCTGCTGCCGCAGGCGTCACGCGGGCGTTATGCGGGCGTTGTGCGGGCGTTGTGCGGGCGTTGTGCCGCGGGCCGCAATGGCGGCCCCGGCTATGGCACAGTTCCGTGATGCCTGCCAATGCCACACCCACGGAGACGCCCGAAGACAGCCACGTCGTGCGCGCCGCCTGCCCGCACGACTGCCCCGACACCTGCGCCTTGCACGTCACCGTGCAGGGCGGCCGCGTCATCCGCGTGGCCGGCGACCCCGACCACCCGCCCACGCACGGCGCGCTGTGCACCAAGGTCAGCCGCTATGCCGAGCGCAGCTACCACCCGGAACGCGTGCTGCAGCCGCTGAAGCGGGTGGGCCACAAAGGCGCCGGGCAGTTCGAGCCGGTGGGCTGGGACGTGGCGCTCGACGACATCGCCGCGCGCCTTTCGGCCATCGCCGCACGGGACGCCCAGGCCATCCTGCCCTACAGC
>JANNFE010000243.1:0-3329 GCA_031379415.1 Betaproteobacteria bacterium | reverse complement strand
GCGCCCAGCACTCCGACCACGACGACAACCAGGGCGGATAGTGGTTCGGCAGCAGCCAGGCGGCGGGCACCAGGGCCAGCACTGCCAGCACGAGCGGCATGCGGTCTGCCGGGGTGTCGGTGCCGAGCATGCTGGTGGCCGCTGGGGCCGTGAGTCGATTCATGACGTGTCGCCAGAGGATGGGTGCCCGACCACGGGCCACGCAGCGTATTGCGCCGGAAAGCAAAACGGCGGCTGTGCAGCCGCCGTTTCCATCATGCGAGGACTAGGTCCTCATCAGCCCTTGCACGAACCCGGCAGGAACTTCAGGATTTCGGCGGACGTGCCCTTGGCGGTGGAGCCGCAGAGCCACGACGACACGGGCTTGCCGATGTCAGCGTTAGTCACGTCAGCGCCGTTGATCTGGGGAATCAGCGTAACGAATCTGCCATCGATATTGGCGTCGTTAAAGCCTTGCGCCGTCACCGTGATGCGGCCGGTCGTGCCGGTCGTAGCCACCGAAGCCACGTACTTGCTGGGCGACGAGGCCGACTCGCAGCCCCAACCATCGTTGCCCGGCAGCACGGAGCTGGTGGTCGTCTGGATGACTTCAGTGATCGTGGTGCGGCAGGCCGAAGCAGCCAGCACGACTTCCGACATCTTGGCCTTCTTGGTGTAGTCCTGATAGGCCGGCAGTGCGACGGCAGCCAGGATGCCGATGATCGCAACGACGATCATCAGTTCGATCAGGGTGAAACCTTGTTGGACACGCTTCATGGATAAGACTCCTAGGGGGCGGGGTGGGGGAGGTGAGAAGACACCCCCACGAATGCAGGGTGCGTGCCAGGCGGTTTCAAGCTGCTTTCCGTGACCTGCTGCACGGCGGTTGACAAACTTGGTCATCCTGGCGTCGTGCTGGCGGGCGCGCAACGACCGAAGCTGACGCAAAACGTCACCCGGTGCAACGCCCGCTTCAGTCGGCCAGCGAGATGACCTGGCCGGTAGCCAGGGCGCGAATGTGGTGGCGGCTGTGCTGGGCGCCGATCTCGGACATCACGGCGTCCACCTCGCCAGGCTTGATGTGGGTGATGTAGACCTCGGCCGGCGCCGCCAGACCTTCGAGTTCGCGTTGCAGCTGCGACGGGCACAGGTGCTGGCTGAGGCTGGCCAGCGCATGTTCGTCGTCGCGGAAGGCGGTCTCGATGACGAGCGCGGCCACGCTGAGATGCTGCAGGCGCTGCCACAGCGCCGGGTTGGGCCCGGTGTCGCCGGTAAAGACCCAGGCGCCGCGGCTGCCCAGCACCGCATAGCCCACCGCGGGCACGGTGTGCTGCGCCGGCAGCACTTCCACTTGGCGGCGGCCGAGCTGCAGCACCTGGCCCACGACGATGGTCTGGAAGGCCAGCACAGGGTTCTGCAAGTCGGGCAGGCGCGTGAAGTCGGGCCAGATGACGCCGTTGAAGACGTGCTGCCTGAGCGCCGCGATGGTGGCGGCCTGCGCGTGCACCTGCACCGGCGGCCGGTTGGCGGCGCGGCGGCGGCGCGTCACGCTGTCGGCCAGCAGGCCGATGGCCAGCACGTGGTCGAGGTGCGAATGGCTGACCAGGATATGGTCGATGCGTGCGAGTTCGTCGAGCGTGAGGTCACCGACGCCGGTGCCGGCGTCGATCAGCACATCGTCGTCGAGCAGAAACGACGTCGTGCGGCTGCCCGCAGCAATGGAACCCGAACAACCGAGGACGCGGATCTGCATGGGGCGGCAAGTAACGTGGAGCCGAGGAGGACGGCCAGGGGGTGCATGCTGACTGTCACAGTCCCGCCATGCAAGGCACGCCATCGCATTTGATCCGCTCGGCGCGGGAAGGCCAAGCGAGGCGTGAACCCCATCACGGGAAAAGGGTGGCGCGCCGAGCCTTTGCGGCAAGTTGAGCGGCACGCAGTGTCCGCTCGAACGCGCCGAGTTAGTCCGGCGCGAAGCGTCCGGACTAACGGAAGATGAATTGCATCTGCGTGCCGGCGAGCTCGATCACATCGCCGTTGCGCAGTGGCACCGAGTCACCCACCAGCGGTACGCCGTTGATGCTGGGCCGCGTGGCGCCTTCCACATGCGCAAAGGCATAACCGTTGGGCCGCTTGGTGATCGACGCCACCTGCACGCCCGGCTTGCCGACGGTGGTGACGACCTTGGTCAGCGTGACCTCGCGCCCCGCTGCCGCGCCGTTGAGCACCTTGATCGACGCCGGCTGCGCCACCGGCGCCACCGGCGCACCGCCCAGGCCACCAAAGCTGGAACTGGCCGAAGAACCCGAGTAGGCCGCGTGCGCCGCCGGCACGCCGTGCGCCGCGGCGCTGCCCGGGCGCATGATCATCGTCTTCTCGTACTCGCCCGACTCGTCGACCAGGAACTTGATCTTGTACTTGCCGATCTCGACCGTGTCGTTGTGGGTGAGCAGCTGCTTCTTGATCGCCTTGCCGTTGATGTAGGTGCCGTTGGTGCTGTTGAGGTCTTCGATGAAGACATCGGACCCCACCATCTGCAGCACGGCATGCTCGCCGCTGACGGCCAGGTTGTCGATGACGATGTCGTTGTAGGGACGGCGGCCGAGCGTGGTCTTGTCCTTCGTGATCTGGACTTCCTTGATGACCACACCGTCGAGCGAAACCACCAGCTTGCCCATGCCTGCCCTCGATTCAATCCGCTGCCAGCCGCGACGCTGTTGCGCGCCACTGTTCGGTACCCGGCGACCCTTGTCGCCATGAGCACTACTTTAGCGCCGGAATGGCCACCACGACCGTGCCGGCGCGCTCGCGCCGCCGGAAGCGCGCACCAGTATCACGGAGATATTATCCTTTCCACCCGCGTCGTTGGCCGCATCAATGAGCGCACGACTGCTTGTTTCCAGCGAGTCGTGCGCCTGCAACACCTGCAAGATGCCGGCATCGTCGAGCATGTCGGACAAGCCGTCCGAACACATCAGGAACACGTCTCCGGGCTGCACGTCATGCTGATGGCTCTCCAGCAGCACGCTGTCTTCCACCCCCACGGCGCGCGTGACGAGGTTCTTGTTGGCCGAGAACGCAGCCTGCTCGGGCGTGATGAGCCCGGCGTCGATCTGCTCCTGCAGCAACGAATGGTCGCGCGTCATCTGCTGCAGCTTGCCGCCACGCAGCCGGTAGCAGCGCGAGTCGCCCACGTGGCCGAGCAGCACGCGGTCGTCGCGGAACACGGCCACCACCAGCGTGGTGCCCATGCCGGCGTACTGCGGGTTGGAGTTGGCCGCGTTGTAGATGGCGCGGTTGGCGTTGTCGACGCAGATGTCCATGGCGCGCCGCACTTCGGCGTCGCTGGC
>JANNFE010000231.1:0-6467 GCA_031379415.1 Betaproteobacteria bacterium | reverse complement strand
GGGCTCTGGAACAGCTTGTCCCAGTTCTTCAGGTAGGTCAGCACCGGCAGCGTCTGCGTCGTCAGCTTGTGCATGCCGGGGCCGAAGACATCGGCCACCTTGCCTTCGTTGACGAACACGGCGACCTGGCTTTCGCGCACGGTGAGGCTGCCGCCGTACTGGATTTCATTGCCCGCCATCGGGTAGCGGAAGCCCAGCGTGCCGTCGCCGGCCTCGGTCCATTCCAGGATGTCGATGAACTGTTTCTTGATGAAGTCCATCAGCGCCATGGTCCGCTCTCCCTGCAGGATGATGCGGCGAATAATAAGGCGGTAACAGGACACGACGATGAACAGAACGGCTTGGCAGATCGCGGTGGTGGGCGCCGGCCCGGTGGGGCTGGCGCTGGCTTTGCACGCGGCCAGGCTGCTGCCGCAGGCCCAGGTGACGCTGTACGACGCGCGGCCGGCCGACCGCGACGTGGCGGGCGATCCGCGCACGCTGGCGCTGTCGCTGGGCAGCGTGCAGTTCCTGCAGCGGCTGGGCGCCTGGCCGGCAGCGGCATTGCAGCCCATCACCGAAGTGCATGTCTCGCAACAGCCACCCAGCTGGGGCCAGGCCGAGCTGCGCCTGCGCGCCGCCGACCTGGGCGTGCCGCAGCTCGGCGCGGTGCTGCCCTATGGCGCGCTGCTGGCGCCGCTGCAGGCGGCCTGGCTGGCGCTGGCGGCCGAACATCCAGATCGCCTGCACACGCGCTTCGGCAGCGCCGTGAAGGCGCTGAAGCCGGTGCCCGGCGGCGTGGAGGTCGACGCCAGCACCGCCGAGACCTTCGACCTGGCGGTGGTGGCCGAAGGTGGTGTGTTCGCGGAGCAAGCCCGCAAGGCCATCGCGCGCGACTACGGCCAGACCGCCTGGGTGGGCTCCGCCACGCTGGAAGGCGCCACGCCCGGCATGGCCTTCGAGCGCTTCACGCGCCAGGGCCCGGCCGCGCTGCTGCCGCTGCCGCCCGCCGCCGACGGCCATGCGCGCGCCGCGCTGGTGTGGTGCGTGCGCAGCGATGCCGACCCCGTGCGCCCGCTGAACGAGGCCCAACGCCTGGCCGTGCTGAACACCATCTTCCCGGCCGCCGCCGGCCGGCTGAGCAGCCTGACGCCGCTGAAGGAGTTCCCGCTCGGCCTCAACGCCGAACGCACCTTGGTCGACGGCCGCACGGTTCGCATCGGCAACGCCGCGCAGACCCTGCACCCGGTGGCCGGCCAGGGCCTGAACCTGGGGCTGCGCGACGCGCATGAGCTGGTGTCTGTGCTGCGCTGGAGCGACGACCTCGATGCCGCGCTGCGCCGCGCCGAATGGGCCCGCGCCGCAGACCGCTGGAGCATGATCGCCACCACCGACTTCCTGGCCCGCAGCTTCACCTGGAAGCTGCCCGGCGCCGCCACGGCACGCGGGCTGGGACTGGCAGCGCTGGACGCGCTGCCGCCCGTGAAGGGCTGGCTGGCACGGCGCATGATGTTCGGCGGGCGCTAGGGCCTTGGCGCGACGGTGAGCGTGTAGGAACGTTCGGCGCGGTACCAGCACAAGGTCGGCACGACATTGGCTGGCAGCCGCGGGTCGCGCACGCTCACCGTGAGCGTGAAACTGAAGCTGCCGCTGGCACTCGGCTGGCCGAAGATTTCCAGCCGGCGCTGGCTCAGGTTCTGCCGCACGCCCAGGCCCGGCGGCAGCTGGCCTTCGACGCCGAAGCGGTAGTCGTAGCTGTCGTCGTAGGGCTCGCGCGCGATGTCCACCGTGACCAGCGTGCTGTAGCTCTGGCCGACCGTGGCGGCGGGCAACTGGGCGGTGGTGAACTCGGGGCCGTCGAAGTCGATGCAGTTGATCAGCAGGTCGTCGAAGACACCGCCGCAGCCCGCCATCAAGACAGCCAGCGCAGCGACGCACAGGCCGGCGGCGAAGCGTGGGCCCCGCACTACAGGCGCCGATGCGCCAGCGCCGGCAGCTGCTGCCGCACCTGGGCCAGGCGTGCCGGGTCGACCTCGGCCACCACCACGCCTTCGCCTTCGGCCTGCACCGCCAGCACCTCGCCCCAGGGGTCGACGATCATGCTGTGGCCCCAGGTGCGGCGGCCGTTGACGTGCGTGCCGCCCTGCGCGCTGGCCAGCACGTAGCACTGGTTTTCCACCGCGCGGGCGCGCAGCAGCAGTTTCCAGTGCGCGCGGCCGGTGGTGTAGGTGAAGGCAGCGGGCACCACGAGGAGGTCGCAGGGCGGGCTCATCAGCGCGCGGTAGAGCTCGGGGAAGCGCAGGTCGTAGCAGACCGACAGGCCAACGCGCAGCGCACTGGCCTGCAGGGCCACCGGCTCGCCGCCGGCACGCAGGGTGCGGCCTTCGTCGTAGCGTTCACGGCCGTTGTCGTAGGCGAAGAGGTGGATCTTGTCGTAGTGCGCGGCCAGGCGGCCGTCGGGCGCGAAGACGCAGCAGCGGTTGAGCACCTGCTCGGCCGAGTCGGTCTTCAGCGGCAGCGTGCCACCTACCAGCCACAGACCATGCTGACGCGCCAGGCCGGCCAGGAAGTCTTGAATGGGGCCGTCGCCCGGGGCCTCGGCCAGGGCCAGCTTGTCGGTGTCCTTGCGGCCCAGCAGGCAGAAGTATTCGGGCAGCGCCACCAGCTGCGCACCGGCCGCGGCGGCCTGCGACACCAGCGCCGTGGCGGCGGCGCGGTTGTCCGGCCAGTCGGGCGTGGAGACCATCTGAACAGCGGCGATCTTCATGAGCAACGAGGGTTTCCCGAGTGCGAATTCCCGCTCGGCGGGGCGACGCGAAGCGTCCAGGGTGCACCGTGCTGCATTGTGCGACTGCTCAGTCACCATGTCCCCCTGCCGCAGTGGGCCATGGCTTCCCGACGACACTCGCGCACCAGCCGCCGCCCCAGAGCACAGAGAAGTACGCGGCGCTGAACAAGCATGACCGCGGAGGGTTCGACGATGCTGAAGATCCCCGGCTGCACCCGCGGCCTGGCTTGGCCTTGCACGTTGAGTTGAGATGAGCGCCCTGGCCGAGCACAGCCGCTTCGTGCAGCGCGTGCGCCGCCGCTACGCGGCCGACCTGCCCCTGCTGCCACCGGGCGCTCCAGACTACGACGGCATCACCGCCCTGGTGCAGCGCTTGCGCGACGGCGGCCGCGATCTGGCTTCGGCCCTGCGCGTGGCGCGCCACCTGACCATCGAACGCCTGGCCGTGCTCGACATCGAGCAGGCCGCGCCGTTGGAGCTGATCACCCGCACGATGACCTTCCTGGCCGAGGCCACGCTGGAGCTGGCGCTCGCGCAGGCCCAGGCCGAAGCCGACGAGCGCCACGGCGCGCCGCTCACCGCGAGCGGCCAGCGTGCGGTGATGTGGATCGTCGGCATGGGCAAGCTCGGCGGGCGCGAGCTGAATGTCTCATCGGACATCGACCTCATCTACGTCTACGACGACGAAGGCCACACCACCGGTCCGCGCGGCTGCACCGTGCACGAGTACTTCGGCTTCGTCGCCAAGCGCCTGTTCGCGCTGATCGGCGAGACCACCGACGACGGCATCGTCTTCCGCGTCGACCTGGCCTTGCGCCCCAACGGCAACTCGGGGCCGCCCGCGGTGAGCCTGGCCATGCTCGAGGACTACCTCCTGTTGCAGGGCCGCGAGTGGGAGCGCTTCGCCTGGCTGAAGAGCCGCGTGGTGGCGCCGCGCGCGGCGGTGGCCAGCGGCAGCGCGCTGGCGCTGCGTGCGCTGGTCACGCCCTTCGTTTACCGGCGCTATCTCGACTACGGTGTGTTCGAAGGGCTGCGGCAGTTGCACCGCAAGATCCGCGACGAGGCGCAGCGCCGCGCCGCCGGCCGGCCCGAGCGTGCCAACGACGTGAAGCTGTCGCGCGGCGGCATCCGCGAGATCGAATTCATCGTGCAGCTGATGATGGTGGTGCGCGGCGGCCAGTTCCCCGAGATCCGCACGCGCAGCACGCTGAAGGGGCTGCAGCGCCTGGCCACGCGCGGGCTGATGAAGGCCGACACCGCCAACAAGCTCGCCGCCGGCTACACCTTGCTGCGCCGCGTGGAGCATCGCATCCAGTTCCTGGACGACCAGCAGACCCACGTGCTGCCCGGCGCCGACGAAGACCTGATCTGGATCGCCCACAGCCTGCAGCTCGGCCCGGGCCTGGGCTGCACGCCGCCCGCGCGGCCGAATTCCTGCGCCATGCTCGACCAGCTGCTGGAAGTGCGCGAACTGGTGGCCGCCGAGTTCGACGCGCTGCTGCGCGACGGCCAGGGCGGCGCCGCCGCAGCCACCGGCGAGAACGGCGCGCGCAGTGCCTGCCGCAGCTGCGGTCCCGGCCCGCAGCCCATCGACAGCGAAGACCTGCTCGAAGGCCTGCCGCCCGAACTGGCCACGCGCGTGCGCGCCTTCGCGCAGCAGCCGCGCGTGCTGGCCCTACGCGACGAAGGCCGCCTGCGCCTGGGCCGCCTGGTGCAGAAGACGGCGGTGGCGCTGCAGGCCGAGGCCTGCTCGGCGGCCGGCGCCACGCGCTTCATCGACTGGCTGGAACCGCTGCTGCGCCGCGAAAGCTACCTGGCGCTGCTGCTCGAGCGGCCCGAGGTGCACCGCCGCCTGCTGCGCCTCTTGGGCATGGCGCGCTGGCCGATGCAGTACCTGATGCGCCACCCCGGTGTCATCGACGAGCTGGCCGACCAGCGCCTGCTGCACCAGCGCTTCGACCGCCCGGCGCTGGTCATGGAGCTGGACGAACGCGTGGCCGGCTGGCAGCGCTCGGGCGAAGACGACGAGGAGAAGCTGCTCGACACGCTGCGCCGCGCCCATCACGCCGAGGTCTTCAGGACCCTCGTGCGTGACGTCGAAGGTGAGCTGACCGTCGAGGAGGTGGCCGACGACCTCTCGGCGCTGGCCGACACGCTGCTCGACATCACGGTGCGCTGGTGCTGGGCGCGGCTGAAGCAGCGCCACCGGCCGCTGCCGGGGCTGGCCGTCATCGCCTACGGCAAGCTGGGTGGCAAGGAGCTGGGTTATGGCAGCGACCTCGATGTCGTGTTCGTCTACGACGACAGCGATGAACAAGACAAGCAGCGCGCGCAGGAGGTGTATGCCGCCTTCGTGCGCAAGCTCATCACCTGGCTGACGCTGCGCACGGCGGCCGGCGAACTGTTCGACATCGACACCGCGCTGCGGCCCAACGGCAACTCGGGGCTGCTCGTGACCTCGATCGAGTCCTACGAGCGCTACCAGGCCGGCCGCGGCAGCAACACGGCCTGGACCTGGGAACACCAGGCGCTGACGCGCGCGCGCTTCGCCGCCGGCAACCCGGCCGTGATGGCGCGCTTCGAGGCCACGCGCCGCACCGTGCTGATGGCGCCGCGCGACCCCGACGCGCTGCGCGAGGAGGTGCGCGCCATGCGCGAGAAGCTGCGCGCCGGGCGGCCGGTGCCGGCTGGGCGCTACGACGTGAAGCACAACCCGGGCGGCATGGTCGACGTCGAATTTGCCGTGCAGTACCTGGTGCTGGCGCATGGCGCCGCGCATCCGCCGCTGCTCGACAACGCCGGCAACATCGCGCTGCTGCAGCGCGCCGAGCACGCCGGCCTGCTGCCCGCCGGCGTGGGCCGCGCCGCGGCCGACGCCTACCGCGAACTGCGCCGCGCCCAGCACCGTGCGCGCCTGGACGAACAGCCGACGCAGTTCGCGCCCGAGGCCTACGCAGCGCCGCGCGCGGCCGTGCTGGCGCTCTGGCACAGCGTCTTCGCTTGAAGCGCCCCGGCGCCACCTGGGCGGCGCTGGCCGCGCTGCTGGCTGCGGGCTCCTTGCTGGCCTGGACGCTGCCGGCGGCGCTGCTCGACTGGCAGCCGGCGCTCGCCGCACGCGAACCCTGGCGCGCCTTCACCGCCGCCTTCGTGCACTGGAGCCCGCTGCACCTGGCGGCCAATCTGAGCGGTGCGCTGGTGCTCGCCGCGCTGGGCCTGGCGGCCAGGCTGCCGGCGCGCTTCACCGCCGCCTGGGCCGCGGCCTGGCCGCTCACCCAGCTGGGCCTGCTCGTGCAGCCCGCTCTGGCGCATTACGGCGGCCTGTCGGGTGTGCTGCACGCCGGCGTGGCGGTGGCCGCGCTCGCGCTGGTCCGGCGCGAGACCGGCCGCCGCCGCGCCCTGGGCGCGGCCATCGGCGCCGGGCTGCTGATCAAGCTGCTGCTGGAAGAACCCTGGGGCGCGCCGCTGCGCCATGGCGGCGGCTGGGACATCGCCACCGCGCCGTTGGCCCATGCCACCGGGGCGCTGGCCGGCCTGCTGTGCGGCGCAGCGGTGCTGGCCTGGCGCCGGGCATCGCCGCGATGATGGAAGAGAAGGTCGCGAGGCCCAACTCGACACCACCGCCGTGCTGCTGCTGGAGCGCCTGCATCTTCATCGGCCTGCCGTTCACCAGCGCCTCGCGCCTGCAGGTCTTCCTCGACAC
>JANNFE010000099.1:0-13867 GCA_031379415.1 Betaproteobacteria bacterium | reverse complement strand
CCGGCGCCCGACGAGAGCATGGTCGTCATCCGCTTCGCCAAGCCCAAGGGCATCGACTTCCAGTACCTGCTGAACATGATCAACGGCAGCTTCATGTCGCGCGCCAACACCGTGGTGGTGCCCGGCGGCAAGATGGAACTGGCGATGCAGCTGATCTTCACGCCCTTCATCTGGCGCATGATGGAACGTCGGCAGCGTGCGCTGAACGCGCTCTAGGTCCATGGCCGTGAAGGCGCTGATCTGGGACGTCGACGGCACGGTCGCCGAGACCGAGCGCGACGGCCACCGCATCGCCTTCAACACCGCATTCGAGGCCCTGGGCCTGCCCTGGCACTGGGACGTGGCGCGTTATGGCGAACTGCTGAATGTCGCGGGCGGCCGTGAACGCCTGTTGCACGACATGCAAGGACGCCTCGATGCACCGGCCGAAGCGGCCGGGCGCGACAAGCTGGCGCGCGAACTGCACGCACGCAAGAACGCCCTCTATGCTGGGCTGGTGGCCCATCGCGGCATCGCCGCGCGGCCGGGCGTGTTGCGGCTGATGGCCGAATGCGGCGCCGCTGGCGTGCGGCTGGCGGTGGCCACCACCACCAGCCGCAGCAATGTCGACGCGCTGTTCGCCAGCCTGCTGGGGGCCGAGTGGCAACATGGCTTTGCCGCCGTGGTGTGCGCCGAGGACGCGCCACTGAAGAAGCCCCACCCGCAAGCCTACGAACTCGCGCTGCAGCGGCTGGGCGTGATGCCGCACCAGGCCTTCGCGCTGGAAGATTCACCCCATGGCCTGGCAGCCGCGCGCTCGGCCGGCATCGCCTGTGGCGTGACGCGCAGCGTGTACTTTGCCGAAGCGGCCTTCGAAGGCGCGGCCTGGGTGCGCGACGACCTGGAGACGCCGTGGCCCATGACCCTGCAGCGGCTGCAGGCGGCCGTGGGTGGCACCATCACGGGTTAGTCACCTTCGCAGGATGTGCCCCATGAAGTTCGCCCTTGCCGCCTTGAGCGTTGCCGCCCTGTTGCTGCCTGCCGCGCCCGCGCTGGCCCAGGCCGCGGCGTCAGCCGCGTCACTGACCCAGGCCGCGGCGCCCGCCGCGTCGTGCCCGGCGCTGCTGAACCACAGCTTTCCGCGCCTGCAGGACGACAAGCCGCAGGCTCTGTGCCAGTACGCCGGCAAGGTGGTGCTGGTGGTCAACACCGCCAGCTACTGCGGCTTCACGCCGCAGTACGAAGGCCTGGAAAAGCTCTACGGCAAGTACGCCGCGCAGGGGCTGGTGGTGCTGGGTTTTCCGTCGAACGACTTCGGCCAGCAGGAGCCCAAGGACGCCAAGGACATCGCCGACTTCTGCTTCAACACCTACGGCGTGAAGTTCCCGATGTTCGGCAAGACGGTGGTCAAGGGCGCGAACATCAACCCGCTGTACGCCGAGCTCACCAAGGCCACGGGCAAGGCGCCGGGCTGGAACTTCCACAAGTACCTGATCGACCGCAACGGCAAGGCCATCGCCAGCTACGACAGCAATGTCACGCCGCTGAACCCGACGCTGGTGGCCAGCATCGAGAAGGCGCTGGCGGCGAAATAGGGCGTTTCGGGCGCTTCAGCGGCGCACCTTGCCACGCGCCGCCTCAGCGGCGCACCTTGCCATCCCCAGTGAGCATCGACAGCTCCACGAAGGTCGAGCCGCGGTGGCTGCGCGGCGAGAAGCTCACCGTGTAGCCGCCAGCGTCGAGGCGTTGCAAACCCTCCAGCGCGTTGGTCAATGCCTCGCGGCTGAGGTTGCCGCCGGCGCGGCGCAGCCCTTCGGCAAAGACCTTGGCGCAGACATAACCCTCCATGCTCGAATAGTTCGGCGTGGCGTCACCACCGGCGCGTTTCACGGCCTCCAGGTACTCGCGCGAGATCGGCGTGGTGGTGCTGAATGGATACGGCATGACCTGGCTGACCACGACGCCCAGGCCGTCCTTGCCCAGTTCGTCGGCCAGCGCCTGCGTGCCGACGAAGCTGACGTTGTAGAAGGTGCCGCCGTAGCCGGCCTTGCGCGCCTCGCGCACGAAGGCGGCGCAGCTCTTGTAGGCGCTGATCTGCACCACGGCGTCGGGCGCGCCCGGCACGATGGCCTTCACCGCGGCGGCCACATCGGTGGAATTGCGCTCCACCAGGCCCACCGCGGTGGGCTGCAGCTGCAGCGCCTTCAGCGCACGCTGCACGCCGTCGAGACCGGCCTGGCCGTAGCTGTCGTTCTGGCGGAACACCGCGATGCGCTTCAGGCCCAGCGAGGTGAGTTGCCGCACGATGAGCGCCGTCTCGTCGTAGTACGACGCGCGCACGTGGAAGACGTTGCGGCTGTAGGGCTCGCGCAGCGCCTCGGCGCCGGTGAAAGGGCCGAAGAAGGGGATGCCCGCCGCATTCACCAGCGGCAGCGCCGCCAGCGACGTGGGCGTGCCCACGTAGCCGAAGAGCGCGAACACGCCTTCCTTGTTGATCAGCGTTTCGGTGTTGGCAGCGCAGCGCCCGGGCTCGTAGCCGTCGTCCAGCGCCTTGATCTCCACCGTGCGGCCGCCGATGCCGCCTTCGGCGTTCAGGCGGTCGAAGAAGATGCGCGCACCGCGGTTCATCTGGATGCCCAGCTGGGCGGCCGCACCGGTGAGCGCACACGACTGGCCCAGCACGATGCGCCGCTCGCCCTGCGCCAGCGCCGGCCCGGCCAGCATGGCGGCGGCGGCCGCGGACAGGTGGCGCAGCGCGCCGCGTCGGTGGATGTTGATCAAGGTCGGGCGGACTACTTCAAGGACTCGATGAGGTCAACATAGTCCTGCATGGCCTCGTCGCTGCTCTTGCCCTTCACGGCGGCCCAGGCGTCGTACTTGGCGCGGCCCACCATGTCGGTGAAGCCGGGGCGCTTGCCTTCCACGTCGCCCTCGGTGGCCTGTTTGTAGAGCGAGTAGATCTTCAGCAACGTCATGTTGTCAGGCTTCTCCGGCAGCTGCTTGCTGTCGGCAACGGCCTGCTCGAAGGTGGCTTTCGGGTTGGCCATGCGGCGTGCTCCGTGGGTGAAAATCCTTGGTTGACGGGGCTGATGTTACCCAGCATCGTCGGCCGGCCCGCCCAGTCCGTATCCAGGCGTTTCACGCCTTTCCAGGAGCCCCTCCCATGCCCCTTGCCGCCGAGCGCATGTCGCGTGTCGATACCGCCTGGCTGCGCATGGACAACGAGGTCAACCTGATGATGATCGTCGGCGTGTGGCTGTTCACGCCCAAGCTCACCCTGGCTGCCGTGCGCGAACGCATCGCCGACAAGCTGCTCAAGTACGACCGCTTCCGCCAGAAGGCGGTGCAGGATCCGATCGGCGCGCACTGGGTCTTCGACGAAACCTTCGACATCGAACGCCATGTCGTGCCGGCCAAGCTGCAGCGGCACAAGGGCCAGAGCGAGCGCGAGTCCTTGCAGGCCCTGTGCGGCGAGCTGGCCACCACGCCGCTGGACCACGCGCACCCGCTGTGGCAGTTCCACTTCATCGAAGACTACGAAGGCGGCTCGGCGGTGGTGGTGCGCATCCACCATTGCATCGGCGACGGCATCGCGCTGGTATCGGTGGTGCTGTCCATCACCGACGGCGGCAGCGATCCGCCCAAGCGCCGCCGCAAGCTGCCGACCGAGCATGAAGAGCACGACTGGCTGGCCGACGCCGTGCTCAAGCCGCTGACCGACATCACCGTCAAGGCACTGGGCATGTACGGCGACGGCATCGCCAAGTCCATGGACATGCTGTCGCACCCACAGCAGCCGCTGCTGAGCAGCCTGGACATGGCGCGCACCGGCTACCAGGTGGTGCAGGACGTGGCGGCCATGGCGCTGATGCCCGACGACTCGCCCACGCAGCTGAAGGGCAAGCCCGAAGGCAAGAAGGTGGTGGCCTGGAACGAGCCGCTGCCGCTGGACGCCGTGAAGCTCATCGGCAAGGGCCTGGGCTGTTCGGTCAACGACGTGCTGCTGGCCTGCGCGGCCGGCGCCATCGGCCAGTACCTGCGCGAGCGTGGCGAAGACCCGGCGGGCAAGGAGATCCGCGCCATGGTGCCGGTGAACCTGCGCCCGCTGGACAAGGCCTGGCAGCTGGGCAACCGCTTCGGCCTGGCGCCGCTGGTGCTGCCCATCGGCATCGACAACCCCATCCAGCGCGTCTACGCCGTGCGTCAGCGCATGAACGAGTTGAAGGGCAGTTACCAGCCGCTGCTGGCCTTTGCCATCCTGTCGATGACCGGCCTGTTCATCAAGCCGGTGCAGGACGCGGTGCTGAACCTCTTCGCGAAAAAGACCACCGCGGTGATGACCAACGTGCCCGGCCCTGCCGTGGCGCTCAAGTTGTGCGGCAGCACGCTGCGCCAGACCATGTTCTGGGTGCCGGCCTCGGGCAGCGTGGGTGTGGGTGTGAGCATCCTCAGCTACGGCGGCGGCGTGCAGTTCGGCCTCATCACCGACCGCAGGCTGTGCCCGCATCCGCAGGACATCATCGACCGCTTCCAGCCCGAGTTCGACAAGCTGCTGCTCATCACGCTGATGCTGCCGTGGGCCGGACAGGACGATCACTGACACGCAGGAGACAAAGACACCATGGCCATCACCGTCGACATCGATCTCGGTTACGAATTCACCGTCAAGGCGCCCATCAAGGACGTGTTCGACATCGTCAGCGATGTGCCCACCTCGGCCGCCTTCTTCCCCAAGGTGGACAAGCTGACGGACCTGGGTGGGGGCAGCTACCGCTGGGAAATGGAGAAGGTGGGCACCGCACAGGTCAACATCCAGACCGTCTACGCCAGCCAGTACGTGGCCGACCGCAAGAAGGGCACGGTGCTGTGGACGCCCGTCAAGGGCGAGGGCAATGCGCTCGTCAGCGGCCACTGGAAGCTGAAGGATGCCAAGGGCCACACCGCCATCGAGTTCAAGGTTGCCGGCACCGTGGACGTGCCGCTGCCCGGGCTGATGAAGATGGTGGTGGTGCCGGTGGTGCGCGGCGAGTTCGAGAAGCTGGTCGAGAAGTACATCGACAACCTGATCAAGAAGTTCGGCGGCGAGGTCGAGTGAGCCCCCGGCCATGACCCGCTGCCGGCTCACCCGCCGCGCCTTCGGCCATGCCGCCGGCGCCACGCTGGTGGCGGCCGCAGCGCCCACGTTCGCCGCCACGCCCAAAGACACCCTGGTGGTGGCCCTGGCCTTCGACGACATCATCAGCCTGGACCCGGCCGAGGCCTTCGAGATCAGCGCCGGCGAGCTGATGGGCAACAGCTACGAACGCCTGCTGCGCTACGACGTGAACGAGCCCAGCCGACTGCTGCCCGACCTGGCCAAGGGCTGGAAGCTCAGCGATGACGGCAAGACCTACAGCTTCGAGATCAAGCCGGGCCTGAAGTTCGCCAGCGGCAACCCCTTGACTGCCGAGGACGTGGTCTTCTCCCTGCAGCGCGCCGTGTTGCTGGACAAGACGCCGGCCTTCATCCTGACGCAGTTCGGCCTGGCCAAGGAGACCGTGAAAGACCGCGTCAAGCAGACCGGCCCGCTGACGCTGACCCTGACCACCGACAAGACCTACGCGCCGACGCTCGTCACCAACTGCCTCACCGCCAACGTGGCGGCGGTGGTGGACAAGAAGCTGCTGCTGTCCAAGGAGAAGGACGGCGACATGGGCTACGCCTGGCTGAAGACCCACTTCGCCGGCAGCGGGCCGATGAAGATACGCGAGTGGCGTGCCAACGAGATCGCGGCGCTGGAGCGCAACGAGCATTTCAGCGGGCCTGGCAAGGCCAGGCTCGGCCGCGTGATCTACCGCCATGTCAAGGAGTCGGCCACGCAGCGGCTGCTGCTGGAGAAGGGCGACGTCGACATCGCGCGCAACCTTACGCCGCAAGACCTGGCGGCGCTGTCCGCCAACAAGGACATCAGACTCACGTCCACGCCCATGGGCACGGTGTACTACATCGGCCTGAACCAGAAGAACCCCAACCTGGCCAGGCCCGAGGTGCGCGAAGCCTTCAAGTGGCTGGTGGACTACGACGCCATCGGCGCCACCATCATCAAGAACATCGGTGTCGTGCACCAGAACTTCCTGCCCGTCGGCCTGCTGGGCGCCAGCAAGGACCGGCCCTACAAGCTCGACGTGGCCAAGGCCAAGGCGCTGCTGGCCAAGGCCGGGCTGCCCCAGGGCTTCAAGATGACGATCGACATGCGCACCATCCAGCCGGTGCAGGGCATCACCGAAGCCGTGCAGCAGACCTTGAAGCTGGCCGGCATCGAACTCGAGATCCTGCCCGGTGACGGCAAGCAGACGCTGACCAAGTACCGCGCGCGCAGCCACGACAGCTACATCGGCCAGTGGTCGGCCGACTACTGGGACCCGCACACCAACGCCGACACCTTCACGCGCAACCCCGACAACCGCGACGACGCCAAGACCAAGCCGCTGGCCTGGCGCAATGCCTGGGACATTCCTGAACTGACGAAGAAAACCGACGCCGCGGCACTGGAACGCGACGGTGCCAAGCGCGCGAAGATGTACCAGGAGATCCAGGCCGAGTTCCGCAGGAGCAGCCCCTTCGTGATGCTCTACCAGCAGACCGAAGTGGCCGCCTACCGCGCGAACGTCGAGGGGCTGAAGATCGGGCCGACGGCCGATAGCACCTACATGTTCGCCGTCAGCAAACGCTAGGCCATGCGCCGCCTCGCTGCCGGCGGGCGCTTTGCGGTGGTGGTGGCCCTCACCCTGCTGGGCCTGCTGGCCGTCACCTTCTTCATCGGCCGTGTCATCCCGGTCGACCCGGCGCTGGCCATCGTGGGCGACCGCGCGCCCGAGCACGTGGTGCAGCGCGTGCGCGAGGAACTCGGCCTCAACCGGCCGCTGCCTGAGCAGTTCGTGCGTTATGTCGGCCGCGCGTTGAAGGGCGACTTCGGCAATTCGGTGCTGACATCCAACCCGGTGTGGGACGACATCCGAAAGACCTTTCCGGCAACGCTGGAGCTGGCCACCGTGGGCATCCTCATCGGCGCCGGTTTCGGCGTGCCGCTGGGCGTGTGGGCGGCCGTGCGGCGCGGCGGCGCAGTCGACCATGCGGTGCGCATCATGGGCTTGGTGGGCTATTCGGTGCCCATCTTCTGGCTCGGGCTCATGGCGCTGGTGCTCTTCTACGCCAAGCTCGGCTGGGTGGCCGGGCCGGGGCGCATCGACATCGCCTACGAATACAGCTTCGAGCGCGGCACGGGTTTGATGCTCGTGGATGCGGCCCGGCACGGCCTGGACAGCGGCGAGTGGGACGCCTTCCGCAACGCGCTCAGCCACCTGGTGCTGCCGGCGGGCCTGCTGGGCTATTTCTCGCTGGCCTACATCAGCCGCATGACGCGCAGCTTCATGCTGGGCGAGCTGGCGCAGGAGTACATCGTCGCCGCGCGCGCCAAGGGCCTGTCCGAGACGCGCATCATCTGGCGCCACGCGCTGCGCAACGCGATGGTGCCGCTGGTGACCGTCATCGCGCTCAGCTATGCCGGCCTGCTGGAAGGCAGCGTGCTCACCGAGACCGTGTTCGCCTGGCCGGGCCTGGGCCTGTACATCACCAACTCGCTGCAGAACGCCGACATGAACCCAGTGCTGGGCGGCACCATCGTCGTGGGTACGGTGTTCATCGCGCTGAACCTGCTGAGCGACGCGCTCTACCGACTGCTCGACCCGCGCACCAGGGATACGCGATGACGGCCACCAGCCTGCGCGCCTGGCTGCAGAGCGAACGCCCGGCTTCGCGTCGCCAGGCCGCGCTGGGCCGCTTCTACGCGGGCTGGTGCAACTTCAGCCGCAACCGGCTGGCGATGGTGGGGCTGGCCATCGTGCTGCTGCTGGTGGTGGTGGCCGCACTGGCGCCGTGGATCGCGCCCTATGCGCCCGACATCGGTGACCTGCGCACCCAGCGCCTGCTGCCACCATCGACGGCCCACTGGTTCGGCACCGACGACCAGGGCCGCGACATCCTGAGCCGCCTGCTGCACGGCGCGCGCATCACGCTGTATGTGGTGACGCTGGTGGCCGTGCTGGCGGCGCCCATCGGGCTGCTGGTGGGCACCGTGGCGGGCTATGCCGGTGGCTGGGTGGATGCCGTGCTGATGCGCATCACCGACATCTTCCTGGCCTTCCCGCGCCTCATCCTGGCGCTGGCCTTCGTGGCCGCCCTGGGCCCGGGCATCGAGAACGCGGTGATCGCCATCGCCATCACGTCCTGGCCACCTTACGCGCGAATTGCACGGGCCGAAACACTCACGCTGCGCCAGGCCGACTACATCAGCGCCGTCAAGCTGCTGGGCGCGAGCCCGTGGCGCATCGTGCTGCGCCACATCATGCCGCTGTGCCTGAGCAGCGTGGTCGTGCGCGTCACGCTGGACATGGCCGGCATCATCCTCACCGCCGCCGGCCTGGGCTTCCTGGGCCTGGGCGCGCAGCCGCCGCTGCCCGAGTGGGGCGCCATGATCGCCGCCGGCCGCGCCTATGTGCTGGACCAGTGGTGGGTGGCCGCGGCACCCGGCGGGGCGATCTTCATCGTCAGCCTGGCCTTCAACCTGCTGGGCGACGGGCTGCGCGATGCGCTGGACCCGAAGGCGGTGAAGTAGGGCCGGTGCTGGCTCAGCCGGCCCGCGTCGCCACCTCGCGGCTGGCCAGCGCGGCGGCGGCAGCGCGGGTCTCGACGCCGAGCTTCTCGAAGACATGTTCGAGGTGCTTGTTGACGGTGCGCGGGCTCAGGCCGAGGATGTCGCCGACATCGCGGTTGGTCTTGCCCTTGGCGATCCACGACAGCACCTCGGCTTCGCGTGCCGTCAACGACGCTGTCGCCAGCCGCGACGGCGCCTGGGCATCGGCCTGGCGCAGGCTCAGCAGCCACATCACCTCACCCATGCCGACGGTGCCCAGCCGCAGCGCGGTGAGCGTGCGGCCGCCGGCCGTCATCACGCGCACGGCCTGTGCCGCAGTGGCTGGCGCATCGTCGCCGCCCAGCCAGGCCAGCCGGGCGCCCGCTTCGGCGTCGGGAAAGAAGGCCCGCAGCCACTGCCGGGCCTGCGGCGACTGCCAGGCCAGGCGCTGCTGCGCGTCGACCAGCAGCACGCCGTGGCCGCCCACGTCGATGGCCTCGCGGGCCATGCGCACGGTGCGTGCGTTCTTCATGTGCGTGGCCAGGCGCGCCAGCACTTCCTGGGCGCGCACCGGCTTGACCACGTAGTCCACGCCACCGGCCTCGAAGCCCTTGACGACCTCGCTGGCCTCCGACAGGCCGGTCATGAAGATCACCGGCACATGCGACCAGGCCGCCTCGGCCTTGATGCGGCGGCAGGCCTCGAAGCCGTCCAGGCCGGGCATCACCGCGTCCATCAGGATGGCGTCCGGCGTCACGAGATCCAGGCGCTGCAGGGCCGACGCGCCGTCGGTGGCCACGATCACCGTGTAGCCGAAGGCCGAGAGCTCGGCGCACAGGGCACCCAGCGACTGCGGCGCGTCGTCGACCACGAGCACGATTTCGCCTTGGCAGCTCATGACACGTCCTCGCTCACGTCGTCGACCGCGGTCGCCAGGTGCGCGGCCATCTCGTGCCAGGCAAAGCGCACCACCATGTCGCGCAGCACCGCGGCCTGCGTGCTGCATTCGGGATGTTCACGCACCAGCGTGTCCAGCGCGTGCTGCAGGCCCTGCGGATGCCCCAGGCGCACCAGCCGCAGCAGCGTGCGGGCGTGTTCCACGGGCAGGCCGGCCGGCGGCGCGGGCACGGGTATGGCCCAGCTCGGCACGGCCAGCTCGGCCACCCATTCCAGCTGCAGTTCGCGCTGCAGCACGGCCAGCAGTTCCGATTCGATCACCGGCTTGTCGACAAAGCCCTGGCACCCCGCCGCGGCCAGCCGCGCGGGCTGGTTCTCGAAGGCATTCGCCGACACCATGATGACCGGCAGATCGTGCAGGCCCTGGGCGCGGATGCGGCGCGCCGTTTCCCAGCCGTCCATGTCGTCCATCGAGATGTCCAGCAGCACGGCGTCGGGCCGCTTCTCCATCACGCTTTCCAGGCATTCGCGGCCACTGGCGGCCTCGCGGATGCGAAAGCCCAGCGGCAGCAGCATGCCGGCCAGCATCTGGCGCTGCGTCGGGTGGTCGTCCACCACCAGCAGGCTGCGGCGGGCGCCGATGTAGCCGCTGACCGGGCGGTGGCGCGGCATGCGCGCGAACCCCGGCTCGGCGGTTTCGCTGAGGTACAGCCGCGCGGTGAAGGTGCTGCCGGCGCCGGGGCTGCTGGTGACCGTGAGTTCACCGCCCATCAGCTGCGTGAGCAGGTGCGTGATGGTCAGGCCCAGGCCGGTGCCGGGCTCGCCGGTGCGGCGGCCCGCGCTGCCGCGTTCGAAGGGCAGGAAGATGCGCTCCAGGTCTTGCGCGGCGATGCCGATGCCGGTGTCGATGACGTGGAAGCGCGCCACCTCGCGCGAGTGGTCCAGCAGCAGCGTGACACGGCCGCTGTCGGTGAAGCGCACGGCATTGCCCAGCAGGTTGATGAGGATCTGGCGCAGCCGGCGCGCGTCGGCGCGCACGAACTGCGGCACCCGGCCTTCGGTGCGCAGCTCGAAGGCCAGGCCCTTGGCCGCAGCCTGCGGCGCCACCATGCGCACCACGTCGTCGAGGAACTCCTGCATCGGCAGCGGCGCGATGTCCAGCCGCAGCTTGCCGGCTTCGATGCGCGCCAGGTCGAGCAGGTCGTCGATGAGGCCGTGCAGGTGTTCGCCGCTGTGGTGGATGGTGTCCACCGCGGCGCGCCGCTGGCCCTGCACTTGCGGGTCTTTGAGCAGGATCTGCGCGTAGCCCAGGATGCTGTTCAGCGGCGTGCGCAGTTCGTGTGTCATGCCGGCCACGTAGCGGGTCTTGGCCTGGTTGGCGCCCTCGGCCAGTTCCTTGGCGGCCTGCAGCGCGGCGTCGGTGCGGCGGTGGGCCTCGATCTCGCGCGTCAGCAGCTGGTTCTGGCGGTTCGATTCGTCCTCGGCCATCTGCCGGCTTTCGCTGCCGAGCACGATCCACCAGGCGCCCACGGCGGCGGCCAGCGACAGCAGCGCGAAAGCCTGCAGCAGCGGCGCGCCGTGCCCGCCGGTGTGCCCGGCCGGGCCGGCACGGCCCTGGTCATAGACGACGCCCAGGATCACGGCCACCAGGGCCACCAGCGACAGCGCCACCACCAGGTAGTGCGCCATGCGGAAGTTGATGCGCCGGCTGAGTGCCGCCGGCAGCACCCGGGCCAGTGCCGCATGCACCTGCTCGGTGACGCTGGACTGCGTCTTGCACCGGTCGTGGCAGCGCGACTCCAGCGTGCAGCACAGCGAACAGATCGGCGCGCCATAGGCCGGGCACTGCGCCATGTCTTCGGATTCGAAGGCGTTGTCGCACACCGAACACGGGACCATCTCGCCCGGCTGCCACGGCGCCTTGTTGGGCCGCGCTTCGTAGTAGCGGCCCTTCGTCCACCAGGCGATCAGCGGTGACACCGCCATCGACATGAACAGCGCGATGAAGGGCGCGAAGGCTTGTGCCTCGGCGCCGAAGACGCCGGTGTAGGCCGCCATGCCCAGCGCCGCGGCAATGAGCATGGCGCCCAGGCCCACCGGGTTGATGTCGTAGAGGTGCGCGCGCTTGAATTCGATGTGTTTCGGGCTCAGGCCCAGCGGCTTGTTGATGACGAGGTCGGCCACCAGCGCGCCCACCCAGGCGATGGCCACGTTGCTGTACAGGCCGAGCACGCGCTCCAGCGCCCCGAACACGCCCAGCGTCATCAGCAGCACGGCGATGAGCACGTTGAAGACCAACCAGACCACGCGGCCGGGGTGGCTGTGCGTCAGCCGCGCGAAGAAGTTCGACCAGGCCAGCGAGCCGGCATAGGCATTCGTCAGGTTGATCTTGACCTGCGACACCACCACGAACAGCGTGGTGGCACCCAGCACCCAGGCCGGCGAGCTGAACACGTAGCCGAAGCCGGCCAGGTACATCTGCGTCGGCTCGATGGCCTTATGGACCGGGATCTCGTGCTGCAGCGCCAGGAAGGCCAGGAAGGCGCCGCCCAGCATCTTCAGCATGCCGGGCACGATCCAGCCGGGCCCGGCCACCAGCACGGCGGCCCACCAGCGGCGGCTGTTCAGGGCCGTCTTCTCGGGCAGGAAGCGCAGGTAGTCGACCTGCTCGCCGATCTGCACCACCAGCGAAAAGGCCACCGTGGCCGCGGCGCCGAACATCAGCGCGTCGAAGCCGCTGCTGTGCGAGACGCCGCCGATCAGCGTGGTGAAGTCGCTGAAGGCCTGCGGTTGCTTCAGCAGCACGGCGATGTAGGGCAGCACGAAGAGCACGATCCACACCGGCTGCGTCCACCACTGCAGGCGCGAGATCAGCGTGATGCCGTGCATGACCAGCGGAATGACGCCCAGCGATGCCACCAGGTAACACACCGCCAGCGGCCAGCCGAAGTACATCTGCAAGGCCAGCGCCAGGATGGCCGCTTCGAGCGCGAAGAAGATGAAGGTGAAGCTGGCGTAGACCAGCGACGTGACGGTGGAGCCCAGGTAGCCGAAGCCGGCGCCGCGGGTGAGCAGGTCCATGTCGACGCCGTACTTGGCGGCGTAGTAGCTGATCGGCAGGCCGGTGAGGAAGGTCACCAGGCCCACCACCAGGATGGCCCACAGCGCGTTCGAGAAGCCGTAGCTCAGCGCGATGGCGCCGCCGATGGCCTCGAGCGCCAGGAAGGAGGTGGCGCCAAAGGCCGTGTTGGCGACGCGGAATTCGCTCCACTTGCGAAAACTGCGCGGCGTGTAACGCAACGCGTAGTCCTCCAGCGACTCGTTGGCCACCCACGAGTTGTATTCACGCCGGATGCGAAAGATCTTCTGGGTCTGCGGCGCCACGGACACGGTCTACCTCGGTACTGCAAGGGAACGACGGAATGCCAGCAAGAAGCGCACCCGCGAGGGCGCGCGCACGTGCACGCGCCCTCGCGTGGCCCGCAGTCTGACCGCCGCGCGACGACCGGCACTACGTTAATTGACGTATTCGCGCCCCGCGCTGGTGCTCACAACATGCACCTCATCGCATCCCAGACCCCAACGCCAGGAGCCAGCCCCACCATGTCCCGCGACCACGACCCGAGTTCCACCGACGCCAACCGTCGCCGCCTGCTGCAAGGCGCAGCCGCGCTGCCCATGATGGGCTTCGGCGGTCTGAGCTTCGCCCAGCCCACCGCCGCCGTGAACACCACCAAGCTGGCGATCACCGACACCGAAGTCACCGTCGGGCAGCTGCATTCGTCCACCGGCACGATGGCCATCTCGGAGACCGGGTCGATCCAGGCCGAACAGCTGGCCATCGACGAGATCAACGCCATGGGCGGCATCCTCGGCCGCAAGATCAAGGTCATCAAGGAAGACGGCGCATCTGACTGGCCGACCTTCGCCGAGAAGTCGAAGAAGCTGCTCATCAACGACCGCTGCGCCGCCGTCTTCGGCTGCTGGACCAGCGCCTCGCGCAAGGCCGTGCTGCCGGTGTTCGAGAAGGAAAACGGCCTGCTGTACTACCCGACCTTCTACGAAGGCCTGGAGCAGAGCAAGAACGTCATCTACACCGGCCAGGAAGCCACGCAGCAGATCCTGTACGGGCTGGACTGGGCGCAGAAGGAGAAGAAGGCCAAGAGCTTCTTCCTCATCGGCAGCGACTACATCTGGCCGCGCACCTCGATGAAGATCGCGCGCAAGCACATCGAGAACTTCCAGAAGGGCAAGGTCGTCGGCGAGGAGTACTACCCGCTGGGCAGCACCAACTTCGGCTCGCTGATGAACAAGATCAAG
>JANNFE010000078.1:0-3877 GCA_031379415.1 Betaproteobacteria bacterium | reverse complement strand
CTCGATCATCTTGACCTGCGGGTCCAGCGCATTGGCGGTGAACTTCTGATCGCTGAAGCTGCCGTCATCGTTGCGGCAGCCGAAGTAGCCGCTGCCGATTTCCCAGATGAGGTCGCCGCCATGCACGCGGTGGTGCACGCTGATCGAACCTTCACCGGTGTCGTGCGCGAAGCCGCCCTTCTTCGCGCCGCCGTTCAGCGCCAGGATGGCGTTGGCGCTGAGCGCGCCGAAGCTCATGGCCGAGATGTTGAAGACGCTGGCGCTGTAGGGCTGCGTGCAGCTTGTGCCGCCGTCGCCGATGGTGATGCGGAAGTCGTGGCTGGCCACCTTCGTCGGCACCATCGAGTGGTTGATCCACTCGTAGCCGATGGCCTGCACGTCGAGCTGGGTGCCGAAGGGCCGTTTGTCGGGTGCGCCCTTGGCGCGCTGGTAGACCAGGCTGCGCTGCTGACGCGAGAAAGGCGTGGCCTCGCTGTCGCTTTCGATGAAGTACTGGCGGATCTCCAGGCGCACGAATTCCAGCAGGAAGCGCATGTGCCCGATGACCGGGTAGTTGCGCAGCACCGAGTGGCGGCTCTGGCGGATGTCGCGAAAGCCCAGGCCGACCCCGAACAGGCACAGCAGCGCCAGCCAGCCGCCCACCCCGAAGGCGACCCAGCTGAACATGCCCAGCAGCAGCCCCACGGCGCACAGGAACCAGGCCGTGTAGCGCACCGGGAAGTGCTGGTCGATCCTGTGCAGCCATTCATGCATGCCGGTCTCCGTCCTTCTTGTCCTTCTTGCAAGGTCGGGCGATGCTAGCGGTGGCCTGCGCAGGCGGTGCGGCGAGATACCCGGTGTTGGCAGCCCTGTTCAGCCGCCAAAGAATGCTTGCAGGCGCGCCGCCGTCTGCTCGGGCAGCTCTTCGGGGATGTAGTGCCCGGCCGGCATGAGTTCGCCCTGCACCGTGCCCGCGCACTGCGCGCGCCACAGCGCCAGCGGGTCGAAGAGCGCGTTCACCACGCCGCGCTGGCCCCACAGCACCAGCATGTCGCAGGCGATCTTCTGGCCGGCGGCGCGGCTGGCGCGGTCGTGTTCGAGGTCGATGCCGAAGCTGGCGCGGTAGTCCTCGCAGGCACCGTGCATGGCCTCGGCACGGCTGAAGCAGGCTTCGTAGTCGGCCACGGCCTCGGGCTCGCGGTAGTCGGGCGCGGCGCCGAAACCCCAGCGGCCGAGCTTCCAGTGCAGATAGGCCACCGGGTCGGCGGCGATCATGCGTTCGGGGTGCGGCGCCGGCTGGATGAGGAAGAACCAGTGGTAGTACAGGCTCGCGAAGCGCAGGTCGGTGGCCTCGTACATGTCCAGCGTCGGTGCGATGTCGATGAGCGCCAGCCGCGTGACCGAGGCCGCGTGGTCCAGCGCCAGCCGGTGCGCCACGCGGCCGCCGCGGTCATGACCGCAGACGCCGTAGCGCGCATGGCCCAGCGCCTGCATCAGCAGCGCCAGGTCGCGCGCCATCGTGCGCTTGCTGTAGTTGGCGTGGTCGGGCAGATCCGGCGTGCCCGGCGGCAGCGTGCTACGGCCATAGCCGCGCAGGTCGGGCAGCACCAGGCGAAAGTGCGGCGCCAGGCCCTGCGCCACGCGGTGCCACATGGCATGCGTCTGCGGGAAGCCGTGCAGCAGCACCAGCGGTGGTGCACCTTCACGGCCGCCGATGCGGGCATGCACCCGCTGGCCTTCGAGCTCGAAGTCGCGCGCCACGAAACCATCGAACCAGTTGCCGCTCACGGTGCCCCCTCGCGTTCCGACCGCAGCCCGGTCCAGGCGAAGCCGATGCCCACCGAGCCCCCGGTGGGCCGGTCGACCAGCGGGCTGCGCCGGTTGGCCGCGCCTTCCACGGTGTCGATGCGCGCGAAGCCGAAGAAGCGCCAGTCTTCGCTCAGGCGCTTGCCCAGGCTGAGCGTCAGGCGCGTGGCGATGAGCCCGGCCCTGGCCTCATAGGCCGGCCGCGTGGCGGTGGCGTAGGCCGGGCCCACGCCGTAGAAGGTGCCGGCCAGGCGCCGGTCGCCCACCAGCAGGCCCAGGCTGGCGCCATAGCCCCAGCCGCCGGCACTGCGCGCGCCCCAGCCGATGTCGGGCTCGAAGGCCAGGCCGCGGAAGTTGAAGCGGTGGCTCACGTCGAGCACGCCGCGCAGCGGCAGCGCGGCGCGCCAGCGGCCGTCGAAAGGCGCGGGCCCGAGGTCCCACTTCACGCGCGGGCCGAACTCCACCAGCGTGCCGATGTTGGGCAGGCCGCGGCGCGCGTCGTTGTCGCTCGCCGCCGAGCCGAAGCTGCCGGCAAAGCCGACGTCGATCTCGGTGGTGGCCGTGCGCGACGCGCGCAGGCCCACGCCGCCCTGCTCGGCCCGCAGCACCTCGCCGCGGTAGACCAGGAAGGGCAGCACGATGGCCGAGCGCACCTGCTGCTTCGCGCCCGGGTAGGCGGGCTGCGAGCCGGCCACGCTGAAGAAGCCGGCTTCCCACAGCGGCGAGCGGCGCGCCGCTTCTTCCGGCGGCGCGGCACTGGCCAGCGTGCCGGCGTCTGCTGCAGCGGCGCCGATGGTGATGATCAACAGCAAGACAGGCAGCGCACGCATCGGGTCTCCGCTCGGGTGGCGACGCATCTTAGGGGCTGGCTATACTCGCCGCCGACAGCGCCGATTTGTTCCGAATTGCGGGCGCTCTAACAAATGCTGCTAAAGCGGTACCCCGCTTCAGTGGAAGCTCATGTCGCGCAGCGACGTGATGCTGGAGCTAAAGAGGGACACCGACCCGGTGCCCGCTTTGTGGCGGCAACCGGGTTTTCTGTTTTCATGGCGTCCCTCGGTCTGGTCACCCCTCAAGAGATGCACTTCAGCGCGCCGCTGCCGCTGAAGAGCGGCGCCGCGCTGGCCGACTACACGCTGACCTTTGAGACCTACGGCACGCTCAACGCCGCGCGCAGCAATGCCGTGCTGGTGTGCCACGCGCTCAACGCCAGCCACCACGTGGCTGGCATCGACGCCGCCGGCCAGAAGGGCTGGTGGGACAACCTGATCGGCCCCGGCAAGCCGCTCGACACCGAGCGCTTCTTCGTCATCGGCGTCAACAACCCCGGCTCCTGCTTCGGCTCCACCGGGCCCATGCACGTGAACCCGGCGCACGCCGCCAGCGGCCGCGTCTACGGCGCCGACTTCCCGGTGGTGACGGTGGAAGACTGGGTCGACGCCCAAGCCCTGCTGGTGCAGCGCCTGGGCATCACGCAGCTGGCGGCGGTGCTGGGCGGCAGCCTGGGCGGCATGCAGGCGCTGGCCTGGACGCTGCGCCACCCGGAGCGCGTGCGCCATTGCATCGCGGTGGCCACGGCGCCGAACCTCAGCGCGCAGAACATCGCCTTCAACGAAGTGGCGCGGCGCGCCATCGTCACCGACCCCGACTTCCACGGCGGCCACTTCTACGAGCACGGCGTCATCCCCAAGCGCGGCCTGCGCGTGGCCAGGATGATCGGCCACATCACGTATCTGGCCGAAGACGCGATGGACAGCAAGTTCGGCCGCGCGCTGAAGGCCGCCGCACTGAGCTACAGCACCCAGGAGGTCGAGTTCCAGATCGAAAGCTACCTGCGCCACCAGGGCGACAAGTTCAGCGAGTACTTCGACGCCAACACCTACCTGCTGATCACGCGCGCGCTCGACTACTTCGACCCCGCGGCCGAACACGGCGGTGACCTCACTCGGGCTTTTGCCAGCCACCCGGCCACGCTTGAGAAGCGCTTCCTGCTGGTGAGCTTCACCACCGACTGGCGCTTCTCGCCCGCCCGTTCGCGCGAGATCGTCAAGGCGCTGGTGGACAACCGCATCCACGTCAGCTATGCCGAGAT
>JANNFE010000062.1:0-2275 GCA_031379415.1 Betaproteobacteria bacterium | reverse complement strand
GCCGTCGTCGCCAGCCTGCCGGCCCACGCCTGGGAGCCGACCAAACCGATCGAATTCGTCGTGCCCGCGGGCACCGGCGGTGGCGCCGACCAGATGGCCAGCAACCCGCTGCCGCCGGCGCTGCGCAAACCCGGCACCGTGGGCCTGGCCGCCGGCCCCGCGGTGGCCATCATGGCCGAGGACGGCAGCCTGCTGCCGCGCGGCATCGGCGTCGACAACACCGGCGAGATCGTCATCCGGGGCGCCAGCGTCACCGCCGGCTACGAGTCCAACCCCAAGGCCAACGCCGAGGCGTTCCAGAACGGCTGGTTCCGCACCGGCGACCAGGGCGTGATGGACGAGGACGGCTACATCAGCATCACCGGCCGCCTGAAGGAGATCATCAACCGCGGCGGCGAGAAGGTCAGCCCGCGCGAGGTCGATGAAATCCTGATGGATCACCCGGCCGTGGCGCAGGTGGTTTGTTTCGGCATGCCGCACGCCAAGCTCGGCGAAGAGGTGGCCGCGGTCGTCGTCTTGCGCGAAGGCCAGGCCGCGACCGAGCGCGAGTTGCAACAGTTCGTGGCCACGCGCGCGGCCGACTACAAGGTGCCGAAGAAGATCCTGTTCATGGACGAGATCCCCAAGGGCGCCACCGGCAAGCTGCAACGCATCGGGTTGGCGGCCAAGCTCGGTTTGGGGTGATCCAGGGGCCACTCCGCGGGAAAGCGACTACTGGTGCTTGCGGCGGTCCGTCCCTAAAGTTGTGGAAGTTTTGTCTTGGACAAGGAGATCACCCCGTGAGACTGCCGCCCTTCGTCAGCATCGTTCTCGGCCTGGCCGTCGTCGCCAGCCTGCCGGCCCACGCCTGGGAGCCGACCAAACCGATCGAATTCGTCGTGCCCGCGGGCACCGGCGGTGGCGCCGACCAGATGGCCCGCTTCATCCAGGGCGTGGTGGCGAAAAACAAGCTCACCAGCCAGCCGATCATCGTCGTCAACAAGAGCGGCGGTGCAGGTGCCGAGGGCTTCCTCGACGTCAAGGCCGACAAGGGCAACGCGCACAAGATCGTCATCACGTTGTCGAACCTGTTCACCACACCGCTGGCCACGGCCGTGCCCTTCAATTGGCGCGACCTGACGCCGGTGCAGATGCTGGCGCTCGACCAGTTCGTGCTCTGGGTCAACGAAGAGTCGCCGCACAAGACCGCCAAGGCCTACCTCGACGCGGTCAAGGCCGGCGCCGACAAGCAGATGAAGATGGGCGGCACCGGCAGCAAGCAGGAAGACCAGATCATCACCGTGATGATCGAGAAGGCGGCCGGCAAGAAGATCACCTACATACCGTTCAAGGGCGGCGGTGACGTGGCCGTGCAATTGGTAGGCAAGCACATCGACTCGACCGTCAACAACCCGATCGAGGCCGAGAGCCACTGGCGCGCCGGCAAGCTGCGCGCGCTGTGCGTGATGGACAAGCAGGCGATGCCCTACAAGAACAAGCTGACGGCGACGATGAGCTGGGCCGACGTGCCCACCTGTGCCAGCGCCGGACTGCCGGTCGACTACCTGATGCTGCGTGGCATCTTCATGCCGCCGGGCGTGACGCCGGACCAGGTGAAGTTCTATCTGGACCTGTTCGCCAAGGTGCGTGCGCTGCCCGAGTGGAAAGAGTTCATGGACAAGGGCGCCTTCAACCAGACGGCGCTGACCGGGCCCGCGTTCTTCGACTGGCTGGCCAAGAACGAGCAGTCGCACCGGGTGCTGATGAAGGAAGCCGGGTTCATCGCGCAATGAACGACGACAGCGGCAGCGCCGGGGCGGGCGGCGAAGCGATCGGCGCCCGCTGGCCCGAGTTGATCGTCGCGCTGGCGCTGATGGTGCTCGGCACCATGGTCATTGCCGACAGCCTGCGCGTGGGCATCGGCTGGGCCGACGACGGGCCGCGTTCGGGCTACTTCCCTTTCTACATCGGGCTGGCGTTGCTGGCGTCCAGCGCTTGGGTCTTCGTGCAGCAACTGCTGCGCTTCAAGCGCGACAAGACGGTGTTCGCCGAGCGTGAACAGGCCAGGCTGGTGCTGGCGATGCTGTGGCCGATGACGGTGTACGTGATCGCGATCTTCGGGATCGGCATCTACCTTGCGTCGGCGGTGCTGATCGGCTATTCCACGCTGCGCATCGGCAAGTAGAATGCGCAGCCGACAGCGGCGGTGGCGGTGGGCGTACCGCTGCTGTTCTTCTTCGTCTTCGAGCGCTGGTTTCTGGTCCAGCTGCCGAAGGGGCCGATCGAGCGGCTGATG
>JANNFE010000060.1:0-3258 GCA_031379415.1 Betaproteobacteria bacterium | reverse complement strand
GCCTTGCGGATCAGCGGCACCGTCAGCCGCTGCGGGTGGCGCACGTAGTCGTAGCCGTAGCGGCCCTTCACGCACAGCCGGCCGCTGTTGGCCGGGCCGTCGCGGCCTTCGACGAAGAGGATCTGCTCGTCCTTGACGTGGTAGGTGAGCTGGCAGCCCACGCCGCAGTAGGGGCACAGCGAATCGACGCTGCGGTCGGGCACCGGCAGGGCGGCGTTTGCTGCCGGCGCCAGGGCTCCGGTGGGGCAGGCCTGCACGCACTCACCACAGCCCACACAGGTGGACGCACCCATCGCATCGCCCATGTCGAAGACGATCCTCGCGTGGCCGCCGCGCCCGGCCAGGCCGATGACGCCGTTGCCCTGCGCGTCGCGGCAGGCGCGCAGGCAGCGCGTGCACTGGATGCAGGCGTCCAGGTTGACGGCGATGCCGGCGTGCGTCAGGTCGGCCGCTGGCTGCGCGCGGGGCGCAAAGCGCGGGCGGCCCAGGCCGAGTTTCTGCGCCCACTGATCCACCTCGTTGTGGCGGGTGTAGGCGGTTTCCGGCAAGTCGGCCTGCAGCAGTTCCAGCACCATCTGCTGGGCCTTGCGCGCACGCTCGCTGGCGCTGGCCACCTGCATGCCCGGCAGGGGCACGCGGCAGCAGGCGGCGGCGAGCGTGCGTTCACCGCTCACTTCCACCATGCAGGCGCGGCAGTTGCCGGCCGGCGCCAGGCCGTCCTTGGCGCACAGGCGCGGGACGGGGACGCCTACACGGTCGGCCACGTCGAGCAGGCTCTCGCCCGGCAGCGCGCTCACCTCGCGACCGTCGAGCGTGAAGGCGATGGTGGCCGTGTGATTCATGGCACCAGCTCTTCGGGGAAGTAGCGGGTCACGCAGTCCACCGGATTCGGCGCGGCCTGGCCCAGGCCGCAGATGGAGGCGTCGCGCATCACCTGCGACAGGTCGGCCAGCAGCGGCAGATCCCACCGGTCGTGTTCGATGAGCGCGCGCGCCTTGGCCGTGCCGGCGCGGCAGGGCGTGCACTGGCCGCAGCTTTCGTGTTCGAAGAAGCGCATCAGGTTGCGCGCGGCATCCGTCGCGCGGTCGCAGTGCGTGGCGCTGCGCGTCAGCACCACGATGGCGGCCGAACCGATGAAGCAGCCGTGCGGCTGCAGCGTGTCGAAGTCCAGCGGCACATCGGCCAGGCGCGCCGGCAGGATGCCGCCCGAGGCCCCGCCGGGCAGGTAGCCGTACAGCGCGTGGCCCGGCGGCAGTCCACCGCAATGTTCGGCGATGAGCTCGTTCAGCGTGATGCCGGCTGGCGCCAGCTTCACGCCCGGCTCGCGCACACGGCCCGAGACACTGAACCGGCGCAGCCCGTGGCGGCCATGGCGGCCGTGCGCGGCAAAAGCCTCGGTGCCCTGTTCCAGCAGTTCACGCACCCAGTGCAAGGTTTCCAGGTTGTGCGCCAGGGTCGGCCGGCCGAACAGCCCCACCTGCGCCACATAGGGCGGGCGCAGCCGCGGCAGGCCACGCTTGCCTTCGATCGACTCGATCATCGCGGACTCTTCGCCGCAGATGTAGGCACCGGCGCCGCGGCGCAATTCGATGTGCGGCAGCCCCGCTGCAGGTGGCTGCGCATGCAGCGCGGTCAGCTCGGCTTGCAGCAGCGCGCGCGCAGCGTGGTACTCGTCGCGCAGGTAGATGTAGATGGCCTCGACGCCCACCGCCCAGGCGGCGATGAGCATGCCTTCGATGAAGCGGTGCGGGTCGGCTTCCAGCAGCACGCGATCTTTGAAGGTGCCGGGCTCGCCTTCGTCGATGTTGACCACCATCAGCCGCGGGGCGGGCTCGCCGCGCACGATGCGCCACTTGCGCCCCGCCGGAAAACCCGCGCCTCCCAGGCCGCGCAGGCCCGAGGCCTCCATCGTCTTCAGCACCTCTTCGACGTCGCGACGGCCACCCATGCAGTCGTGCAACAGCGCATAGCCGCCGTGGGCGATGTAGTCGGCCAGGCGCACCGCCGGTGGCAGCAGGGCATGACGCGCGCCGGCCTGCACCGCCGCCAGCACCGACGCGCCGGTGGCCCGCGCCAGCGGGTGCTGGTGCACCGCCACGGCCGGCGCCTGTTCGCAGCGGCCGATGCAGGGCGCCGGGATCACGCGCACGTCTGCACCCAGCAGGCCGGGCAGCTGGTGGAGCAGTTCGCCAGCGCCGGCCATGGCGCAGCTCAGGCCGTCGCACACGCGCACGGTGAGCCGCGGCGCAGTGGGCACATCGGGTACATCGGGCATGGCGCCCGCATCGTCTTCGCGCACGATGTCGAAGTGGTGATAGAAGCTCGCCACTTCGTAGACCTCGGCCTGCGGCAGCTTCAGCAGCTGCGCCAGCGCCGCCAGGTGCGGCGTGCCGAGCTGGCCGTGGTGGTCGTTGATGGCGTGCAGGTATTCGATCAGGAGGTCACGTCGATACGGACCGGCGCCGACTCGCAGCAGCACCTGGGCCAGCGCGTCGGCATTGACGCGCCGGCCCTTGGGCGCCTGGCGCTTGCGCTGGCGCGTGGCGCCCTCGGAAACGATGGGGATGATCGATGGGTTCATGCGCGACCCCAAGGGTAGCGCGTTCCGCCCCGGCTGCTAGCGATGCTGGTCGATCAGGATCGGGTTGCCGTCGGGGTCGCTCAGCATCAGGCTCGCGGGCCCAGTGCTGGCCGGGTCGGCACGCGTATCCAGCTTCAGGCCGCGCGCTTCCAGTTGCTGTTGCAGCTTGCGCACGTCGATGAAATCGTCGAGCTCGCGGCAGTCGAAGTCCCAGCCCGGGTTGAAGGTGAGCATGTTGCGCTGAAACATGCCCTGGAACAGGCCCAGGGTGATGCCCTCGCCGTTGCGCAGGATCAGCCAGTTCTGCGTGGCCTCGCCGCCGACGACGGTGAAGCCAAGCTTGCCGTAGAAGGCGTGCGAGGCGGCCAGGTCCTTGACGGCGAGGCTGACCGAGAAGGCTCCGAGTTGCATGGGGTTCTCCAGTTGAAAACGCGACAGGCCCGCCTCACCCTCAAGCGAACGCCGCGGAACCGGCTCTGCCGGGCCGCTGGCGTCGCCCCTTGAGCAACTGTGTTCCATGTCAAGCCTTCGCCACCGGTTTGGCATGCTTGGCCGCGTCCCACAGGGCTTGGTCTCTGAGCATGGCGTTGAGGATGGTCAGCAGCTTGCGCATGCAAGCGACGATGGCCACCTTCTTGGGCTTACCCGCAGCGATCAGTCGGCTGTGGAAAACCTTG
>JANNFE010000040.1:0-10521 GCA_031379415.1 Betaproteobacteria bacterium | reverse complement strand
GGCCGAACACCACGCTCTTCAAGTCGCGGTCCAGGCTCTTGAGCTTGCCGCGGTCGTCGTTGCTGACCGAGGCGGGCGGGATGCGCGCGATCTTGGCGACGATCTCTTCCACTTCCAGGCGCGTGATGGTCTTCTTACGCTTGTTGGCGGGCAGGATGCGCTGCGCGGCACCGGCTTCGTCGATGACGTCTATTGCTTTGTCAGGAAGACGGCGGTCATTGATGAACTTGGCCGACAGCTCGGCCGCGGCCTGCAGCGCGCCCACGGCGTACTTCACGCTGTGGTGCTCTTCGAAGCGTGACTTCAGCCCCTTCAGGATTTCGATGGTCTGCTCCACCGAAGGCTCGACCACGTCGACCTTCTGAAAGCGCCGCGACAACGCCGCGTCCTTCTCGAAGATGCCGCGGTACTCGGTGAAGGTGGTGGCGCCGATGCATTTCATCGCGCCGCTGCTCAGCGCGGGCTTCAACAGGTTCGAAGCGTCCAGCGTGCCGCCGCTGGCCGCACCGGCACCGATGAGGGTGTGGATCTCGTCGATGAAGAGAATGGCGTTGGGCTGGTCCTTCAGCTGCTTGAGCACGCCCTTCAGGCGCTGCTCGAAGTCGCCGCGGTACTTGGTGCCGGCGAGCAGCGCGCCCATGTCCAGCGCGTAGACGACCGAATCGGCCAGCACGTCGGGCACGTCCTTTTCCGTGATGCGCCAGGCCAGGCCCTCGGCGATGGCGGTCTTGCCGACACCGGCTTCACCCACCAGCAGTGGGTTGTTCTTGCGCCGGCGGCACAGCACCTGGATGACGCGCTCCACCTCATGCTCGCGGCCGATCAGCGGGTCGATCTTGCCCTGCAGCGCCAGCGCGTTGAGGTTCTGCGTGAACTGCTCCAGTGGTGAGCCTTTGGCGTCGCCGCCCTCTTCCTTTTCGGCTTCGTTGCTGCTGCCCGGGTTCTCGTTGCCCTTGGCGGGCTCGGGCGGATCGTTCTTCTTGATGCCGTGGGCAATGAAGTTGACCACGTCCAGCCGCGTCACGCCCTGCTGGTGCAGGTAGTAGACGGCGTGTGAATCCTTCTCGCCGAAAATGGCCACCAGCACATTGGCGCCGGTGACTTCCTTCTTGCCGCTGCCGGTGCTCTGCACATGCATGATGGCGCGCTGGATGACGCGCTGGAAACCCAGCGTCGGCTGCGTGTCCACTTCTTCGGAGCCGCCCACCGTGGGCGTGTTCTCCTTGATGAAGGTCGACAGGCTCTTGCGCAGGTCTTCGATGTTCGCGGCGCAGGCCCGCAACACTTCGGCAGCGGAAGGGTTGTCCAGCAGCGCCATCAGCAGGTGCTCGACAGTGATGAATTCGTGCCGCTGCTGGCGTGCTTCCACGAACGCCATGTGCAGGCTGACCTCAAGCTCTTGCGCAATCATGCGGCCTCCATAATGCATTGAAGCGGGTGCCCTTCGCGGCGAGCCGCGGTGAGCACCAGTTCGACTTTCGTCGCGGCGACGTCCTTGGTGTAGACGCCGCAGATGCCGCGCCCTTCATGGTGGATCTTCAGCATGATCAAGGTGGCCGTGTCGGGATCACGCTGAAAGTACTGCTGCAACACCATCACGACGAACTCCATCGGCGTGTAGTCGTCGTTGAGCATTACCACCTGGTAGAGCTGGGGTGGTTTCGTGCGGGCTGCCTTGCGCTCGGCCACCACCGCGCCCTGCCCACCATCGCGGCGTGGCTGGGTAGGTGGCTTGGGAGGCGGTGACGGTGGTTCGTCGGGCATGCATCATTCTATCGAGTTGGGCTTGTGGCGCACGGCAGCGGTCAGCGGCCCCATGCCGAACTCACATATTGCACCGAGGGCCGACGCTTCAAGGCCCGAGCAGGGCCGCTTTCCAGGCACAGCTCAGAGCCCGCAGCGCCTGGTTTTGCCTAGAGCTTGTCCAACTTGATGAGGCTCGCTGGCCTGTCGTTACCTTGACACCCCAAGTTGCAAGGGAGGACAATTTCCGTTCGAGCAGTCGACACAGGAGTTCAGCATGGCGTACGGAACGGTCAAGTGGTTCAACGATGCCAAGGGTTTTGGCTTCATCGAACCAGAAGGCGGGGGCGCCGATGTCTTCGCCCATTTCTCGGCAGTGCAGATGGACGGGTTTCGCACCCTGAAGCAAGGCAGCCGTGTCACCTTCGACATGGTGCAAGGCCCCAAGGGCGACCTGGCGCAGAACATTCGCCCGGTGGTCATGGCCGACACCGAGGTCACGGCCTCCGCTTCAGCGCCCGTGACCGCCAACTGATCGGCGCCCCAGCCCGCCCCAACAAAGCCCGCACACCTGCGGGCTTTGTTCTTTGACCGGAGCTGCAGCGCCTGCGACCGGCCCAGCGACGGCCGCCCGAGCGATCACATCGACGCATCCTGCATGGCCAGCAGTCGCCCACGCCCCTCGATGACGTGGCGCTCGGCGGCCGCGCGTGCCCGGCTGCCATTACCCCTGGCAATGGCCTCGTAGAGCTGGCGATGCTGCTCGTTCGAGCGGCGCATGTTGCCGGGGCCGTTGAAGTAGCGGCGGCGGAACAAGTGCAGCTCCTTCACGTAGTCGTCATAGGCGCGGCAGGCGCGTTCATTGCCCGACAACGCCAGGATCCTGGCGTGGAAGTCCAGGTTCAGCTCGTAGTAGCGGGTGCCGTCCTGGTTGGCGCTGGCTTGGTCCATGGCGGCCAGCAGCTGTTCGAGTTCGCGCTTGTCGGCCTCTGCGATGCGTTCAGCCGCGCGTTCGGCGGCAAAGCCGAAAACCAGCGCGCGCAGGTCGTAGACCTCCAGCATCTCGCGCACCGACAGCTTGCGCACGAAGACGCCGCGGTTGGGCACCGGCGTCACCAGGCCCCAGCCTGCGAGCACGTGCACCGCCTCACGGATGGGCCCGCGGCTGGTGCCCATGCGCAGGGCCAGCGCGGCCTCGTTCAGGCGCTCGCCCGGGGCGAACTCGCCGTCGTAGATCAACTGCTTCAGCGCCTCGGCAATGCGCGGCGCCAACTGCATCTCAGGGCTGCGCGACTTCAAAGGGATGTCCACTTGCCAAGCATAGAGGCAAGCTCGGGTGACCGGCGACACAGTGTTAACGATAGCTGATGAAGTGTTGACACTTTGAGGCCAGCGCACCGACACTGCCGCAGTCAGCCGACACCGCCCACCCCAGCGCATGCCTCATCTCCCCGCCTCGTCCGCCCTGGCCCGCTTCCGCGTCGTCGACATGACACAGGTGCGTGCCGGCCCCACCTGCTGCCGCCAGCTCGCCGACTGGGGTGCCGACGTGATCCAGGTGCAGATGCCCGAGCACATGCGCGGCGACGACACACTCGGCGGCCAGGACGGGTCTGACTATCAGTACACGCACCGCAACAAACGCTCCATCACGCTCGACCTCAAGCAGCCGGAAGGCATCGCGTTGCTCAAGCGCCTGCTGGGCACGGCCGACGTGGTGGTGGAGAACTTCCGCCCCGACGTGAAGAGCCGCCTGGGCATCGACTACGAGAGCCTCGCCGCCGACCACCCGCGCCTCGTCTACGCCAGCATCTCGGGCTTCGGCCAGACCGGGCCGCTGAGCGCAAGGCCGGGCTTCGACCAGATCGCGCAGGGCATGGGCGGCCTGATGTCGGTGACCGGGCTGCCCGGCCAGGGCCCGGTGCGCGTGGGCATCCCGATTGCCGACCTGTGCGCCGGCATCTTTGCCGCGCAGGGCATTCTGGTGGCGCTGCTGGAGCGCGAAAGCTCGGGCCGCGGCCAATGGCTGCACACCTCCTTGCTGGAGGCCATGGTCTGCATGATGGACTTCCAGACCTCGCGCTGGTTGATCGACGGCGAGATTGCCACGCAGGCCGGCAACTACCACCCCACCAGCATTCCCACCGGCGTCTACAAGGCGCGCGACGGCTACATCAACATCGCCGTCTTCGGCTCGAAGATCTGGGAGCGCTTCTGCACCATCCTCGAAGCGCCCGAATGGGCAACCGACGCGAAATACAAGGACAAGGCCGCGCGTTCCGTCAACCGCGACTCGCTCAACGCCGAGATCAACCGCCGGCTGGCGGCGCACGACCGCCAGCACTGGATCGAACGGCTCAATGCCGGCGGCGTGGCTTGCGGCCACATCAACGACCTGAAGGAAGTCTTCGAGGAACCGCAGGTGCAGCACCTGGGCATGGTCAAGGATGTGGTGTCGGAGCATCACGGCGCACAGCGGCTGGTGGGCCAGCCGGTGCAGCTGGAGCGCACGCCCAGCACCATCGCACGCGCCGCGCCGCGCCGCGGCGAGCACACCCTCGAAGTGCTGGACGAACTGGGCCTGGGCGGCGAAGAGATGGCGCGCTTGAAGGCACTGGGGGTGTTTTGATGAGCAACGAGACGACCAGCGACTACAGCGCCCCCACCGAGCGCGTGCAGGTCTGGCGCGACGCGACCACGCTGCACATCCGCTTCAACAACCCGGCGCGCCACAACGCGCTGTCGGTGGACATGTGGGAAGCCGTGCCGCCGCTGCTGGCGCAGGCCGAGGCCGACGGGCGCATCCGCCTCGTCGTCTTCTCCGGTGCCGGCGACAAGGCCTTTGTCTCCGGTGCCGACATCTCGCAGTTCGAGGACCTGCGTGCCGCGCGCGATGCCGTGGCGCGCTACGAGGCCATGGCCGAGGCGGCGCTCACCGGCATCGAGCGCTTTGCCAAGCCCACGCTGGCCTGCATCCGCGGCTGGTGCATCGGCGGCGGTGTCAACGTGGCCATCGCCTGCGACATGCGCATCGCCGCCAGCGATGCCATGTTCTCCATCCCTGCCGCGCGCCTGGGCCTGGGCTACCGCAGCTCGGCGATGAAGAACCTGGTTGATCTCGTCGGTCCCGGCGCCGCCAAGGATCTGTTCTTCACGGCGCGCCGCATCGGCGCCGACGAAGCACGGGCGCTCGGCCTCATCTCGCGTGTGGCTGCACCCGAAGGGCTGGACGCGCTGCTGGCCGAGTACACCGGTGCACTGGCCGACAACGCACCGCTCACCGTGATGGCGGCCAAAGCCATCACCGCCGAACTCCTGAAGACCTCGACCGATGCCGATCTGGCGCGCTGCCAGGCGCTGATCCAGGGCTGCTTTGCCAGCGAGGACTACGCGGAGGGCCGGCGCGCCTTCATGGAGAAGCGTCGCCCGGTCTTCAAGGGCCGCTGAAGCCAGATGGAGCACACCATGCGCGCCTACCGCCTGCAGGACATCGACGGCCAGCTTCAGCTCAGCCTGCACGACGTACCGCGCCCCGAGCCCGGGCCCGGCCAGTTGTTGCTGCGCGTGCGCGCCGCGGGCCTGAACCGTGGCGAGTTCATCGCCGGCCACGGCCTGCATGGCAGCGGTGGCGCACCCAAGCCGGTGGGCACGGAAGCCGCGGGCGAGGTGGTGGCGCTGGGCCCGGGCGTGCAGGGCTGGCAGCTCGGTGAGCGCGTCCTGGGCCGCTGCCCCGGTGCCTTCGCCGACTTTGCCTTGATCCACGAGCGCGAAGCCATGGCCATGCCGGCGGCGCTGGACTGGCAGCACGCCGCCGCCATCCCGCTCACTTTCCTGGTGGTCTACGACATGCTGGTGCTGCAGGGCCGCCTGCGCGCCGGCCAGACGCTGCTGGTGGCCGGCGTCACCTCGGGTGTTGGCGTGGCTGCGCTGCAGGCTGCGAAGGCCATGGGAGCGAAGGTCATCGGTACCTCGGGCAGTGCCGAGAAGCTGGCGCGGCTGCAGGCCGAAGGCCTGGACCTGGGTCTGCACACGCGCAGCGCCGATTTCCAGCCTGCCGTGCTGCAGGCCACCGAAGGCCGCGGCGCCGACCTGGCCATCGACACCGTCGGCGGCTCGGTCTTTGCCGAATGCGTGCGCGCCCTGGCCTTCCAGGGCCGCCTGGCGATGGTGGGCTATGTCGACGGCGTGCTGCGCGCCGAACTGGACCTGGAGGCCCTGCACGCCAAGCGGCTGACGCTGTTCGGCGTCTCGAACAAGCTGCGCAGCCCGCAGCAGCGCGCCGAGCCGGTGCCCGGCTTCCAGGCCGACTGGCTGCCGCTGTTCGCGAGCGGCCAGCTGCGGCCACTGGTCGACAAGGTCTACGCCTTCGAGCAGCTCGCCGAGGCCAAGGCCGCCATGGAAGCAGGCCTGCACGTCGGCAAGATCGTGCTGGCGGGCAGCGCCGCGAACTGAAGACGACAACCCACCCACTCAGGAGACAACACGATGTTTGTGCCGACACGGCTGCTGGCCGGCGTGACGCTGGCCCTGGCCAGCCTGGGCGCCCTGGCGCAGAGCTATCCGACAAGGTCGGTCCGCGTGGTGGTGGGCTTCGCGCCCGGCGGTGCCGCCGACACGGTGGCGCGTGCAATGAGCGACGCCATGAGCAAGGCACTGGGCCAGACCGTGGTCGTCGACAACAAGCCGGGCGCCGGCTCCAGCCTGGCCGCAGACCACGTGGCCAAGTCGCCAGCCGACGGCTACACCGTGCTCATCGCCAGCCCGAGCAGCATTTCGGTGAATCCGGCACTGAACCCGAAGCTGCCTTACAAGTTCAGCGACCTGGAACCGGTGCTGAAGATCACGAGCTCGCCGCTGGTCATTGCCGTCCACCCGGCCACCGGCATCCAGTCGGTGAAGGACCTCATCGCCGCGGCGAAGAAGGCGCCGGGCAGCATCAACTACGCCACCTCGGGCATCGGCTCGGCGCCGCACCTGGGCGCGGCGCTGTTCAGCCAGATCGCCGGCGTGCAGATGGTCCATGTGCCTTTCAAGGGCGGCGCGCCTGCGGTGCAGTCGGTGGTGGCCGGCGATACGCAGGTCACCTTCGGCACGCCGCCTTCCGTGCTGGCGCTGGTGCATGGCAACCGCCTGCGTGGCCTGGCCGTCAGCACGCGCGAGCGCACGGCGCTGGTGCCCGACCTGCCCGGCATGGCTGAGGCCGGTCTGCCCGAATACGGCATCGAGTTCTGGTACGGCATCTTCGTGCCCGCCGGCACGCCGCCCGCGGTGATCCGCAAGATCTTCGACGCCGCCTCCGAGGCGATGCGCCAGCCCGCCGTCAAGCTGGCGCTGGCGCGCGAGGGCACCGATGTCGACCTCTCGCCTTCGCAGGAGCACTTCGTGAAGTTCCTGGCCAGCGACAACAGGTTCTGGGCCAAGCTGGTGGCCGACGCCGGCGTGACCAAGGATTGAGCTCGGCGCCCGCGGCGCCAGCTACTTGAGCACCCTGGCCAGCGCCGCCAGGCCCTGGTCGGCAGCGGCGTCCAGCGCCAGCAGTGCGGCGTCGATGTCCTTGGCGCGTGCCTGCAGCGCCTTGGCACGGGTGTCCGCCGCCGTGGCCTGCTGCTTCAGCTCGGCATCAGTCTCGGTCGCCTTCTTGAAGGCCGCGCTGCGGAAGACCGCGGCCGTGGCCTTGCGCTCGTCCTCCTGCCGGGCCAGGCCGGCGCGCACCCGCGTGGTCGCTGCCCTGAGGCCGCTGCGTACGTCGGCGGCGAAGCTGTCGAAGGCATTGCCTGAAACCGAGCTGCCGTCCTCGTCGGCCGATTCCGACGGCCAGATGAGCACACTGCCGGGCGTCACGCGTTGCAGGTCGAGGTGCGGGTTCAGCGCCTGCAGCCTGGCCAGGCCACCGCTGGCCGCGACGCGCGATGCCAGGACGCCCGCGTCCTGGCCTTCCTTGACGATGAAGAACTTCATGGTGTTGACCTCTAGCCAATCAGGTTGAGCGGCACGAAGGGCGCGGCCAGGCCACCGCCGTTGACCGTGATCGGCCCGTTCGTGATGTTGCCGAGCGCAGCCACCGTCTTCGCTGCCGTCACCTGCACGGAGTTGACGGCGCCGCCGCGCACGCGGTTGGCGTTGAGCACCACCACCGGTGACGCCAGCCGCACGGTCGGCACGCCGCGCGGGCCCTGCAGCGTGCAGCGGTTGTCGCTGAACAGCGCCTCGGTGCGCGCCGTGAGCTGGACGGCCGAGACGCGGCCACGTGCGAAGAAGGTGTTGCCCAGCACGCTGGCCGCGCCGCCACGCACCTCGTTGGCTTCGGTCACCGCGAAGTCCAGCGCTGCCGTGCTGACGCTGGCCCGCGCGCCTGAGATGAGCAGCGTGCGACGGTCGTCCAGCCTCAGCGTCGTCGTGGCGCCGATGCGCAGGGCCGACAAGGGAACGGCCGTGGCAGTGGTGCCGGCATTGACCGCCGCAGCGCCGGCGAACGCGCCCACCGCGGCTGCGCCCGCCGGCGCGGGAGGCGGCGCGGCGATCTCGCCGGTGGCCACCGCCAGGTCGGTGTCGGTGACGATCAGCGCCGCCCACGCCGACTCGCCGGCCGCCGACTGCGCCTGTGCGTCGCGTTCGACGCGGTTGTGCGCCACCTCGGCTTCGAGGTAGGGCGCGCCGATCAGGATGCCGGCCGCGATGCCGCTGAAGTCGGCCGTGGGGCCGATCTCCGAGATCTCATTGCCCTGGATGCGTACGCGCTCCACGCCCGCGGCCATGATGCCGACGAAGAAGCGCAGGTTGCCGGCCACCATGGCGACGCGGCGCAGGTCGTTGCCGGCCACGGTGGCGGTGGCCGTGCGCGCGATGGCGATGGCCACGGCCAGCCCGGCGCGCGGGCCGCTGCCGCTGCCACGGATGTCGCGCAGGTGGTTGTTCTCGATGCTCACGGCGCCCGCTTCGCCGTCGTCGCTCATCACGATGCCGCTGCCGCAGTTTTCGATGATGTTGAGCTTGCAGATGAGGTCGCGCACCGGCGCGCTGATGAGGATGGCGCTGTCGGTGAAGCCGGCAATCTGGTTGGCCAGCACCTGGGCCTGGTCGCTGCCGCCGGCGTCCAGCCCGGTGGCCAGCGTGATGGCGCTGCCGGTGGGGTTGCGGTCACCCTGGCGCGCGGCCTGCAGCTTGTTGCCTTCGATCCAGCTGCCGTCGACACCGCTCTCGATGCCGCTGCCGTTGACGTTGAGCGTGTTGCCGGTGATGCGCAGCGCAGCGCCCGGCAGCGCCACGCCCAATGCCGTGATGCCACTGTCGCGGCAGCCCAGCACCTCGTTGTTCTCGATGCGGTGGCCGAGCAGGTGGCCGACCTGCCCTTCCAGCGCGATGCCGCGGCGCTGGCACCACAGCACGTTGTCGCGCACCGTCAGCGCGGCGGTGAGCACCGCGGCCTGGCGCAACACCGGCTCGGCACGCACGCCGTCGCGCGCGACGATGAGGTTTTCGCACACCAGCACGCCGGCAGTGAGTCCGGCCAGCGCAATGCCGGCACCGGTGCCGTCGTTGCTGCCCAGCACCACCACGGCCAGTTCCGACAGGCGCACGCCGGCGGCGTTGTTCAGCACCACCGCCGAGGCCTGGCCGATGGACACCACGGCCAGCTTCTCGATGGCGATGGCCACGCTGCCTTCAACGACGAAGGCGCTGCCCACGGTGCTGATCACGGTGGCCGGGCCGGCGCCGCGAACGGCAACGCTGGTGGCACCGGCAATGCGCACCGGCTCGCGCAGCGGGTACTGGCCGGGGTGCAGGCAGACGGTGCCGCCCTGGTCGCGCACGCGGTCCACCGCGGCCTGGATGGTGAGCTGGCCGCTGGCATGCGACTCGGGCGTGACGCAGGCGCTGCAGGCGCAGTCGCCGCCACCTGCGGGTGGCCAGAGCGTGCGGCAGTCAGTGACCACACCTGTGGCCACATCCCAGTAGCCCAGCCGCGTGTAGTGGTGGTGCACGGTGCGCGGTGGCGCGGCCACCAGTTCTTCCACCGAGGCGTCGGCCGTGCGCGCCGCGAAGACCCAGGCATCCCCGACGCGGAAGCCCGGTGCGCCGATGGTCGAGAACGACACCGTGACGCCGTTTTCCAGCAGCAGCGTGACGCCCGGGCCGGGCACGTTGATGACGCCGCCGGAACCGGCCGCGTCGAGATCCTGCACAGGCACCTGGCTGCCGGTGCGGAAGATGCGGCCGCGCTGGTCCCAGCGCTTCACGCGCAGGTGGCGCGGGCCGGGGAAGTCGGCGTCGGGAAAGCTCGCCGGCAACATCACCCCCGGCAGCGCGGCCGACAGCGTGATGCGCCGGGTCGCCGGGTCGGCGCTCTGGACGCGCCGCATCTCGCCGGCGGCCAGGCTGAACTCGCGCACGTCGTCCAGCACTTCCAGCCAGTCGCCTTCGGCGATGCCCAGCACCTCGTCGCGGCCGAGCGAGTCGAGTTCCAGTTCGGTGGCCGAGATGAGATTGACGACGCGGGCGCCAACGCTGGCGTTTTCGCGGCTCCACTTGAAGCTGGCGCCGGCACCCGGCAGGCCGGGCTGGCCAGGATCATGGATCTCCACGCGGTAGAGCTGGTTCTCCAGCCCGCGGTAGCCGCCGGTGGGCGGCAGCTCGCAGGGGTCGGCCGCCGGCGGCACCTCGAAGGTGCCGCTGCTCAGGCGCCCGGTGCTCGGCGCGGTCAGCGCGTTCCAGGCCGTCAGCTCGCTGTTGCAGGCCGAGGTGCCGTCCACGCCCTCGGACAGCAGCCGCGCCTGCCAC
>JANNFE010000028.1:0-24526 GCA_031379415.1 Betaproteobacteria bacterium | reverse complement strand
CTGGCAGGGCCCGCACCAGGCGGCCCAGAAGTCCACCAGCACCGGCTGCCTGGTGGCGCCGATCACGGCGTCGAAGTCGGCGTCGCTCAGCGCGATGGGCTGGCCCTGCAGCAAGGGCTGGCCGCAGCGGCCGCAGTTCGGTGCTTCGTCGATGCGCGCCGCCGGCAGGCGGTTGGTGGCCTGGCAGTGGGGGCAGGTGATGTGCACGCGGATGTCGTTCATCTGCGGCATCTGAGGCGGGCCGGCCCGGGTTTCAAGCCAGACGATGCGCCAGCGCGTCGCCCACGTTGCGCATGAAGGCCCGCGCGCCGTCTCGTGCAGGTCGGGGTGGGGCAGCATCGACACCGGCACGCCAAACTCGGTAATCAGCTCCGACACCGCCACCAGCTTCGGGTGGCGGTCGGCGATGAAGATGGGCCGAACGCCGATGCCGACGCCGGTGCGCCCGCTGGCTCCGCTGGCTCCGCTGGCTCCAGAACCCCTGAACCGGGGTCGTGCCAGGCGGAATAATCCGCCTGAGTTGCACGTATGCCTCCAGTGGAAGCCCCTGCGCCTTTTCGCCGCCGCCTGCTCGACGCCATGCCGCGGCTGCGGCGTTACGCACGCACGCTGGCCTTCGACAGCTCGCTGGCCGATGACCTGACGCAGCAGACGCTGGAGCGCGCGCTGTCGCACTGGCAGCAATTCGACCCGCAGCGCGACATGGCGGTGTGGCTGCTGTCCATCGCCCACAACGCACACCTGGACGGCCTGCGCCGCGACGCGCGCCTGTCGGTCACCGACCCGGCCGACGTAGAGAAGGCGCAGGACGCTGCCGGCGGCGACCCCGGCATTGACGTCGGCCTGCGCCTGGACCTGCTGGCCGCACTGCGCCTGCTGCCGCCCGAGCAGCGTGAGCCGCTGCTGCTGGTGTGCGTCGAACAGCTCAGTTATGCCGAGGTGGCCGAGGTCATGCACATCCCGGTGGGCACGGTGATGTCGCGCGTGTTCCGCGCCCGCGCCGCCCTGCGGCGCTTCCTGGACGGCACAGGTTCTGCCGCTGCGCCCGCGCTGCGGCGGGTGGTGTGAAGAACAACATGACGAACGAACGCATCAGCGATCAAACACTCAGCGCCTGGGTCGACGGTGAACTCGACGCCGACGAGCGCGAGCGGGTCGCGGCCTGGCTGCAGAGCCACCCCGAAGACGCCGCCCGCGCCGCCGCCTGGGTCGCAGACCGTGGCGCGCTGCGTGGCCTTTTCGGCCCGGTCGCCGACGAAGCCGTGCCAGAGCCTCTGCACCGGCTGGCCTGGCGGCGCAGCGGCTGGCCGCGCTGGGCGCTGGTGGCGTCGGCCGCGGGGCTGCTGGTGCTGGGCGGGCTGCTGGGCGGCGCCCTGGTGTGGCAGCAACAGCAGCGCGCCATGGCGCAGCTTCAGGTGCGGCTGGCTGCCGGCACCGCGCAGGGTTGGGTGCAGCGCGCGGCCTTGGCCCACAGCGTCTACACCATCGAGCCACGCCACCCGGTGGAGGTGAAGGCTGGCGAAGAACACCTGGCGCGCTGGCTGACGCGCCGCATCGACGTGCCGGTGAAGCTCTTCGACCTGCAGGCGCAGGGCTTCCAGCTCGTCGGCGGCCGGCTGTTGCCCGACGGCCCGGGCAAGAGCGCGCAGCTCATGTACCAGGACACCCAAGGCCTGCGCGTCACCGTCTACTTGCGCAAGCCCGAGCAGGGCACCGACGCGGCCTTCCGCTATGAACGCCAGGGTGAACTGGGGCTGTTCTATTGGGTGGAGGAAGGCTGCGGTTATGCGCTGGTGGGTGCCTTGCCGCGCGACACGCTGCTGGCCCTGGCCGAGGCCATCTACAAGCAGCATCCGGCGGCGAAGCCGCCGGCAGGAGGCTGACACGCGGCGAAGCCGCCGGCGGGTGGCTGACACGCGGCGAAGCCGGCGCCGGGTGGCTGACGCGCGGCGAAGCCGGCGCCGGGCGGCTGAGGGCGCCCAGCCGCCACAATCGGCGCCGCTATGGCCGCCGTACCCCGCTCTTGTCGCCGACGCTGAGTCACCGTGCAGCCCTGCTGCACCGCGCGGCGGTGGTCAGCGTGCTCGGCTTCGCATCCGGGCTGCCGCTGGCGCTGACCGGCCAGGCCATGCAGGCCTGGCTGACGGTGGAGGGCCTGAGCCTGGCGACCATCGGTTTCCTCAGCCTGGTGGGCCTGCCCTACACCTTCAAGTTCCTGTGGGCGCCGCTGCTCGACCGCTTCGACCTGCCCTGGGGTGGCCGCCGCCGCGGCTGGCTGGTGCTGGTGCAACTGGCCTTGGCGGGCGCGCTGCTGGCGCTGGCCGCCACGTCGCCGAAACACGAGCTGCGCGCTTTCGCGCTGCTGGCCGTGGCGCTGGCCTTCCTGTCGGCCACGCAGGACGTGCTCATCGACGCTTACCGCACCGAACTGCTGCCGCCGGCCGAGCGTGGCCTTGGCTCGTCGCTCAACGTCATGGGGTACCGGCTGGCAATGATCCTGTCGGGCGGCATCGCGCTGATCTGGACCGACTCGGCGCAAGGCGCTGGCTGGACCTGGCCCGAGGTATACCGCCTGATGGCTGCGCTGCTGGCCGGCGCCGCGGTGCTGACGGCGCTGCTGCTGCCGCGCCTGCCCGCGAACCCGCAGGCGCAGCCCGCAGCGGGCCACGACCTGCGCGGTTTCGCGGCCGTGCTGGTGGCCGTGGCAGCCGGCGCCTGGCTCACCGACCGCTACGGTGTCGACATCGCCCGCGCCTTGCTCGGCCCGATGCTGGCGCAAAGCAGCCTGGCGGCGGCGCTGCAGCAGCGCTGGATCGACCTGCTGGCGCTGCTGCTGGGCCTGGCCTTCACGCTGCCGCTGGCGGCCTGGGCGGCACGCCGCGCGCGCTTCGAGACGCTGCTCGGCGGCCTGTCCAGCTACTTCAGCCAGCCCGGCGCGGCAGCCTTCCTGCTGCTCATCGTGCTCTACAAGCTGGGCGACGCCTTCGCGGGCGCGCTGCTCACGCCTTTCCTGCTGCAGAGCATGGCCTACACGCCGGCCGAGGTGGGCGTGGTCAACAAGGTCATCGGGCTGTGGCTCACGATAGCCGGCGCGCTGCTCGGCGGCACCCTGATGCTGAAACTCGGCCTGTGGCGTTCGCTGCTGCTCTTCGGTGTGCTGCAGCTGCTGAGCAACCTGGGTTTCTGGTGGCTGGCCGTGGCCGGCAAGGGCACGCTGCCCGGCGCCGTGCTGCCGGCCTTCGACTGGGGCTTCGTCAAGCTGGCCGCGCCCACGCCGGTGGATGGCGGGCTGCTGATGGTGGTGGCCTTCGAGAACCTGTCCGGCGGCATGGGCACGGCCGCCTTCGTGGCCTTCCTGATGAGCCTGTGTCAGCAGCGCTACACGGCCACCCACTTCGCGCTGCTGTCGGCTTTTGCGTCGGTGGGCCGGGTCTGGGTCGGGCCGCTGGCCGGCGTGCTGGCCGAAAGCATCGGCTGGCCCAGCTTCTTCGTCATCAGCACGGTGCTGGCGCTGCCCGCGCTGGCCATGTTGTGGGTGCTGCGCGAGCGCGTGCGCGCGCTGGAGCAGCCGGCTGCGCCGGCTGGCGACGCATAAACTGCCGCTGAACTTGCGCTGGCGCGAAGGATCAGAGGCCCATGACCGAACCGACCGACTTCCACGCCCCTGCCATCACCTGCGGCTGCGCGCTGCATGCGCGGCGCCTGTTCACCGGCCTGCTGATGGGCGGCGCGCTGGCGCCGGCCGCCTGGGCTCAGGACGGCGTGCAAGGCGACGTGGGGCGCACCTCGCGCTTCACCAAGCTGGTGTCGGCCGAGCAGGTGGAAGGCGCGGCCACGCAGCAGTACAGCGGCATGCTGCGCGAGGCCAACCAGAAGAGCGCGCTGGCGCCCGCCGATCATCCGCAGGTGATGCGCCTGCGCAGCATCGCCAAGGCCATCATCCCCTACGCCACACCCTGGAACGGGCGTGCCAGCGGCTGGCGTTGGGAAGTCAACCTGCTGATGAGCAAGGAGATCAACGCCTTCTGCATGCCGGGCGGCAAGATCGCCTTCTACTACGGCATCCTGCAGAAGCTGCAGCTCACCGACGACGAGGTGGCCACCATCATGGGCCACGAGGTAGCGCATGCGCTGCGCGAGCACGCCCGCGAGCGCATGGGCAAGACCATGGCCACGCGCGGTGCGGTGGAGATCGGCGCGGCCATCTTCGGCCTGGGCGGCGCCGGCCGCATGATGGCCGACATGGGCAGCCAGCTGCTGACGCTGAAGTTCAGCCGCGACGACGAGACCGAGGCCGACATCGTCGGCATGGACCTCGCCGCGCGCGCCGGCTACGACCCCGCCGCCGGCATCACGCTGTGGCAGAAGATGCTGGCCGCCAGCGGCGGCAAGCAGCCCGAATTCATCTCCACCCACCCAGCCGGCAATACGCGCATCAAGGACATCCAGGCCAAACTGCCCAAGGTGCAGCCGCTGTACGCCAAGGCTGCGAAGCCGGCGCGGCGTTTCGGCCCGCCAGCGGCCTGAGGATCTCACCAGCGCAGCGGCAGCGGCTTGAGCATCACCAGGCGGCGCCGGCCGACCTGCACGTAGCCGCCCTTTTCCAGGTCTTTCAGCACGCGGCTGATCATGGCGCGGTCGCAGCCCAGGTGGCGCGATATCTCCAGGTGTGAAGGCGCCGGGTCGATGAGGCTGCTGCCGTCGGGCTGCGCCAAGGCCCAGCTCTCCAGCAGCGGCTTCAGGCGTGCGTAGACGCTGTGCAGCGCCACCTGGCGCAGGCTCAGCGTGGCGGCGCGGGCGCGGCGGATCACGGTGGCCAGCAGCTCGAAGGCGAAATCGGGATCCTCGCGCAGGTGCTGCTGCAGCGTGGTGCGTGTCACCACGGCGCAGACCGTAGGCTCCAGCGTGTCGACGTTGGCCGAGCGCGGACCGCCGTCGAGGCCCATCTCGCCCACGGTGTCGCCGGCGCCGTACGTGGCGTAGGTGATCTCGCGAAAGTCGGCGCCGACGCTGTAGGCGCGCAGCCGACCCGACAGGATGATGTAGAGCGTGTCACCGACATCGCCCTCGCTGATGATTTGCACGCCGCGGCGCAGGCGCTTGAGCACACCACGCCGCGCCAGCGCGCGCAGCGAGGATGACAGGGGTGCGGCTTCGAACGGGTCGGGGTCGTCGCGTGGCGGCATGTGGGGCATCGGCGCCAGCGGCTCCGGTGCCCCACGCGCAGGCCGCATGTTAGCCGTGCGGCGCCGCCATGCCGTGGCGCAGCGCGCCCACCAGCGGCGGCAGCACGGCCACCTGCTGCACCAGTTCGCGGATGCTGCCAGCGCCGGTCTTGGCGCGGATGCTGCCGATCTGCGTGCGCACGGTGCACACCTGCACACCGGCCTTGGCGGCGATGTCGTTGGGGCGCACGCCAGAGCACAGCAGTTCGAGCACGCGCGTTTCGGCCACCGTGAGGTTGACGCTGCGCGCAAAGCCCTGCACCGACAGCTTCTCGCACACCTGGCGCTTGCCCAGCACAAGCAGCGTGGCACCCGTGCCCTGGCCGATGACCTCGGCCAGCGGCACCACCGACAGGCTGACGCGGCCATCGCCCTCGCCCAGGGTCACCAGCCGGCGCAGCCCGCGCTGCGCGGCGGCCAGCGCGTCGACCAGCAGCGCCATGTCCTGCGTGCGCTGGGTGCACAGCGTGCGGCCGCGCAGCTGCAGCGGGTGGCGCCCGTCGAGTTCCAGCCGCGCGGCATGGTTCTGGAAGCTGACCTGCGCCTGGTCGTTGACGAGCAGCATGCCGTAGTCGATCTCGTCGAGCATGGGCACGAGCCAGCCTGCGGGGTCGCTGCGCGAACGGCGGCGCTCTGGCCCCAGGTAGTGCGGCGCGCGCGCGATCGCCGTCGCGGCGCTCTGACTGATGGTGGACTCGAACATGACACCCCCGTTTTCTTGCTTGTGGTGTGGGCCAAGTGCCGGCCCATGTCCACAAGCTTAAGGAGTGCCCTGTCCTTTGGGCGGTGAATGCATGGTCCTGGCTCGGTGACTATTCACCTTCGGGATCGGCGGCCAGCGGCGGCAACAGCGCCAGCGCGCGCAGCAGTTCGGCCAGGCTGCCGTGGCCGGTCTTGCGGCGCAAGCTGACGGCCTGGCTGCGCACGGTGGAAGGCGCCACGCCCAGCGCACCAGCGGCTTGCGTGGTGCTTTCGCCGCGCGCCAGGCGCGCCAGCACGCGCGTTTCAGCGGTGCTGAGGGCGTGTGCCTCGGCGTAGGTCCGCAGCCCGGTACCGCGGCCGAGCGGCGGACTGAGGGCCAGCATCAGCACCGCGGGTGCATCGGGCGGCGTGTGCAGGCGTGACAGCGTGGCGGTGTGCGCCCCCTGTGCGCCCGGCCAGTGCAGCAGGCGCGGCGCGCCGAGCGAGGCCGCATCGCAGGCCGCCGCGAAGGCCGACCGCCGCGTGTTGTCGCTGGGCAGCACCTGGCCGCCTTTGGCCAGCAGCAGCGGCTGGCGGCCGCGCAGCAGGGTGTGGGCGGCGCGGTTGCCGTGCAACAAGCTGCCGTCGCGGCGCAGCAGCAGCAGTGGCCAGGGCAGGGCGTCGGCCATCGCGACCAGCGCCCCGGCGGTGGGGGCGGTGGCGGCGGCGGTGGGAGCCAGCGGGGCTTGCGGCGCACTCATGAGAGCGACCAACGGTATAGGCCGTATGCCGTGCCGGCATCGAGAATGCGGAGGATGCGCGCGCTTCAGTCCAGCAGCACGACGGCGCTGCCCTGCGCCGGCAAGGCCAGCGCCAGCCGGCCTTGGGTGAGCGTCAGCGCGGCGCCATCCAGCATCAGCGCGCGTGCCGGCTGCAGCGGCAGGGCGTGCAGAGGGATGCTCACGGCCAGGGCCGGTCCGCGGTTGGCCACCACCACGCTGGCCGCCTGGGCGTCGAAGCGCGCGTAGGCCAGCCAGTGCTCGCCCTGGGCCAGCGTGAGCGTGGCGCCAGCGCGCCACTCGGCGCGGCGCTGGCGCGCGCGGGCCAGGCGCTGCACCTGCACCCACAGGTCCATGCGCCAGTGGCTGCGGTCCCAGTCGAAGCAGCGGCGGCAGTCGGGGTCGGGCCCGCCTTCCAGGCCGATCTCGTCGCCGTAGTAGATGCAGGGCACGCCGGGCCGCGTGAAGAGCAGCGTGAAGGCCAGCTGCAGCAGGGCGACGTTGCCGCCGAGCTCGGTGAGCAGGCGTACGGTGTCGTGGCTGTCCAGCAGGTTGAGCTGCGCCAGCTGATTGGCGTAGGGGATGGGTGCGATGGCGCGTGTCAGCCAGGCTTCGAATTGCGCGGTGGCGAGCGGCTGGCGCCGGCCGGCCAGCGGCAGCCCGACCAGCCAGCCGCGCAGCGGCGACGTGAAGCCGTGGTAGTTCATGGCGCCGTCTTCCTGCTCACCCTGCAACCAGCGCGTGGCCTCGGCGAAGTGTTCGCCCAGCACATAGGCGTCGGGCCGTTCTTCGCGGATGGCGCGGCGGATGGCGCGCACGTGGCGCGCATTGCGCCAGGCGCCCGGCCCTTCGCCCAGCATGTGGATGACGTCGAGCCGCCAGCCATCGATGTCGAAGGGCGGGCGAAGCCAGCGCCGCAGCACGGCGTCGGGTGCGCCGTAGATGGCCTGCTGCACGCCGGGCTGGGCGAAGTCCAGCACCGGCAGCGAAGCGTGTCCCTTCCAGCCGAGCGCGCGGCCGGCGTCGTCGCGGGCATAGAACTCAGGGCGATCCTGCCGCCAGGCGTGGCCCGCCCCGGTGTGGTTGACCACGGCGTCCAGCACCAGGCGCATGCCGCGTTCACGCGTCACCTTGCGCAGCCCCACCAGCGCCGCGTTGCCACCGAGCAGCGGGTCGACCTGCGTGTAGTCGCTGGTGTCGTAGCGGTGGTTGCTGGGGCTGGCGAACACCGGGTTGAGGTAGAGCGCGGTGACACTCAGTTCATCGTGCAGGTAGGGCACTTTTTCGGTCAAGCCCGGCAGGTCGCCGCCGTACAGCGCACTGCTGCCACGCCGCGGGTCGGGCCGGCTGCCCCAGGCTTCGAGACCCGGCCGCTGCAGCGCGCCGGCCCGGGCAAAGCGGTCGGGGAAGACCTGGTAGAAGACCTGGTCGCGCACCCACGCGGGCGGTTGTTCGTGGCGGTGGATGCGGAAGTGCACGGCCTCCGGCGGCACATGGGCATGTACACCGTCGGCGGCCAGCCAGTGCATGCGGTCGTCGGCGACGACGGCGAAGCAGTAGCGCAGCAGCGGCAGCGCGCCGTCCCAGCCGATGCAGGCGCGGTGGCGGTACAGCAGGCCCTGCCGGCCGTCGGGCTGCAGGGGCGTGAGCAGTTCCTCGTTGTCGGGCAGGCTGCGCACGAAGGCATGACCGGCTGGCAGCGGCTCGGCCGACAGCAGCACGAGTGCGACGTCGCTCGCGCCGGGCACGAGCCATGGAGGGATGGGCGGATGCAGCAGCAGCATGGAGCGCCGCCGATTGTGGCGGCGGCGCGTGCCCTGCGGTCAGTAGTCGGCGCGGGCCAGTGCAGGCGCTGCCGTCGGCACCAGATCGCGCCCGAGCCGCAGGTCGAAGCTCAGGCTCTGGCTGGCGCTGCCGCCGCTGTCGCAGCTGAGGCCGTGCAGCGCGCGCCGGATCTGCAAGCGGTGCTCGCCGGGCAGGCCCTGCAGTTCGACGCCACTGATGCGCTGGCCATCGACGCGCATCTGGACCCGCACGCGCAGGTCCTCGTGCTGCATGGCCAGGCGGGCCAGCGCATCCTGGAGTTCGGCGTCGATGCGCGGGCAGATGTTGCGGATGACGGCGGACGAGGTGTCGAACGGGGTGGCCGTGGGCGCGGGGATGGCCCAGGCGAGTGTGGCGACGGGGGTGGCGATGGCGAGGGCCAGGAGTTGGCGGGTGATGGGGTTCATGGCGTGAGGCATCCTTGAAGTGGGCAGTGCCGGTCGGATTTGGCCGGTGCGTTCAAGGTAAGCATTGAGTGGCGCCAAGGCATCCGAAGGCAATGTGACGGGCGAGCGGGCGCGTCCACAGCCTTGTCGAGCGCATGCAAGCACCGCGCGAGGCCGTTGAACCCGCGCACCTGATCGGCAAGAATCGACGCGCGCTCGGGCCGCTTGTGTCGAGCCGAGCATTCGAACAACGGGGGGACCGACATGAATCGTGGGAGTGAATGGGCTCTTGGCCTGTGCGTGCTGGGCGTCACTGCCTTGTTGTCGAGCAACGCGGCCGCTGCGTCAGGATCCAGCGCGAAGAACTTCAGCTGTGACGCCGTTGGCAAGCCGCTGACGGAATCGCAGCGCCCGGACTGGGATGTTTTCGAGCGAGCCCGGCGTTCGCGCACTCACCTGGCCTGCGTAGACGAGAACACCGCCAAGGAGCTTGAACCGCTCAGGTCACGTGGTGGCGCGAATGCGGAACTGGAGTTGCGCATCGCTGAGCTCAAGGGCCAGTCCAACAGGCTGCTGGCGTTCGAGGCCAAGAAGGACGACGAAGCCAAAGCGACCTTCATGGGCATGGCCTTCGGCGTCGGCATGGGCTTCTCGCAAGCCAAAGACCGCGTGGAGTCGGCTGCCATCGCTGCCGACGGTACCGTTCGGGTTCTCACACGAGAGAAGCAGTCGCCGCGCGTGATCCTTGAGGCTCACTACTACGGCGCGTGTCGCAAGCTGCAGACCTGCAACGATGGCACGTTCGGGTTCGGCCCCTTCTTCGGCATTGCCACGTCCTCGGACAGTGCCATCGACGCCTTTGCGCTGGGCATCATGTTCGGCGTCAAGGACGCCTCGGCCGGTTCCAACGGTGGCTTCTCCTTGGGCATAGGCGCCGTGCTCGACCGCAAGGTCAAGACGCTGGCGCGGGGCTTCGAGGAAGGGGCCAAGGTGCCCGCCGGGGTCGTCGACGTCGTCTATCAGACGAAGTCGAAGTGGTCACCCCTGCTGATGTTCACGCGTACCTTTTGAGCCCCACCGGGCAACCTGCACCCAAGGCGGGCCCGATGCCCGACGCGGTCTGCCTGCTCTCCACCGACCTCGTCGAGAGCACGCTGCTCAACCAGCAGATCGGCGATGCGGCCATGGCCGAACTGTGGCTGCAGCACGACCAGCGCGCGCGCCTGCTGATGCGCGCCCACCATGGCCGCGAGATCGGGCGCAGCGACGGTTTCATTGCCATCTTCGACAGCGCCACCGATGCCGTGGGCTTCGCCCGTGCTTACCACCAGGCCCTGGCTGGACTGGAACCCCCGCTGCGTGCGCGCATCGGCCTGCACGCGGGCGAAGTGACGCTGCGCACCAACGCCCCCGACGACCTGGCCCAGGGCGCCGCGCTGGTGGAAGTGGACGGCCTGGCGGTGGCCGTGACGGCGCGTGTGATGGCACTGGGGCAGGCCGGTCAGACCCTGGCCAGCAGCAACTTCGTCGGTGCGCTGAACGGTCACGACGTGCCGCTGTGCAGCCACGGCCACTGGCGCCTGAAGGGTGTGGCGGAACCGGCAGAGTTGTTTGAGCTGGCCGATGCCGACACCCCCGTGCGCACGCTGCAGGACACGCCCAAGGCCTATCGCGTGGTGCGCGCCGACGACGGCTGGGTGACGCTGAACCAGCTGCCAAACAACCTGCCGGCCGAGCGGGACGCCTTCGTCGGGCGCGCGGCCACGCTTCGCGCCTTGCACGCCGCGCTGGACGACGGGGCCCGGCTGGTGAGCGTCGTCGGCCTGGGCGGCGTGGGCAAGACGCGCCTCACGCTGCAGTACGCACGCGCCTGGATGGGCGCCTTTCCCGGCGGCAGCTGGTTCTGCGACCTCAGTGCCGCGCGCAGCTTGGATGGCATCGTGCATGCGTTGGCGCAGGCGCTGGGCGTGGCGGTCGGCGCGGGTGATGCGGTGGAGGCCCTGGGCCGCACGCTGGCCGCGCGCGGCGAATGCCTGGTTGTGCTCGACAACTTCGAGCAGGTGGTGCGCCACGCCGAGCCCACGCTCGGCCGCTGGCTCGACGTGGCGCCGGCGACCCGCTTCGTCGTCACCACGCGCGAAGCGCTGGGCCTGCCCGGCGAACACCTGCTCGCCGTCACGCCGCTGGCCGCTGATGAGGCGGTGCGGCTCTTCCAGCTGCGTGCCGCGGCGGCCTCGGGCGCGGAATCGCAGTCAGCCGCCGAGGACGAGGCGCTGGTGCAGCCGCTGGTGGAGCGATTGGACCGCCTGCCGCTGGCCATCGAGCTGGCCGCTGCCCGCAGCCGGCTGATGCCGGTGCGGCAGATGCTGCAGCGCATCGGCGAACGCTTCAACCTGCTGGTGGCGCGTGGCGGACGCATCGACCGCCAGGCCACCATGCGCGCGGCGCTGGACTGGTCGTGGGATCTGCTGTCGGCCGCCGAACGCACGACGCTGGCGCAACTCTCGGTCTTTGAGGGCGGCTTCGAGATCGACGACGCCGAGGCGGTGATCGAACTCGGGGCCGACGGCACCGCGTGGATCCCGGACCTGCTGCAGGCCCTGCTGGAGAAGTCACTGCTGCGGCGGCTGCAGGGCGGCCGCCTGGGGTTACTGCGCACGGTGCAGGACTATGCGAGCGAGCGGCTGGACGAGACACTGCGCACCGATGCCGAGCTTCGACATGCCCGGCGGTACGCGTCCTTCGGCGAGGCCCAGGCGACGCGCGAACGCGGCATCGAACTCGACAACCTGGTTGCGGCATGCCGTCGATGCTGCGCGCCGCCGCGAGCGGAGGCCGCCACCTTGCTTGCGCATGCGTGGTCGGTACTGCGGCTGACGGGGCCGTTCCAGGCTGGGGAAGAGCTTGCGGTGCTGGTTGCCGATAGCTTGCCGGCGGGCGACCAGGGCCAGGCCACTGTGGCGCGCGTGCGCGGGGCTGCAGCATCGTTGCTGGGTCGCGCCGACCAAGCCCGGGGGCACTTCCAGTGTGCGCTGGAACTCGCCGCCGATGGGCATGACTCCGCGCTCAGGGTCGAGACGATGGCGCTATTGGCGGGGCTGGAGCTGTCAGCGGGTCGCGGCGACGTCGCCGCGCGTCTGCTCGACGAGGCCGACGCGGTGCTGGGTGTGGGCCCCGATGCGCCAGCGCGCTACTTGCTGCTGTCCACGCGCGGGAAGTTGTGCGTGCTGCGGTCGCAATGGGCCCAAGCGGAGCGCTGGTACAGCGAGGCCCTGGACCTTGCCGAACGGTCAGGCCACCGGCGCTGGCAGGGCGGGCTACGGGGCAGCCTGGGCATGGTGGCCAGCGCTCAGGGCCGGCGCGAGGAAGCGCGCGACCAGTGGCAGGCCAGTCTGCGCTTTGCCGACGACATCGGCGACCGGCAGTGGGCCGGCAACACGCACTGCAACCTGGGTCTGATGTTGCACGAGTTGGGAGAGGCCAACGCGGCGCGCCAGGAACTGCTGGCCTCCCTGGAGATTGCGCGTGAACTGGGCCATCGGCGCTTGGAGGCCACCGTGCAGTGCAATCTCGGCTTGATCGCCGAATCCGTAGGCCAATGGGGCCAGGCGTGCGCGATGCTGGCCGCGGCAGCTGCTCTGGCGCAGTCCCTCGGCGACGCACGCCTGGAAGCGTCGGCGTGCGGTTACCTGGCGCTAGCGCTGGCGGGTGATGGCGCCCATGGTCTTGCGGGGCAGGCCCTTTCGCGCGCCGAGGCCCTGGTGGCTACGGGCGACGACGCCGTCATGCGAGCTCTGGTGGCGCTTCAATCGGTCCTCGTGCAGGCGGCGGCGGGTTCCACAGATGCCGCCGCGGCGCGCTGGGCCGATGCAACACATCTGCTCTCATCACCCGATGTGCCGAGCGCCCCTGAAGTGGGTGCTCTCATCCTTCGGGTCCGCTCCACACTTGCTCGCCTCGAGGTCCGTTCCTGACTGGCTGCAGCGGCGGCAGGTCAGTACGGATCGTTGATGATCATCGGGTCAAGCGGGCAGCACAGCTGCTCATCTTTAGTTCCCTCCTTGTACTTGACTCTCGGGTAGTGGCAGAACGGAGCCTTCAGGGCACGGCCGTAGGTGTGAACTTCGATCGTGTGACGCGTTGAGGTGGCCTCCGTGACCTTCCAGATGTCTGGTGGTTCCTTCGTGCCCGACTTTGGCCTTGAAAGAGCGACTCCGCCGCTTGCGTCCTGGGCGAAGAAGTGGTCTTTTGGCTGACCCGACAGCACCCATGTGACGCTCTTGCTCTTGCTGGCGTCATCCTCCTTATGGCGCAGTGTCAAGCTTGAGTACTTGAGCGCGGCTGTGCAAATCTCTTTGCTTCCTTCTGGCGGTACCTTCACCTCCACGACGATGTTCGTGCAGTCGAAGCCATCAACGCCACACTTTTCATCCTTGCCTCCCATGGTCCTGAGAAGTTTTGGCGAAACCCAGATGCATGTGGGATGGATCTCGGCGGGTCGAAGGCACTCGTCTTCGACCTTTTCGACCAGGCGCATTACGACTTCGGAAGCGCTCGGTTCAGGCGTCGCACAGCCTTGCACGAGCCCGATCACTGCGCTCAGCAACCACACAGAGTGGAGCAACCGAGGCCGCGGAAAGTCAAACCTAGACATCACATCAACTCCTTGACACTCACAACATGATGAGCACGCAGACTCTTCGACTGCATCACATGAACTGATGATGCGACTCTGGGTCGTCCAGTGCGTTCCCGCTTACCACCTAGGTGGAAGCGGCGTACGGATGCGGTAGCTCACCGCTTGGGTCAGCACATACCCCCCCGTCTCCAGATCCTTCATCACCCGGCTCACCATCTCCCGCGAACACCCCACCCGCGCCGCCATGTCGCGGTGCGTGATGCGCTCCGCCGCCGCCCAACCGTCGCTGTCCGCTGGCGCCGCCATCCCCTCCAGCAGCAACTTGATCCGCCCATACACATCGTTCAACGCCAGCTGCCGCGCCGTCAGCGTGGCGGCGCGCGCGCGCCGGATGACCTTGGCCAGTAACTCGAAGGCGAACTCGGGGCATTCGGCGATATGCGCCTGCAGCGTGGCCCGCGTGACCACCGCGCACACACTGGGCTCCAAGGCCTCGACGCTGGCCGAACGACGGTCGCCGTCGAAGCCCAGTTCGCCGACGTACTCGCCCGGCCCGTAGGTGCCGTAGGTGATCTCGCGGTCCTGCTGCAGGTTGCTGCTGTAGGCGCGCAGCCGCCCGGCCAGGATGATGTACAGCGTGTCGCCCTGCGCACCTTCCTCAATCAGCGTGCTGCCCTTGCGGTAGGGGTGGGCCACGCCGCGGCGCGCCAGGCGCGCCAGCGACGCGGGCAGCGCGTCGACGAGGGCGTCGACGTCGATTTCTGATGGCTTGCGCGGCATGGGGTGTGAGGTGTTGGCAATGCGCGATTCACGCTAACACGCAGGCTGCTGCATCGGCAAGCAGGCCCGCTCCCAGCGCCGCGCTTCTCAACCGCCCTGGGGACGGCGTCACAACGATGTCCGATGACCGGCGCCGCATGCGCCGACGACGATGGGCCTGCCCGCTGAACCCCAAGGAGACCTGTCATGAATGCTTCCTTCTCTTCCGCTCCCGCCCTGGGCCGCCGCGTGCGGCTCGCCGCGCTGCTGCTGGCCGTCGGCTGCGTGAGCTTCGTGCAGGGCACGCTGCTCGGCCTGTTCGACAGCGCCTCGCCGCAGCGCTGGCTGGCACCCACGCCGCTGGTGCTGCAGGCCAAGGCGCAGTGCGACGCGCTGGCCGATCGTGCCGATCGCCTGCGCTGTGCGCAGGCGCTCGTCGCCCGTGGCCTGGGCGGCGCCGAAAGCAACCCCCGCGTGGCGGCGCGATGAGGCGCGGTGCCCGCAGGGCATCAAAAGGCAGGCCCCGGCACGCCGTGCCGGGGCCCACGCAAGGCACGCCGCGCCGGCTTCAGCAGCGCAGCGAGCTCACCATCGGCGGCAGCATCGCCACGCGCTGCAGCAGCGCGCGGATGCTGGGCATGCCGGTCTTGTCGCGGATGCTGTGCACCTGGGTGCGCACGGTGGCCAGGCCGACGTCGTTGGCGCTGGCGATGGCGCGCGGCTCCAGGCCTTCGCACAGCAGCTCCAGCACGCGCAGTTCGGCCGGTGTCAGCCCGTGGGCCTGCGCAAAGCACTGCACCGAGATCGGCTCGCACAGGCGGCGGCGCCCGAACAGCACGGCGATCAGCCCGGCCTCACCCGGCGCTGTGCTCATCGGCACGAAGGCCAGCTCGCGGCGGCCGCTGCCAGCCGGCCCGGCCAGCGACGCCAGGCGCCGCAGCCCGCGCTGGGCGCCGGCCAGCGCGGCGGCCAGGCGCGCGCCGTCCTCCGCCTGGTGTGCACGCGGCCGGCCATCGACGATGTCCAGGCAGCCGCCCAGCTTCAGCTCGGCGCGTGCGCTGCGGTTGATGTAGGCCACGCGCCCGTCGGCGCGCAGCAGCATCACGCCATAGTCCAGTTCGTCGAGCAGCGCCGAGACCACCATCTCCGGCAGATCCATGCGCGGCTCCGGGGCCGGCGCGCGGGCCGCCGGCGAGTCCCAGTTCGGATAGGGCACGCCGGCCGACAGGCCGGCTTCGAGTCGGTTCAGTTCCATGATGTGTGATTTCTCCTGGTCCGGCCGGGAGGCGAGAGTCGCCGGGGTCCGGATGCCTTGCAGCGTAGGAATACGGGTCGATTTCAGGCGGGCATTGCGCAGGGCGAAGCTTGTGACGTATGCACCTCGGCGGCGGCCTCGGCGGCTAAGATCACCGGGGTGCAGTACCTCTCCAACTTCCTGTGCGGGCTGGCCGGGTGGGCCCTTTCGGTCGGCTTGAGCGCAGCCATCGCCGCCAAGCCCCTGGTCTACTGCGCCGACGCCAGCCCCGAGGGCTTCGACCCTTCGCTGTGGGACAGCGCCAGCACCGGCAACGTCACGTCGCAGATCTTCCAGGGCCTGGTGGAGTTCCAGCGCGGCACGCCGCTGCTGCAGCCGCAACTGGCCACCGCCTGGACGGTGTCGCCCGACGCCAGGACCTTCACCTTCACCCTGCGCCGCGGCGTGAAGTTTCACAGCACGCCCGGCTTCACGCCGACGCGCGACTTCAACGCCGACGACGTGATGTTCACCTTCACGCGCATCGTCGATGCGAAGCACCCGTTCAACGCCGCCTTCCCGGCCACCTTCGTCTATCCGCAGAGCCTGGGCCTGGCGCAGATGGTGGCCGGCATCGACCGCCTGGGTGAACACGAGGTGCGCTTCCGCCTGCACCGCGGCAACGTCAATTTCCTGGGCTACTTCGCGGCCACCTGGGCCAGCATCCACTCGGCCGAGTACGCGGCCAAGCTGCTGGCCGAAGGCCGCGCCAGCGCCATCAACAACCAGCCGGTGGGCACCGGCCCTTACCGCTACAAGAGCTACCGCAAGGACGACGTGCTGCGCTACGCCGCGCACCCCGACTACTGGCGCGGCGTGCAACGCACCGAAAGGCTCGTCTACGCCATCAGCCGCGAGCCCAACGTGCGCGTGCAGAAAGTGGCGCGCGGCGAATGCCACGTCGCTGCCGCCATCCGCGATGTCGACGTCAGCGCGCTCAGCGGCCACCCGCAGGTGGTGATCCAGAAGACGCAGGCCTTGAACATCAGCTACCTGGCCTTCAACATGAAGCGGCCGCCGGTCGACCGGCGCGACGTGCGCGAGGCGCTGGACATTGCGGTGGACCGCAACGCGCTCTTCAAGGTGCTGTTCCCGCGCGGCGACGCCCTGCAGGCGGTGAGCGCCTTTCCGCCCGCCGTGCCGGGCTACAACCAGGCGCTGCGCAATGAATACAACCCGGCGCGCGCGCGCCAGCTGCTGGCCGCGGCGGGTTACCCGAACGGTTTCGAGATCGACCTCTGGGCCCTGCCCATCAGCCGCCCGACCAACCCCAACGGCCAGCTGATGGCGCAGATGATCCAGGCCGACTGGGCCAAGATCGGCGTCAAGGCGCGCATCGTCACCTACGAATGGGGCGAATACCTCAAGCGCGCCAACAGCGGCGAGCACCATGTCTACATGAGCGGCTGGTCCACCGACGTGGCGGCGGCCGACGAGTTCCTCACGCCCAACCTCACCTGCGCGGCCAGCCGTGGCGGCATCAAGTTCTGCAACGCCGAGTTCGATGCCCTGGTGGACGCCGCACGCGCCGAGGTGAACGAGCCCAAGCGGCTGCAGATGTTCGAGCAGGCGCAGGCCATCTTCAAGCGCGAAAGGCCGTGGATCACGATGGCGCACTCGTCGGTCTACATTCCGCTGCGCAAGGACGTGATGGGCTTCATCATGTCGCCCAATGGCAGCGTCGATTTCGAGAACGTGTTCCGTCCATGAGCACGCCGGTGCGCCAGTGACCGCGCGAGAGGTTGTTGTCATGCTGCGTGTCGAAGACATTGCGAACCACCCCGAGTTCTGCCGCCTGGCCACGCTGCACGCCGTGCAGGTGGATCTGCGCTACGCCGGCACCAACAACTTCGCCGGCATCAACCTCTACGGCCGGCTCGACTGCGCCTGGCTGCGGATCGAAGCGGCCGCCGGGCTGGAGGCGGCGGCACAGTGGCTGGCCCAGCAACGGCCGGGCTGGCGCATCCTGGTGCTGGACGCGCTGCGGCCGCAGCGCGTGCAGGAAGCGATCTGGGACGACGTGGTCGGCACCGGCATGGAGCACTACTTCGCGCACCCGCAGCGCGGCTCCATCCACAGCTATGGCATGGCGGTGGACGTGACCCTGCGCGACCCGAGTGGCCGCGAAGCCGACATGGGCAGCGGCTTCGACGAGATGACGCCGGCCTCGCACCCCTCGCTGCACGCCCAGCACCTGGCCAGCGGCGTGTTGAGCGAAGCGCATGTGGCCGACCGCAACTGGCTGCGCCGCGCCATGGAGCACGGCGGCTTCCACGGCATCCCCAACGAGTGGTGGCACTTCGATCACGGCGACCGCGAGCGCGTGCGCCGCGAGTTGCCGCGCGTGGGCTGATGGCGATGCAGCGGCGCCAGGTCATCGCTGCCGGCGCGGCGCTGCTGGCCGGTGGCGGCGCGCGTGCGCAGGCCGCTCCGCCGCTGCTGCGGCCCCCACGACTGCGGCCCGGCGACACCATCGCGCTCATCAACCCCTCGGGCGCCATCTACGAACGCGCGCCCTACCAGATCGCCACCGAGTCGCTGCAGGCGCTGGGCTTCAAGGTGCGCGAAGCGCCGAACCTGCGCGCGCGCTACGGCCACCTGGCCGGCAGCGACGCCATGCGCGCCGCCGACGTGAACGCCATGTTTGCCGACCCCGCGGTGCACGGCATCCTGGCCATGACCGGCGGCTCGGGCGGCGGGCGCATGCTGCCGCTGGTGGACTACGCCAGCATCCGCCGCACGCCGAAGTTCCTGGGCGGCTACAGCGACCTCACTGCACTCCTCACGGCCGTGCAGGTGCAGACCGGCCTGGTCACCTTCCACTGCCCGCTGGGTGTCAGCGAATGGAATGACTTCAGCGTCGGCTGGCTGCGCGGCGCGGTGATGGAAGCGCAGGCGCTGACGCTGTCCAACCCCGTCGACCGCGACGACACCCTGGTCGCCAGGACCGGCCGCATCACCACGCGGCGCGGCGGCCGTGCGCGCGGGCCGCTGGTCGGCGGCAACCTGGCGGTGCTGACGGCCATGGCCGGCTCGGCCTACTGGCCGCGCTTCGACGGCGCCATCCTCTTCCTGGAAGAAATCAACGAGTACATCTACCGCGTCGACCGCATGCTCAGCACCCTCAAACTGAGTGGTGCGCTGGACCGCGTGGCCGGCGTGGTGCTGGGCGGCTTCACCAACTGCGGCCCCGGCGACGGCAACTACGGCACGCTGACACTGGACGAGGTCTTCGACGACTACTTCAAGCCGCTGAACGTGCCCGTTTACAGCGGCGCACTGTTCGGCCACATCAAGCGCAAGTTCACGCTGCCGGTGGGCCTGCCGGTCGAGCTGGACGCCGACGCCGGCAGCATCCGCTTCCTGCAGCCGGCCGTGGTGTGAGCTAGAAGCGCGAGCCGGGCCGGGCCAGGAAGGCTTCTTCTTCCGTCGTCGATGCGCGGCCCAGGATGGCATTGCGGTGCGGAAAGCGCCCGAAGCGCGCCACCACGTCATGGTGCTTTTGCGCCCACACGCCTGCATCGGCCAGGCCGGGATGTTCCTCGGCCAGCGTGGCGAAGAGCTGGATCGCCCGCACCTGCAGCGCCAGGTCTTCGGCATGTTCGAAGGGCAGGTAGACGAACCAGCGTTGCAGCGGCAGCAGCTGCCGGTCGGCGCCGGAAGCCACCAGCACCTGGGCCGCGGCGAGCGCCAGCGCATCGCCGGCAAAGGCACGCGGTGTGTCGCGGAAGCTGTTGCGTGTGAACTGGTCCAGCACGACGATGCGCGCCAGCGCGCCCGGCGCCGTGCTGTCCCAGTGGCGCAGGCCGCCGGACAGCGCCGCGTCGAGCGTGCTGCCGAAGCGCTGGCGGATCAGCGCATCGAAAGCCTCGTCCTTGCGGAACCATTCGGGCCGCGGCGCGCTGGCCGGTGGCTCGCCGAACCAGAAAGTCAGCACCTCGCGGTCGCTCGCGACCGGGGCTTCCAGCAGGTCCTGCGTCTCAGGGTGCCGCCGCATGTAGGCCGCCACGTAGCTGCAGGTGGCGCGCACCTGGAGCCCCTGTTCGCGGGCCCAGCTCAGTGCCGCGGCCACCAGCGTGGCGGCTACGCCCTGGCCCTGCGCGGCCGGCGGCACCTCGGTGTGGTGCAGCACCAGCAGCGGGCCGCTGCGGCGGTAGTTGCATTGCGCCAGCGCGCCTTCGATGCGGGCTTCGAAGCGCTGCGCGGTTTGATTGTGCGTGACGGAGGTGGTCATCCGCGCCATTGTCACGCGGCCGCAGGGGGCCGCCAGCCAGCGAATGGGGCTACATTCAGTTGCGAATGTGGGCGCTGGGGCGCCCTCGCGGCAGCGCGGAGGGTGGCGGTGAACAAGGCCTGGTTCCTGGAGAGCGTGGCGGCCGATGGCTCGCACATCACGCAGCCCATCCGGGCGCTGCCTTTCCGCGTCGGGCGCGACCCGGCGGGCAACCACCTGGTGGTCGACGCACGCGGTCTGAGCCGCCTGCACGCCGTCATCGAACTCGACGCCCAGGGCCGGCTGCAGATCACCGACCAGGGCAGCACCAACGGCACCTTCGTCAACCGCGAACGCATCGCCGCGCCCCGCGTGGTGGGCGAAAACGATGTCATCCACTTCGGCAATGCCGAGTTCCGCCTGGGTGTGGAAGGCGGTGCCGACAGCGTGATCCCCGACGACAGCGAGCGCACGATGATCGTGCCCGCCGGCCGTTCGCTCAGCGAGAACTTCGTGCGCCACGAGCGCCAGTTCATGGAGCTGCTGCAGGGCCGCGGCCTCACGGCGGCGCTGCAGCCCATCGTCGAGGCCGGCAGCGGCCGGCTCTTCGCCTATGAACTGCTGGGCCGCTGCAACCACCCCGATCTCTCCGGCTCCCCCGTGCACCTGTTCCGACTGGCGGCGTCGCTGGGCCGCGAGGCCGAGCTGAGCGCGGCCTTCCGCGTGCACGGCGTGGCCGCCGCCGCGCCGAAGCTGAAGGGCGCGCGGCTCTTCGTCAACACCCACCCCGAGGAAACCTTTTCCGATGGCCTCTTCGCCTGGCTGACGCAGCTGCGGGCGCAGCCCGACGCGCCTCAGATCGTGATCGAGGTGCACGAGACGGCGGTGGTCGACATCGAGCGCATGCGCGAGCTGTCGGTGAAGCTGGCCAGCATCGGCGTGCCTTTCGCCTATGACGACTTTGGTGCCGGCCAGGCGCGGCTGAACGAGATCGGCGACGTGCCGGCGCAGTTCGTCAAGTTCGACATGGGCTTGCTGCAGGGCATCCATGAAGCCAACGAACGCAAGCAGCGCGTGGTGCGCGACCTCGTGCGCCTGGTGCTGGACCTGGGTTCGGTGCCGCTGGCCGAAGGCATCGAGCTGGAGGCCGAAGCCGCGGTCTGCCGCGAGATGGGCTTCCAGCTGGTGCAGGGCTACCTCACCGGCAGGCCGGTGCCGGTGGAGCAGGTCTGATCAGGGCGACTTCTTGCCGGCGCGGCCCGATCAGGGCCGCTTGCTGAACAGGCCGGCCAGCCAGTTCTTGAACACCGTCCACATCAGCGCCAGCGCGTTGAGCTCCTTGACCTGAGCGGCCGGTGCCGGCGCTGCCGCAGGCGGCACGTCGGCCACTGCGTCAGGCGCGGCCATGGGTACCGCCGCCGCCGCGGTGCGGAAGTTGTCGGCGAACTGCGCCAGCATGGCGTCGGACACCGGCACCAGCAGCCGGCTGCCGAACTGCGCCAGCTTGCCGCTGACGGTGATGGTGGCCACGCCCACCAGCGTGGTGCTGGCTGATTCGGCGCCGGCTTCCAGGTGCGCGGCCAGTTGCATCGAGGCCGAAGAACCCTGCTTGTCGGCGCCCTTGCCCAGCAGCTGCAGCGTGCGCGCCGCCTCGTCCAGGCCCTGCAGTTCGATGTCGCCGGCAAAGTTCATCACCGCCGGGCCGACCTTGCTCTTCACGCTGCCCTTGAAGTGCGTGTCATCCAGCTGCTCGGTGATCTGCGCCCCCGGCATGCAGGCAGCCACGGCGCGGATGTCGCGCAGCACGGCCCAGCACTGGTCGGCGCTGGCGGCGATGGGGTAACGCTTGTCGAGCTTGACTTCCATGGTGCAGGCAGCGGCCGGGAGTGGACGTAGCCGCTGATTGTGTCAGCCGGGTTGCCCCGCGCGCTGGGCCCGGCCCTCGGCGCACCAGCGCTGCAGCGTGGTGTGCAGCTTGTCGGCGTCGATGGGCTTCGTCAGGAAGTCGTCCATGCCGGCCTGCAGCGCGGCTTCGCGCTCGGTCACCAGCGCCGCGGCGGTGAGCGCGATGATGGGCAGGCGCTGCCCGGCCTGGCGCAGCGCGCGCGTGGCCTCGTGGCCGCTCATCAGCGGCATCTGCACGTCCATCAGCACGGCGTCGACAGGCTGGCCACGGGCGGCGGCCTGTTCGACGGCGGCCACCGCCTCGCGGCCGTCGGCCGCCTGGGCCACCACCACGCCCCAGCGTTCGAGCATGGCCACGGCGATCATCATGTTGACGACGTTGTCCTCGGCCATCAGCACGCGCAGGCCCTGCAGGCCGCCCACCGCCATGCGCGGCAGGGGCGGTGCGGGGGGCTCGGCGGCGGCCGGCGGCAGCGGCAGTTCGGCCCAGAAGGTGCTGCCCACGCCCGGCACGCTGTCGACGCCGACGCGGCCGCCCATCAGCGTGGCCAGCTCGTCGCAGATGGACAGGCCGAGGCCCGTGCCGCCGAAGCGCCGCGTGGTGCTCTGGTCGGCTTGCGTGAAGGGCTGGAAGAGGCGGCTGCGCGTGGCCTCGTCGATGCCGGGGCCGCTGTCCTGCACTTCTAGGCGCACCAGCTGTGCCTGGCCGTGGCTCTGCCGCCGCGCACGCAGCGCCACGAAGCCCGCGGGCGTGAACTTGATGGCATTGGCCAGGAAGTTGGAAACGATCTGGCGCACGCGCAGCGGGTCGCCGAGCACGCTGCCTTCGAGCTCGGGCGCCGGCTCGAAGCGCAGCGCCAGGCCGTGCGCCGCAGCCAGCGTGGTGTAGGTGCGTTGCAGCGCCTGCAGCAGCGCGGCCAGGTCGAAGGTGGTGGTCTCCAGCTGCAGCTTGCCGGCCTCGATTTTCGACAGATCGAGGATGTCGGAAATGATGCCGGCCAGCGACTGCGCGCTCTCGACGATCTGGTCCAGGTACATCGCGCGGCGGTCTTCGGCGGTGGCCTCGTCGCGCGCCAGCCGGGCCAGGCCGATCATGCCGTTGAGCGGCGTGCGCAGCTCGTGGCTGGTGTTGGCCAGGAAGGCGCTCTTGGCGCGGTTGGCGGCCTCGGCATCGTCGCGCGCGCGCGCCAGTGCCTGCTCGAAGCCGCGCCGCTCGGTCACGTCCTCGACGATCCACACCGTGCCGCCGTCGCGCGGGCGCTCCGGGTCGATGGCGCGACCGCGCAGGCGCGCCAGGAACAGGCTGCCGTCCTTGCGCCGGCCGGGGCGCTCGAACTCGATGGCCTCGGCCCGTTCCAGCACCGGGGCAACCAGGCGGCCGATGTCGGCATAGTCCTGTTCATTCGCCCACACCGCCAGGCCGGGCTGGCCCACCAGCTCGCCCGCGTCCCAGCCGTAGATCTGCTCGAAGTGGCGGTTGGCCAGCACGAACTTCTGCTGCCGCGTGACGGCGATGCCGATGGACGCGTTGGCCAGGATGGCCTCGCGCTCCAGGCGCTGGCGCTCGCGTTCGCTCACGTCGCGGGCGTTGACCACCAGGTAGTCGCGCCGGTCCATCGCGAAGCGCGCGGCCGACACCACCAGCGCCACGCGCTTGCCGCTGCGCCCGACGAAGCCCACCGGCATGTCGGCCACGCTGCCCTTGTCGCGCAGCGCGCTGATGAAGGCCAGTCGTTCTTCCTCGGTGGCCCACACCCCCAGCTCCAGCGCGCTGCGGCCAACGGCCTCGGCGGCGCTCCAGCCGGTGATGCGTTCGAAGCTGTGGTTGACCATCACGTACTGGCCGCTGTCCATGTCGGTCAGCGTGATGAGGTCGGGGCTGGTGGCCACCAGGTGCGAGAGCATGGCCTCCGAGCGGCGCACGGCCTCGTCGGCGGCCAGGCGTTCGGTGTCGTCGATGAAGATGGCCAGCAGCGCCGGGCCGCCAACGGCCGCCACGCGCACGCTGGTGCCGCGCACCGAGATGCGCCGGCCGTCGACCACGAGCCGGAAGCTGGTGGCCGGCAAGGCGGTGCCGGGCGCTGCGCTGCGCAGGCTGTCCATGCGCCGACGTGCGCGTTCGCGCGAGTCGCCGCTTTCGTAGGCCACGAGCAGGTCGCTGCCCACCATGGCCGGCAGGTCGGCATGGCCGAACAGCGCCACCGCCGCCGGGTTGGCGTCGAGCACGATGCCTTCACGGTGCAGCACCAGCGGCGTGGGGATGCGCGAGAACAGCTCGCGGTAGCGCGTCTCGGTGGCCGCCAGCGCCTGCTGCGCCGCGTGCATCTCGGTGACGTTGCGCGCCACGCCCCAGTAGCCAGCGAAGGCGCCGTGTTCATCGAAGCGCGGCTCGCCGCTGGCCAGGAAGCTGAACTCGGTGGCGTGGGTGGTGCTCTGCCAGCGCATCGTCACGTCGCGGAAGGGCAGTCGGGCCTGCAGGCGCGCCTGCAGCCGGGCCAGCTCGGCCGGCTCGCAGCCGAACTGCGGCAGCGCCCAGGGCAGCTGGCCCAGGCCGTGGGCGGGGCTCATGGGGTTCATGGGGCGCAGGTCGCCGCCGCGGTCGCTGGCGGCCACCAGGCGCAGTTCGGGGTCGAGTTCCCAGTACACATCGGCGGCCAGCGCCAGCAGGCGGCGGAAACGCTGCGCGCGTTCGCGGGCGCGGCGCAGGTAGCGCGCCATCACCTGCGACACCATCGCACCCCCGGCAAAGCCGCCGGCGATGGCCAGCAGGTGGTTGCCCAGCATCAGCGCCGGGCTCGGCCCGCCCGCGGCCAGTGGCGTG
>JANNFE010000019.1:0-60484 GCA_031379415.1 Betaproteobacteria bacterium | reverse complement strand
TTCACTGAGCTGGCCCATGGTGCCTTCCACCTCGGGGTGGCCCTTGTGGCCGATCATGATGAACTCGTAGCCTTCCTTGGCGAGCTTGGCCACCTCCACGTGCACCTTGGTCACCAGCGGGCAGGTGGCGTCGAAGACCTGGAAGCCGCGACGCGACGCTTCCACGCGCACGGCCTTGCTCACGCCGTGGGCGCTGAACACCAGCGTGGCGCCGGGCGGCACGTCGGCCAGGTCTTCGATGAAGATGGCGCCCTTGGCCTTGAGGTCATTCACGACGTAGGTGTTGTGCACGATCTCGTGGCGCACGTAGATCGGCGCGCCATGCTTGACGAGCGCGCGCTCGACGATCTCGATGGCGCGGTCCACGCCGGCGCAGAACCCGCGCGGTTCGGCCAGCAGCACTTCTTCCAGTCCGGCCATCAGAGCACTCCCAAGAGCTTCACTTCGAAGCGCACCGGCTGGCCCGCCAGCGGGTGGTTGAAGTCGAACAGCAGCCAGTCGGTGCCGCCGCTTTGGCCCACTTCGCGCACCACGCCGGCATAGCTGCCCTGCCCGTCGGGCGTGGGGAACTGCACCACATCGCCGACGCTGTAGTCGGTGTCGGGGTCGCCCAGTTCGTGCAGCAGGCTGAGCTTCACGCGCTGCAGCATCTCGGGGTTGCGCGGGCCGAAGGCCAGCCCGGCGGGCAGGTCGAAGGACTGGTGCGCGCCTTCGGCCAGACCGATGAGCTGCTGCTCGATGGCCGGCGCCAGCTGCCCGGTGCCCAGCGACAGCGTGGCCGGCTTGTCGGCGAAGGTGTTCACCACGTCGGCACCGTCGGGGCCCGCCAGGCGGTAGTGCAGGGTCAGGAACGAGCCTGGCTGGACGAGGTTCACGGGGCCTTCCGAAGGGGTTGCAGGTGGGTTGCGGGGGGTGGCATAGACTGGCCTTGATTCTACGAGGAGCCCATGAAGCACCTGCCCGCCGACCAGCGCCCGCGCGAGAAGCTGCTGGCCCGCGGTGCCGCCGCGCTGGCCGACGCCGAGTTGCTGGCGCTGCTGCTGCGCACTGGCTACAAGGGCCGCGGCGTGGTGGGCCTGGCCGAAGACGTGCTGACGCACTGCGAAGGTTTTGCAGGCCTGCTGAACACCACGCCCGAAGCGCTGAAGGGCATCAAGGGCCTGGGCCCGGCCAAGTGCGCCGAACTGATGGCGGTGATGGAGATGGCACGCCGCGCGCTGGCGCAGCAGCTGCAGGCCGCGCCCGTCTTCGACAGTCCCGGCAAGGTCAAGGACTACCTGGCGCTGCAACTGGGTGGCCGCGAGCAGGAGGTGTTTGCCGTGCTCTTCCTCGACGGCCAGCACCGTCTGCTGAAGCTGGAGCCGCTGTTCCACGGCACGCTCACCCAGACCAGCGTCTACCCGCGCGAGGTGGTGCGGCGCGCGCTGGCACTGAACGCCGGTGCCGTGGTGCTGGCGCACAACCACCCTTCCGGCGTGGCCGAGCCTTCGCGCGCCGACGAGTACCTGACGCAGACATTGAAGAGCGCGCTGCAGCTGGTGGATGTGCGCGTGCTCGACCACATCATCGTCGGCCAGGGTCAGGTCGTCTCGCTGGCCGAACGGGGGCTGCTCTGATGAAGGCGCGTTCGCTCGCCGAATTGGGCCCCTTGCGCGAGCAGCTGCAGCGGCGCACGCGCGAAGCTGCCGAGCGTGCGGCCCGTGAACGCGCAGACGCCCTGGCAGCCGAGCGCCAGCGCCGCCAGTTCGCCGACGCCGTGGGCCCGGTGACGCCGCTGCCGCCCGATGACCGTGCCGTGACCGACCTGCCGCGCCCGACACCCGAGCCGCGCCAGAAGATGGCCGACGAACGCGCCGCACTGCGCGAGGCGCTGTCGGACGAAGTCGACATCGAATCGCTGCTGCTCACCGACGACCACCTGAGCTTCCGCCGCCCCGGCGTGGGCGCCGACGTGGTGACGCGGCTGCGGCGCGGCCACTGGGCCATCCAGGCCGAGATCGACCTGCACGGCCTGCGCCGCGACGAGGCGCGCGACGAGCTCTCGGCCTTCGTGCGCGGCGCCGCGATGCGCGGCCAGCGCTGCCTGCGCGTGGTGCACGGCAAGGGCCACGGCTCGCCGGGCCGGCAGCCGGTGCTGAAGGGCAAGGTGCAGAAGTGGCTGGGCCAGAGCGCCGAAGTCATCGCCTTCGCGCAGGCCAGCGGGCCGCAGGGCGGTGCCGGGGCGCTGATCGTGCTGCTGGCCGGCAGCGTCGGACAGAGCTAGACGTTGCGCATCCAGTCGGCGGTGCCGAAGAACGATTCAGCGAGGCGCTGGGCCAACGACTCGTCGACATCGCGTTCCTGCATGGCCAGCATCATGCAGGCCATCCACTGGTCGCGTTCGGCCATGCCGATGCGGTAGGGCATGTGGCGCGCGCGCAGGCGCGGGTGGCCGTAGCGGCTGGTGTAGAGGTCGGGCCCGCCGAGCCAGCCGCACAGGAACCAGAACAGCTTGTCGCGTGAACCGTCCAAGGCAGACGGGTGCAGCGCACGCAGTTGCGCATACGCCGGCTCCAGGTCCATCAGGTCGTAGAAGCGGTCGACCAGCGCACGCACGCCGGGTTCGCGACCCAGGCGCTGGAAGGGCGTGACCGGTTCGGCCGCCGGGCCATCTGCATCGGACACGAAATCAGGCCGTCAGCTTGGCGGCCACGTTGCCGATGGCCACTGCCGCTGGCGCGCCGGGCATCAGCTCGGTCAGCAGCTGGCGGCGCAGCACCGAGTCGCGCACCGCGGGGTCTGAGGGCACCTCGCCCAGCAGTTCCAGGCGCACCGGGCTGTCGAGCCCCGGGTTGACATAGCGGTCCACCACCTGCTGCAGCTGCTGGCGCACGGCGCGGCCCTCGCCCATCTTGCGTGTCTGGTTGACGAGCAGGTTGAAGCGGCGCCGGCCCTGCGTGGTGGCCAGCACCTTGATGGTGGCGTAGGCGTCGGTCAGCGAGGTGGGCTCGGGCGTCACCACCACCAGCACCTCGCCGGCCAGCGACACGGTGTACAGCACCACGTCGGAGATGCCGGCGCCGGTGTCCAGCAGCACGTGGTCGAAGCGCGGCTCGACCTCGGTGATGACGCGCTGCAGCTGGTCGCGGATCTCGGGCGTCATGCGCGAGTACTCCACCATGCCCGAGCCGGCCAGCAGCACCGAGAAGCCGCCCGGCACGGGCAGCACGGCTTCGTCCAGCGTGTGCTTGCCGGTGAAGACATCGTGCAGCGTGATCTTGGGGAAGAGGTTGAGCAGCACGTCCAGGTTGGCCAGGCCCAGGTCGGCGTCGAGCACCAGCACGCGGCGGCCATGGCGCGCCAGCGCCGCGGCCAGATTGGCCGACAAGAAGGTCTTGCCCACGCCGCCCTTGCCGCTGGTGACGGCGATGATGCGGGAGGACGGGGTGGCCGCCGGAGCTGGCACTGCGCTCATTCGTGATCCTGGAACTGAAACGTCTCGAAGAGCAGGCGCCGCTCTTCACTGCTCACCACCGACACCGCCGTCGGCTCCAGGCGCACGAGGTTGCGGCCCTGGCCCTTGCTGAGATACAGCTGCTGGTCGGCGCGCTCCACCCACAAGGCGGGCGTGGAACGCACCCACTGCGGCGCAAAGGCGCCGCCGATGCTGACCGTGCAGGTGATCTGCTGCCCCGGTGCCACCGCCACCGGCATGCGTTCGACGCGCCGACGCACGCGCTCGGCCACGGTCTCGCCGAAGGCGCTGGCGCAGTTGGGCAGGATGATGGCGAATTCCTCGCCGCCGATGCGCGCCACCAGGTCCATGGGCCGCACGCTGTCGATCAGCGCGCTGGACACCGCACGCAGCACCTGGTCGCCGGCGGCGTGACCCCAGGTGTCGTTGACGCGCTTGAAGTGGTCGATGTCCAGGGCCAGCAACAGGGCCGGTTCACCACTGCGGGCCACGCGGTCGATCTCGCGCGCCAGGGCCAGGTCGAAGGCACGGCGGTTGGCCAGCCCGGTGAGGGCGTCGCGGCTGGAGAGTTCCACCAGTGCGTCGATCAGCCCCTGCAGCCAGGCCGGGTTGCCGGGGTCACCTTCAGGCAGCGTGCGGCCCGAGTGGCCCAACAGCTGCAGCGCGCGCTCCAGCTGCAACGCGTGTCCGTCGGGCAGCGGCGTGGCAGGTGGTGGCTGGGGCTGGTCCAAGGGCGGATGCGTATGGCAAAGCCGGTGGCGGCGCCACGAGCCTGGGCAGTCTAGCAGCCGCGCCGTGGCCCCCAGCGCCGGGAAATGGGCGGCGCATCCACGGCATTTCGGCGCCTGTCGCCGCAGGCGTCACGCCACACGGCGCCGACGACATGGTGCCGGCCAGCGCGCAGCATGGCGTCTGCGCGAGGCGCCCGAGCCTCACCACAGGCCGCGCTGCACGTCCACTTCGGACAGCGTGGGCTGGCACGGCGGCATCTGGCCGTAAAGGCCGATGTCACGCAGCGTGCTGCAGCTCAGGCCTCGCAAGGCACGCAACTGGTTACGCTGGTTTTGCGCCGCGCGCCATTCCCGCCAGGCATCGGCCAGCGTCAGGGCGCAGCGCTGCCACAGCGGGCGGCGGGTCGGAATCGGTGTGCCGGGATAGACGATGAGGCTCATGGTGGTGCTCCAAGACAGCATGGGGAGAACAATACTGGTAAGCGAAACAACAGAAAAGCAATCGTTTCAGGTCATATCGTTCAGATATGCTTACCAGTATGGCCAAGTTGCCCCTGAACACCCTGCCCGCCTTCCGCGCCGTGGCGCGCCTGCAGAACCTGCGCGCTGCCGCCGGTGAACTGCACCTGACGCACAGCGCCGTCAGCCAGCAGATCAAGCTGCTGGAAGACCAGTTGGGCGTGCAGCTGTTCGACCGCCGCGGTCGCAGCGTGGTGCTGAACCCCGCCGGCGCGGCCCTGCAGCGTGCCGTGGAGCCGGCGCTGGATGGTCTGGCCGAAGGCGTGCGCGCCGCACAGGCGGCGGCAGGCACTGCGCAGACGGTGCGCCTGAGCGTGCTGCCGTCATTTGCGCAGCGCTGGCTGCTGCCGCGCATCGGGCGCTGGCGCGACCGGCATCCCGACATCACGCTGGACGTTCACGCCTCGCAGCAGGTGGTGGACTTGCAGCGCGAAGGCTTCCACGCCGGGTTGCGCTCAGGCCATCCGCCCTGGCGCGGACTGGAGGCCGAAAAGCTCATCGACTCACCGCTCATCGCAGTGGCCGCGCCGGCCCGCGCGGCGCGCCTGGCCGGTGCCGGCTTGCAAGCGCTGGCCGCCGAACCGCTGATCGGCAGCGCCGAAGAATGGACACAGTGGCTGGCCCTGGGCGGCGCGCGGCTGAGCAGCAAGCCGGTGGCCGACTTCAACGACTTCGGCCTCATGTTGATGGCCACCGAGCAGGACCTGGGCATCGCCCTGGTGCGCGAACTGCTGGCCGCCGATTCGCTGCAGGCCGGGCACCTGGTGCGGTTGCACGCGCTGACGCTGGACGACACCGACTCGTCGACCTACTGGTGCGTGTACCCGCCCGAACTGGCCGACTGGCCACCGCTGGCCGCGCTGCGCGAGTGGCTGCACGACGAGATGACGCTGTCGCGCGAGGCGGTGGCGCGGCTTCAGCTGCCCTGAGTCGGCGGCAAGAAGAGCGCCTGCAGGTCGGACAGGAAGTCGAAGCCGCGCGCCGTGGGGCGCACGGTGCCGGCGGCGTCGTCGCGCGCCAGCAGGCCACGCGCCTGGGCCTGCGCCAGTGCCGGCTCGATGGCCGACAGCGGCAGTCCCGTGCGCTCGGTGAAGCGCGCAAGCTCGAAGCCTTCGCGCAGCCGCAGTGCATTCAGCATGTACTCGAAGGGCAGGTCGCGCCGCGCCACCTCGTGCTGGTTGCTGACCGCGTTGCCGGCCAGCGCATGCTGCATGTAGGCGGCCGGTTCGCGCCAGCGCACCTGTCGCAGCACGCGGTGCGGAAAGCTGAGCTTGCCGTGTGCGCCGGCGCCGAGCCCCAAGTAGTCACCGAACTGCCAGTAGTTCAGGTTGTGGGCGCAGCGGTGGCCGGGCCGCGCGAAGGCGCTGACCTCGTAGCGCTGCAGGCCGATCGCGGCCGTGCGCTCGGTGATGAGGTCGAGCATGTCGCTGGCGCTGTCGTCGTCGGGCAGCGTGGGCGGCTTCACCGCGAAGGCGGTGTTGGGCTCGACGGTCAGGTGGTAGATCGACAGGTGCAGCGGCTGGTAAGCCAGGGCGGCATCCAGATCAGCCTGCAATGCCAACAGGTCCTGGCCGGGCAAGGCGTACATGAGATCGATGTTGAAGGTGTCGAAGGCGCCGGCCGCTTCCTCCACCGCGGCGCGCGCCTGCGCGGCGTCGTGCACGCGGCCGATGCGTTGCAGCGCAGCGTCATCGAAGCTCTGCACGCCGATGGACAAGCGCGTCACGCCCGCGGCGCGAAAGGCCTTGAAGCGCTCGCGCTCGAAGGTGCCGGGGTTGGCTTCCAGCGTGATCTCCACGCCCGGCTCCAGCGGCAGGCGGGCGCGGATGTCGCCGATCAGCCGGTCGATGCCGGCCGGCGAGAACAGGCTGGGCGTGCCGCCGCCGATGAAGACGCTGTGCACACGCCGGCCCCAGACCAGCGGCAGCGCCGCTTCGAGGTCGGCGCACAGCGCGTCGAGGTAGCGCGTCTCGGGCACTTCGCCCTTGGACTCGTGCGAGTTGAAGTCGCAGTAGGGACACTTCTTCAAACACCAGGGCAGGTGCACGTAGAGCGACAGCGGTGGCAGCGCACCGAGTTGCAAGGTGCCCGGGCGCAGGAAGTGCGCGACCGCGTCGCTCACGGTCCCCAGACCTCGTGCAGCAGGCGGTGCATCAGCGCCATGGCGCGGCCGCGGTGGCTGTAGGCGTTCTTGGTCATGACGTCGAGTTCAGACACGGTGCGGTTGAGTTCGGGAATGAACATCAGCGGGTCGTAGCCGAAGCCGCCGAGGCCGCGCGTGGCCGGCAGGATCTGCCCCGTCCAGCGGCCCACGGCCACCAGCGGCTGTGGGTCGTCGGCCGCACGCACTGCCACCAGCGTGCACACGAAGTGCGCGCGGCGGTCGACCACACCCTGCAGCCGCTGCAGCAGCAAGGTGTTGTTGGCGGCATCCTGGGCACTGCGCGTTGTTTCGCGATCGGCCTGCTCGGGCACGGCCGGCGCGAAATGCGCCGACACCACGCCCGGCGCACCAGCCAGCGCATCGGCACACAGGCCCGAGTCATCGGCGATGGCCGCACAGCCGGCTGCAGCCGCCGCATGGCGCGCCTTGGCCAGCGCGTTTTCCAGGAAGGTGATGTGCGGTTCCTCGACCTCGGCAATGCCGAGTTCGCCCTGGCCGACCAGGTCCACAGCCACGTCGGCCAGCAGCACGCGCAACTCGGCTAGCTTCTTGGCGTTGTTCGACGCCAGCACCAGGCGCTGCCTGGGCATCAGGCGACCCCGAGCGCCTGCTTCTGCAGCGCATTGAGCTCGCGGATGCCCTTGTCGGCCAGCGCCAGCAACTGGTCCATCTCGGCACGCGAGAACGGTGCGCCCTCGGCCGTGCCCTGCACTTCGACGAAGCCGCCCCGGCCGGTCATGACCACGTTCATGTCGGTGTCGCAGGCGGCGTCTTCGGTGTATTCCAGGTCGAGCAGCGGCGTGCCCTGCACCACGCCCACCGAGACGGCGGCGACAAAGTCACGCATCGGGCTGGCCGTGATCTTGCCCTGCGCCAGCAGCCAGCTCACCGCGTCATGCGCCGCCACGAAGGCGCCGGTGATGGCCGCCGTGCGCGTGCCGCCATCGGCCTGCAGCACGTCGCAGTCCAGCGCGATGGTGCGTTCGCCCAATGCCTTGAGGTCGAAGACCGAACGCAGGCTGCGGCCGATGAGGCGCTGGATCTCCTGCGTGCGCCCGCTCTGCTTGCCCTTGGCCGCTTCACGGTCGCTGCGCGTGTGGGTGGCCCGCGGCAGCATGCCGTATTCGGCCGTGAGCCAGCCTTCACCGCCGCCGCGCTTGAAGGGCGGCACCTTCTCTTCCACCGAGGCCGTGCACAGCACCTTGGTTTCGCCGAAGCTCACCAGCACCGAGCCTTCGGCATGGCGGGTGTAGTGGCGCTGAATGCTCACCGGGCGCAGCGCGTCGGCCCGGCGGCCGGCGGAACGTTCGAAGCTCATGGGATGACTTTCAAAGGGGATGGGAGGAACGCCACGCGAGCTGGCAAACGCCGCCGAACCGGCTCCACCCGGCCGCTGGCGTTGCCCCCTCGAGGGCGAAGCGCCGCGGGCACTTCGGGGGTGGGCCTATCTTCGCTTGTGCGAACTGCGCTGGATGGCTTCGTTGATCTCGCGGATGCTGCGCTCGATCTCGGCCTCGTCGAGCTCGTCCAGCGCCGCGCCGTCGGCGCCGATGCTGGCCTGGATGGTCGACGCGAAGACCTCTTCGCCCAGCGAGCGCGTGGAAATGCCGCTCTTGCTGTCGAGATCTTCCGCGGCCTCCCATTCGACCGCGAGCACGGTGACGTTGTCGCTCTTCTCGCCGCCCGAGCGCAGCGCACGCTCCACCAGTTCGGGCACGGCGTCGGAGATGGCGCGATGGGCCAGCACTTCGGTGATGGTCGGGTCAGCCAGGGTGCCCCACAGACCGTCGCTGCACAGCATCACCCGGTCACCGGGGTTGACCAGCAAGGGGCCGGCCGTGTCGACCACCGGCTTGCCCGGGCTGCCCAGGCAGGTGAAGAGCACGTTGCGGTTGACGCGGTCGCCCATGGGCACCACCTGCGACAGCGTCTCCTGCAGTTCGGAGTAGGAATGGTCACGCGTGCGCGCCACCAGCTTGTCGCCGCGCACGAGGTACAGGCGCGAATCGCCGCAATGCGCCCAGTAGGCCGCGTTGCCTTGGATCAGGCAGGCCACGATGGTGGTGCGCGGCGTGTCCATCAAGCCGCGCTCGGTGGCGTAGCGCAGCAGCTGATGGTGGCCGGCGATGATGGCGTCATGCAGGAAGCGCAGCGGCTCGGCCAGCTTGGGCTTGGCCTCGCGCTGGAACATGGCGGCCAGGGTTTGCAGCGCCAGCTGGCTGGCGACTTCGCCTTCGGGGTGGCCGCCCATGCCGTCGGCCAGCGCAAAGAGGCCGGCGTCCCGCGTGTAGCAATAGCCCATGCGGTCTTCGTTCTTCTCGCGGCCGCCCTTGCGGCTGACCTGGTAGACGGAGAACTGCATGGCGCGCGACCTTCAGCGCTTCAGGCCTTCTGGCCCGTCTTCAGCGTTTCGATCTGCAGCTTCAGCCGTTCGCCGAAGCTCAGCTTGGTGTAGCGGCGCTCGGTCTCGCGCGCCAGTTCCTTCTGCAGCGCGAACACGCTCTGCGGGCGGGAGAGCGGGTCGAGCGACATGCACCATTCCGTCACCTCGATGAGGTTGTCGGAGTAGATGTTGCGCAGGCGGCTCAGGCTGAGTGCCAGGCGGTCCTTCTCGATGCGCTGCGGCGCGTCGTTGGGCGGGTAGCCCTGCATGCAGGCGTAGATGCAGGCGCCGATGGCGTAGATGTCGGTCCACGGGCCCAGCGTGCCATCGCGCCGGTACATCTCGGGCGCCGCAAAGCCCGGCGTGTACATCGGGCGGATGAAGTTGCCTTCCTTGCTCAGCACCTCACGTGCGGCGCCGAAGTCCAGCATCACGGCCTTGTTGTCGTTGGTGACGAAGATGTTGGCCGGCTTGATGTCCAGGTGCAGCATCTTGTGCTGGTGCACGATGCGCAAGCCGCGCAGGATCTCGTCGAACAGGCTGCGAATGGTGCTCTCGCGAAACACCTTGTCACGCTTGAGATCGCGTGCGGTGACGATGAAGTCCTGCAGGGTGTCGCCCTGCAGGTAGTTCATCACCATGTAGACGGTTTCGTTCTCGCGGAAGAAGTTCAGCACGCTCACCACGCTGGGGTGGCTGATCTGCGCCAATGAACGGCCTTCTTCGAAGAAGCTCTTCAGGCCCAGACGGTAGAGCGGCTGCTTGTCGGGCTTGACGCGCGGCGTCAGCTCACCTGGCGAGCGTTCTGCCAGCGATGCCGGCAGATATTCCTTGATGGCGATGAGTTGTTGCTTCTCGCCTTCCGCGAGGTAGACCACGCCGAAGCCACCGGCGGCCAGCTTCTTGACGATCGTGTAGCCGCCCACCACGGTGCCCGAAGGCAACGGCGCTGGTTTGGGCTTCGACATAATCGGGTTTGGCTTCAGGGGTGGCTTGAATGGCGGTTTATAGCATGACGGGTTACGCCAACACGGCATCGGAAGCCGCAGAAACGACTGCGGCGGTGACGGTGGAAGCCCGCTCCGTGAACGGCCGCTTCCTCGACCTGGCGCTGCGCCTGCCCGACGAATTGCGCGGCCTGGAGCCGGCCCTGCGCGAACTGCTCACGGCGGCCTTTCGCCGCGGCAAGATCGAGCTGCGCGTAGCCACCAGCCGCGAGAGCGACGCGGCGCTGCCGATGCCGACATCGGAGCAGCTCAACCGCCTGGCCCACCACCAGTCCTCCATCCAGGGCTGGCTGCCGGATGCTCGCGGCCTGAGCGTCAACGAGGTGCTGCACTGGAGCAAGGGCGGCAGCATCACCGCCAAGCTCGACGAGCCGGCGCTCGACGCCGCCAGGCGCTGCATCGAAGGCCTGCGCGAAGCCCGCGCGCGTGAAGGCGCGCGGCTGGCCGCCATGCTGCAGGAACGTGTGGACCGCCTGCGCGAACTGGCCGCCCAGGCAGCGCCGCTGCTGCCGGCCGTGGTGCAGCGCCAGCAGGCGCGCTTTCTGGAACGCTGGAACGAGGCGCTGGCCACCGTGCAGGCGGCCGCTGCCGTGCCCGCCCAGAGCCTGCACGAACGCGCCATGGCCGAGGCCGCAAGCTACGCCATCCGCATCGACGTGGCCGAGGAACTGGGCCGCCTGGGTTCACACCTCGACGAGATCACGCGCCTGCTGAAGGCTGGCGGCGAACTGGGCAAGCGCCTGGAGTTCCTGATCCAGGAACTGCAGCGCGAGGCCAACACCCTGGGCAGCAAGTCGGCGGCGCTGGAGCTCACCACCATCGCGGTCGAAATGAAGGTTGCGATCGAGCAGATGCGCGAGCAGGTGCAAAATTTAGAGTAGTCCCACAGCGCCTCTTGCCGTCCCGCTGCAGCGCGGAGCGTTCAGGCCCCTCACTGATCAAGGGCCGCGCAGACTTCCTTACCAGCATAGAATGTAAGGAAGTTTTCGATCCAGAAGGAACGCAAACATGTTCGCCACACTGACCAGCAAGGGACAACTCACCCTGCCCAAGGAGATCCGCGACCGACTGAACCTGGATGCCGGAGCGATCCTCGACTTTCAGGTCCAGGCGGACAACACGATCACCGCCCGGCATGTCAAACCTGACGCTCGGCGCATCCGTGGATTGCTCAAGTCCCCGCATGCCGCACCGCTGACCGTCGAGCAGATGGACGAGGCCGTTTCGAAGCACTTGCGAGACAAGCACGCGCCCACCGAGGCGAGCCGCAAGTTCACTGGCCGATGATCGGCATCGACACCAACATCCTGCTGCACCTGTGGCTCAACGATGACCCGACGCAGAATGAGCGCATCGATGCACTGCTGGCTGAGCACGGCGGCTTGCCCGGTTCGTTGCTGGTGACGGACGTCGTCTTGGTGGAAGCGGTGTGGACACTGAAGTCGGCCTTTGAACAAGACAAGCGCGCCCAGTTGATCGCAGTGCGCAGCCTGTTGGCGGAGACTGCGTTTGCGTTCGAAGATCGCGAAGCTGTCTTGGAAGCTCTGTCCTTGTTCGAATCGGGCTCCTGCGGATTCGCCGACTGCCTCGTCGTCGCCAAGCATTCCCGGCTGCGGTGCGACTTCACGGCGACCTTCGACCGAGGTATGCGCAAGCTGCCGGGCGTCAGGGTGCTCTGACACGACCCCGCCCTGCGCACGACACTGAATTCGCGCGGCAGGCCCTGGCGCTCGATGTTGCCGTAGACCTGTTCCTCTTTGCATCAGTGCTGTCGTCGCTCGTACGCCGAGTGACGGCTCCAGGGCGACCCGCCGGCGCACCGGACGGGTTAGGACTGACCCACTGCTGCCATTCGGCGCCTCGCCGCGCAGGTCAACAATGCTGCTGTCATTCGAGCCACCCGTTTGGGACAGCGGCCGATTCGTTGCCGCCGGCCAGCCAGACGTCTCGAACGACAGACACCCACCAATGCTGTCGCGAGAGGTCGACGTTCAAGCGCCCGCTGCTGACCCAGAAGACGTGCATCAATCTGCAACGGCCAGGCCGTTTCGCACCGCGATCGCGATCAGCTTCTCGACGTCAGGCGTGTCAGGCGCAATTTCGCGGTCGATGTCCGCGAACAGGCGCGATGCGCCGAGTCGCGAGGTGATTGACAACATGGCGCCGCCGCCGCGGTTCCGGCGGAACCAGTGCTGCGTAGCCCCGATCACGCCAGTCGTTTCAGTCGCGATCATTTGCTGATGTGCCCTGCCCGCAGAACTGGTCGAGGCAGGAAGGCGGTTGAATCGGTGCACCCTTCCCCACGCGCGTCATCGCCCCACCCGCAGCGCCGACGACGGCCCCAATGGTCATCATCGCCAATCTGAGCCCCCGGTCGCCATTGAAAGCTGCGATCAACCCAGCAGCAGAGCCGGCGGCGACGAACCCAAAGAAGATGGCCTTTCGCATGTGACACGAGCCCCCACCGTGCAGCCTGGTCGCGCTCTGGCTCTTTTCCAAGCCCTCGCACCACCTCGCGAGGTGACGTTCTTGTCAGTTGCCGGGCAGCGGACAAGGCCCGTTTGATTGTCAAACCGAGCGAGCGCGCCCTGGTAATGCGGGGCGCGTGTCTGGGCGCTGCCGACGCCGATACCGACAGCCCACGCGTCGTGCGCCTTGGCACTGGACTCGTCTCGTCGAGGGTCCGGTGGTTCCATCGCGCAGGGAATGCCGAGAGGACATCAGTTCCACCCGTCGAGTGACGTTGAGCGCCAGCGACGGCCCGCGCTTTCGTCTGGCAAGCCGATCGATGGTCGGCGTCTTACCGTATCTGGGACCGGCTGGCGGTATCGCAGCGACGCTTTCCCCATTGTTTGGCGGCACTGGAGGAGATGCCTTCCGAATTTGTTGGCCCCGGGTGGCCCCGAGAGGAAACCTTCAATGGCTCAGCCCATCTATGTGGACTTCGCAGTGCCGCGGCTGGAAGAGCGCCTGATGCGCGTCGAGTCGCTCATGGCGACCCGCTGATGCCTGCCGTTGCGCCCGCACAGGCACGCTGCGCAAGCAGGGCCAGTCGATCGGCCAGCGAGGGTTTGGTTGGGTCCTGCGGGACACCCAAAGTTACCTCAGCGGGCAGCGCCTGGTTGAAGCTCAGCGCCAGCGCCACGTCGCTGGCGGGGCAGTACAGCGCCATCGCGCCCCAGAAGCCGCCATGAGCCCAGCTCGGCTCCGCGCCGAACATGCGGCCGCGCATCAAGGGCGCGTGCAGGCAGTCGGGCGGCGTGAACTGCAGGCTGGGCGTCGCAAGCGCCAGTGCGCCTGTTTGCGGCCGATCGAAGATCTGACCCAGTGCTGCCGCACGGAAGAACACCGCCAGTTCTTCTGTCGTGGAGACCAGGCCCCCGCCGCCGGAAAGGTCGCAGCTGCAGTCGAACGTGGACACGTCCACGTCCTTGAACCATTGGATCGCGCGCAACTGATCGGCCGGCGCCTGCTCGTGCCGCTCGAAGTGTGTTTGCGTCAGCCCCAGGCGGTCGAAATGCAACAGCTCGCGCATCAACCGGCTCAGCGCCTGGCCCGCCACGCGTTCAAGGATGTCGCCCAGGATCAGGTAGCCCGTGTCGGAGTATGCGAAGCGCACCCCCGGTGGCGACAGCGGGCCGCCGCGCGACATGCACAAGTCCAGCAACTCGGGGTGCGACCACACGTGCTGCGGGTTGCGCAAGACCTGCTCTGCGAACGGTGAGTCACGGCCCGCGTGATCGCGCAGGCCGCTGCCGTGGGTCAACAGGTGGTACGGCGTGATGTTGCCCGGCGCATAACCACCGGCCACCAGTGTGGCGCGGGTGTCATTGGCAAGCAGGCGATCGATCGGCGCAAACAAGTCCAGGCGCCCTTGTTCGAACAGCCGCAACGCCACGCTGGCCGTGAAAGGCTTGGTGATGCTGGCAATGCGAAAGGCGTGGGCGGGCGTCAGTGGCTGCCAGCTGCGGAGCCCGGCCTTGGTGCAGGAACCGGACCACCGCAGTCCGATGCCGGGTGCATGCACGCTGGCGACGATGCCGGGAAGGGAAGCATCGGCGGCCAGACTTCGCTCCAGTTCGGTCTGCAGCATGTCGGCGGCTTGCACGGCTTTGTCGAGGTCGGGCATGATCAATGGGAACACATCTTCTTCGCCAACCGCGGGCCCGTCACCCGGTGGTGCACACGTCATCCTCCTCATGCACCCGGAACTGCCTGTTCAACGCCAACTCGATGCCTACAACGCGCGCGATCTGGCACGCTTTGTCGCGGAGTACGCCGACGACGTGGTGCTGTTCCGCCCACCGCAGGCCGAGCCCGTCATCGTGGGCAAGGCGGCGATGGCCGAACACTACGCCACCAAGCGGTTTCATCTGCCGGGCCTGCACGCCGCGCTGGTCAAGCGCATGGTGGTGGGCAACAAGGTCATCGACCACGAGCGCATCAGCGGCATCGGTGACGCAGCGGTGGACGCCGCGGTGGTGTTCGAGGTCAACCCTCAAGGGCTGATCTGCAAGGTCTGGTTCTTCGGGGCGGACTGACGCTGCGTGCAGGCATGGCGGCTCAACCGACGCCGGCCACTGCGTGCGTGCCCACCCAGGCCTGCACCTCGATCTCCACCAGCGCGCCCTTGAACAGCCGGGCTTCGACGGTGGACCGCACTGGGAAGCCATCCGCAAAGTGCCGCCGGTACTCGGCATTGAACGCGGGGAAGTCCTTCATGTCGGCCAGCCAGACGGTCGCCCTGACCACCTGCGCCATGGTCGCGCCCAGGCCCTGCAGCGTCTGTGCGATCTGCTCCAGCACCACGCGGGTCTGGCTCTCGATGTCGTCGCCCACGAGCTTGCCTTGCCCGTCCACCGCCAGTTGGCCTGAAAGGAACAGGAAACCCCCTGCCTGCACGGCGCGAGACAGCGGCAGCGCCGCGGGGTGGGGGTGGCGTTGAATGGGGGTCATGGTGCGGTGTCCTTGCTGGTGTGGAACAGGCCGCAGCGAGGCCCGGAGGTCGGCTCAAGGACAGCCGGGTCGAAGGGTGTGCGGTTGAAGACCTCGCGCAGCATGGGTTCGAAGTGCTCGAGCGGCTTCGTCGGATAGGCCGGGTCGAAGGCAGCCTGGTCCCAGCGTTCGCAGAAGCGCTGGCAGGACCCGAACCACGGGTGGTCCTTGTGCTCCCGATGTGCCTGGTTGTCCAGCTCGAAGAAGTGCGCGTAGTACTGCATCTGGAACAGGCCGTGCATCTTGACCACCCAGGTCACCTCGGCCCGCACGTAGGGCTCAAGGATGCTGGCCGCCATCTGCGCGTGGTTGACAGTGGCAAGGCCGTCGCCGATGTCGTGAATCAGCGCCGCGACGACCATCTCGATGTCGGCGCCGTCGGCCTCGGCCCGGGTCGCAGTCTGCAGGCTGTGGCCCAGGCGGCTGACCTGGTAACCCTGGACAGAGTCGTCGTCGTCCAGGCGCTTCAGTTCGGCCAGCAGGCGGTCGGGCAGCCGGCGCAGGTAATGGTTTTCGTGTTCGCGCAGGTCGTGCCATTCTTCGCGCGTGGCATCGGTCAACCGCGTGAAGCGCACGGCAGCGGCAGGGTTCATCGCGTCACCTCATGGGGTATTGACGGCCGGGGCGCGGCGCGGCCCATCAACCGCTCGACGAAGTGGTCGAAGATCCGGCGCTGCACATAGGGCAGCAGGATGAGCATGTGCCCGGCGTTGGGCACGATGAGCAGATCGAAGTTGCGGTCGGCCCGGATCAGGGCATCCACCACCTGCATCGTCATGGCCGGGTGGACGTTGTTGTCCATGTCGCCGTGGACCAGCAGCAGGTCGCCGACGATGTTGGCGACCACGGTCTTGTTGGCCTGCGTGGCATACAGGCCGTCGTCGTACAAGCCCTGGTAGCGCTCGCCCCAAGCGGCGATGTACGCGGCCTGGTCGTGGTTGCCGCACATCGCCACGCCCGCCTTGTAGAAGTCGGGGTAGCTGCCCATGGCCCGCACGGTGGCATAGCCGCCACCGGAGCCGCCGACGATGCCGACGCGATCCAGGTCCATCCAGGGCCGCGTGGCGGCCAGGTGGCGGATGGCATTGACGTGGTCGGGCAAGCTGCCGCAGCGGTCGATGCGGCCAAAGGCGTCCAATTGGAAGGCACGGGACCGATAAGGCGTGCCCGGCCCGTCGAGGATGACGGCCACGAAGCCCAGCACGGCCAGTTGTTCGGCGACATTGGCGTAGGCGTTGTTGCCCCAGGCCTTGGGTGCGGCGGCGGTCTGCGGCGCGCCGTAGATCACCTCGACGACCGGGTAGCGCTGCGTGGGATCGAAGCCCAGCGGCCGGTAGAGCACTCCCCACAGGTCGCCCGCGCCATCCAACGCTTCCGGTGCCAGCGCCGGCACTGAAAAGGGCTCAGGCAGAGGCAGCGCCGCCGGCCATGCGGACCCTGGATCGGCCACCTCCAGGACCATGAGCACGGTGCCGTCGCGGTCGCGCAGCACCGACCGGGGCGGTGAGCCGACCGTTGAATGGCTGTGCACGAAGTGCATGCCGTCCGCAGAAACGATGGCCGGCCCGGCGGGGTCTGCGTCGTTGCGGACGAACTCGTGCTGCGCCGCTTCAGGCGTCAACAGACGCAAGTCGCTGCCATCAAAGCCCACGCGGTAGGCCGCGCACAGGTACGGATCGATGCCCGGCTCGCGACCGCTTGCCGCGAAGAGGATCTGTTGCCGCGCTTCGTCGACGTGCAGGATGCTGCGCACCAGCCACGGCCCCTGGGTGATGGTCTGCACCGCACCGTCGGGCGACAACAGATGCAGGTGCCCCCAGCCGCTGCGCTGCGACCACCAGATCAGCCGCCCATCGGCCAGCCCGTGGAACATCGGCCGCTCCATGATGGAGGGCGCGGGCAGCACCACCGGGCCGTGCTCCTCAACCAAAGCGCGGGCCGAGCCGTCGCGTGTGTCGATGCGCCACAGCGTCATGGTCTGGCCGTCGCGGCTGTGGTCGATGAGGTCGAAGTGGCGGCCGTCGTCACACCAGCGGCCATAGCCCTGCGCCAGGTGCGTGAAGCCGCTGCATTCCAGCTGATCCAGCCGGGCCCGCACGCGGCTGCCATCGCGGCCGATGAACCAGAGTTCGGCGCGGCCCCGTTCCGCATCGCCCGGCATCGGGTAGCGGTAGCTGTGCAAACGGGGGCGTACGCCGGCCGGCGGCACCGACTGCACCAGATGGTTCCAGGCAACCTGGCGCAGATCGACGCGCATCACCGCCAGGCGCTGGGAGTCGGGCGCCCACAGCACGCTGGGCTTCGGCGGTTGTGGCTGCAGGCGCTGGTCCACCTGGTGCAGGAACTCGGTGAAGTCACCGTAGCCCCAGTCGGCTTCGCCATCGTCTGTCAGGTCGCGGGGTTCGTCCATGCGGGCCAAGGTGCGCAGCCGCAGGTTGGGTCCGATGCTGGAGACAGCCGCGTCGCCACTGGGCGCCACCGCCTCCGCCGCCGTGAAGCCTGGCCCCAGACACTGCAGCGACGACGTGTCGTCACGCCAGGACCAACGCTGGCCGTCGGCGACAAAACCGACGAGTGAACTCGACGCGTCGAAGCTCAGCGCCGTCACCGGCAACGCGTGCGCCTGGATGTCCCGGCCCAGCGCTTGACCGAGGGCCCGGGCCAGCGCCCCCGCGTCGAACAGGGGGCGCCTGCGCCGCGCCTGCACATCCACCAGGTGGTGGCAGGTTCCGGCGGCATCCTTGCTGGCGTACCAGAAGAAGCGTCCATCGGCCGCCCACTGCGCCTGCACCGGGCCATGCAGCAAGCGGGCGTCGCGCTTGCGCACGCCCAGCGTGGCGGCGATGGCGTAGCGCTCGGTCAGAGCAGGCGTAGCAGGGGTGTGATCAAGCAACATGGCGCGTGGTGAGCAACACGTCCGGGTATTGTTGGGACAGCCTGTCCAAGCGGGCCGACGAGCCGCCCAGCAAGTGTTTCTCAAAGAAGGCGACGAGATAGTCACTCATGATGCGGCCCCGCCGAGCGGCCGGCATGCGGCCACCCATACCCGTCCAGCGCAGGCAGGGCGGTATCTGCAGCGGCAGGTCGGTCAGCCCCATGTGTGTGGTGTCAGGCACCTTCGCCAGGTAGGTCGGCCCTTCGCACCGGTCGAGGCCTGGCACCCAGGCCGCATGGCCGTCATCGCCGGCGGCCAGGATCAGCAGCGGCGTGCTGATGGACCCGTCCAGCAAGCCGCCGTAGGGCAGCCCGTCGATGTTGGCCGCTGCCACACAGCGCCGGTCCGTACGGCCGAACTCCACGGCGGTGGCGCCGCCGTACGACATGCCGAAGACGCCCAGCCGTTGCATGTCGAGCCTGCCGCTGAGTCGCGACGCGGGTGGACCCGCATCCAGGGCTTCGAGCCGATCCACAACCGCTTTCGTGTCCACCGCCCATTCCTTGACGCTCTCACTGAACAGGGGCTCGTCTCTCAGATGCAGGAACTCGCGGTAGCGGGCCCGCCGCTCTTCGGCGTCTGGCGTGTCCAGGGCCTGGAGCATGCGCTGGTGGCGGCGGCGCAATGCCAACACCCCTTCCCGGCTCTGCCGGCGCCGGCGCTTGGCGGCCTCGGTCAGCTGCTGCGCATAGGCGACGCCGCGCCCATCGGGGAACGGCGCCCACGCCGCCTCACCAGGGTGCGCGATGCTGGCCACCACATAGCCATGGCTGGCCAGCTCCTCCATCTGCACCGTGTTCTGCTCGGCATAGCCACCGTAACCATGCGAGAACACCAGCACCGGCGCCCGCAGTTCGGCCATGGGCGCGTCCACGATGGCGTGGGTCTTCACGCGCAGCAGGCGCTGGTTGAGGGCTGCCGGGAGCAGCGTCGTCATCGACTCGGGTGCCGCATACAGACCCAAGGGTCCCGTCGCGGATGCAGCAGCCGGATACCAGAGCTTGACCGGCAACTCGCGGGTGGCGCCGGGCGTGTCTGCAAAGCGCTCCAGGCGTGTGGCGTCCTTCACCACCAACCAGGCGGTGCCGATGCGGTGCGGGCCGCCGGGCATGGGCAGATCGAACGCCGGCCACAGCCACTGGCCCAGTGACTGCAGCAGCCCCGGTGTGGTCACGGCTGCGACGCCCAAGGGTCGCCGACGCGTGGCCAGTAGTTCAGGCTGCGCACCTTGAAGGCGATGTTGGCAAAGTCCTGCGTGATGGCACCCGGCGTGTCCACGTAGAACACCGCCTGGGCCAGCGGCGCGAACTGGGCATGGAAGTGCTGCGTGGACTTGACGACCACCAGCTTCTTGTCGTGCAGCGTGATGCCCAGCCCGGTGAAGGTGTCGGTGCCATAGGCCTGGCTGCGCACCGAGCACAGCAACAGGCTCACGCCGTCGGCGGTCTCCACCCACACCGAGGGCCCGAGCGGCCAGCGCATGCCGAAGACGTCCTGCGAGTGGTCGAGTTGGATGGCGCGCACCGTCACACGCAGGTCCACCGGCCAGCCGGACACGGGCCCGCACTTGCCACCCACCCGCAGGTCGATCACCGCGCCGACACCGGCATCGCGGCAGATGTGCACGGCGCCCAGGTCCCAGTAAGGCCCGAGCACGGCATTGCCAATGCCGCGCGCCAGCACCTGCTGCAGGATGAAGGTGCTGTCTGCAGGCGCGCCGCCGCCAGCGTTGTCGGCGATGTCGGCCAGCACCACGGGGCCGCCATCGATGGCCATCGCCTGGTCCAGCGCCGCGTCGACGTTGAGCGGATGCGAGCGGGTCGCTTCGCGCAGCTCGTAGAACTCGCGGCCCAGCTGGTCGGCCAGCTTCTGCGCAGCGGCGGGGTCGTTGTCGGTCACCACCCACAGGCGGGCGCCGTTTTCGGCCACGTCACCCCAGGGGAAGCCGTGGCCCAGCGACACCGACAGCACCGCACCCTGCCCTTCGAAGGACTGCATGCGCTGGACGAAGGACGCCATCGGCTCCTTCGTGGTGTGCCAGATGCCGACCATGCGGCAGTCGAACATCGCGGTGGTGGGCCGCACGCGGCCCTGCGCGGTGTCGACCAGGATGCGGTACAGCTCCAGCGCACGCGGCGCCAGGTCGGTGTGCGGGTACTCCTTGCAGGCGACGATGGCGTCGGCCGATGTGCGCATCAGCTCCGTGAAGTGGCAGTGCAGGTCCAGTTCGGCGCCGACGGGCACGTTCGGGCCGACGATGGCCCGCACCCGCGACAGCAGGTCGCCTTCGCAGTCGTCGTAGCCGTCGGCCACCATCGCGCCGTGCAGGAACACCTGCACCACGTCCACCGGCATCGCGGCGCGCAGGTCGTCCAGGATCTGGTCGCGCAGGTCTTCGTAGACAGCCCGCACGGTGCGGCCCGAGGGTTGGGCAAAGGCCGCCACGCTTTCCACCAGCGTGTGGCCCTCGGCCTCGGCCGCGTCGCGCAGGCAGCGCAGCAGCGCGCCGCCGCCTTCGGGCGCCTTGACGCTGGCGTCGCCGCGGTAGATGCCGTATTCCTCGAAGCTGCCGCGCCCGGTGGGCGCAGCGGCGAAGGTGTTGGTTTCGGTGGACAGCGAGGCGGCGAAGAACTTCATGGTGTGTCGGGGCCCGTGGCGGATCGGTCGGCCAAACGCTCGAACCGCAGGCCGCGAGCGCGCGCCGTGCTGAAGCGAAAACCCGCCACTTCGCCACGCTCGCGGTCCACCACCAGGGCCGAGGTCGAGGGCAGCATCTCGTCGCGCACGGTCATGCGAAACACCTGCCTGGACACCGCGTCCAGCACAATGTGCCGGGTGCCGTAGCCGCCCTGCATGCGCAAGGTCAGCACCTCGCCTTCGAAGCCGATGGTGGCCGTGGCGTCCAGGTCCTGGCTGCGGTAGCGGCCCAGCAGGGCCTGGCCGACTGTCGCCGTGGCCGGCGGCTTGGCCGGCAGGCGTTTGTAGCGGCTGAGCATGCCGCTCTCGCTGAATGTGAAGGAGGCTGGCGCCTGGCCGTCCGGTCGGGCTGCCAACTCGGACACCTGGAAGGTGAACGGCCCCATCGCCAGGTCTTCAAAAGCCACGCGCAACTGCGGCCCTTCGTCGCGAAACATCGGCGCCGCCGGAGAGAACAACATCGACCCCGCCAGCAGCCCGCCCGCCTCGTCGAAGCCCAGCACCATGCCGGCATCGTTGATGTAGTGGCTGCCCACCAGATGCTTGAACGGCGCGCTGCTCGCCAACCTGGGCGCGGGGTCGCCCTTGAGCTGGGCGCCCAGCATCGCGTCGATGATGCGCTTGCCGGTCTCGATGTGGTTCAGCATCGCGCCATTGGTGATGATGATGATGTCCAGCGCGTGCTCGGGCACCGTCAGCATCTGGCACATGCCGCCATACACCGCGCCATGGTGGTAGACGGTTTCCACGCCGCGGTACGGATGGCAGAACAGGCCCAGCGCATACACCGTGCCCTGGCCGTTGTTCAAGGTGGCGGTGGTCGTCATCTGGCGCCAGGTGTCTGCGCTGCCGACCACCTTGTTCGGCGTTCGCAGGTGGGCCAGCCAGAGCAGCATGTCGTCGACCGTGGAGACCATGCCCCCTTCGCCGCGCACCTCTTCGGTCATGAAAATGCCGCGCCGCCAGGCGATGCCGCCGTCCGGCCGCGGCCGCGCCACATGCAGCGTGGCCATACCCGGCAGGATGTCCAGGTCGCTGGGCACGCAGGCAGTGTCCTTCATGCCCAGCGGCGTGAAGATGCGCTCGTGCAGGAACTGCTCGAAGGGCATGCCGCTGACGCGGTCCACCACCACCGACAGCAGATGGAAGCTGCCGTTGCAATACAGCTGCGCGTCGCCCGGCGCGAAGTTGGCGCCGGTCTGCTGCACCTGCGCCGCAAAGGCCTTGCCCTTGGGCTGGGTGGCCATGCCGCCGCCCGTGGTCTCGATGTCGACGTAGCAGCGGTAGCCGCTGGTGTGGTTCATCAGCTGGCGCAGCGTGGGCGCGCCCAGCAGATCGGGCAATTCGGGCAGGTAGCGCGTCACCGGCGCGTCGGCATCGAGTTGGCCGTCTTCGGCCAGCAGCAGCACGGCCAGGCAGGTGAAGTGTTTGGTGACCGAGCCGATGCGCATGCGCGTGGCCGGCGTGTTGGCCACGCCATGTTCGATGCTGGCCAGGCCGAAGCCGCGGCGGTAAACCGTCTGGCCGTGGAAAGCGACGCCGACGGCCAGGCCCGGCGCGTCGCTGCGGTTGACGCTGGCGAACAGCTCATCCAGCGCGGCCACGCCGGTCTTGGCCGGCGCATTTGCAGGCGCATTTGCAGGCGTCGATGTCTTGCGCTTCATGCTAGCTGCCAACCCGCTCTCCGGTGGTGGTCTGGTGCGGCTCTTCAGCCCGGTTGACGAAGGAACTGCAAACGCCGCGCCCGGCCCGAACTGACGCGGAAACTCTGCACCCGCTCAGCCGGCGACTCCACCGTCATGGCGTGGAAGCCCGGCATCATCGGGTCGAGCGCCGTCAGCCCGAAGGCGGCATCGGAATGGGGCTGGATGGCAAACGCGCGCCCGGTCAAGGTGCCGAAGATGCGCAACACCAGTTGCTCGCCCTCGAAGCCGATCTGCGCGTCGACGTTCAGGTCGTGGCAACGGTAGCGGCCGAGCAGGGGCGCGCTGGCTTGCGCCACGGTGGGCGGCACGGCAGGCAGCAGCTTGAAGCGCTCGACGGTGCCCGTGTCGCTGATGACCAGCTCCGCCGGTGCACCCGCATCGGGGCCGGGCGCCAGGTCGGCCACGCTGATCTCGATCGGCCCCAGCCCGGCCTCTTCCATGCGAAAGCCGATGACGTCGCCACGGTCGCGCAGGATCGGCAGCGGTGGCGAATTCAGGAAGCTCAGCCCCAGCATGCCGCCTGCATCGCCGAAGCCGTACAACATGCCCGATGGGCCGTGGTAGCGCGCGCCGAACAGGTGCCTGTAGGGCTCGCTCTTGGCCAGCGCCACGGCGCTGCCCGCCAGGTGGTCGCCCAGCAGCGCATCGATGATGTCCCAGCCCGTCTGCACTGGGTTCACCATCGCACCGTTGGTCATGATGATGATGTCGAGGCCGTGCGCGGGCACGGTCACCATCTGCGTGCCGACACCAGCCAGCCCGCCACCGTGGTGGATGACTTCGACACCGCGGTACAGGTGGCGATTCAGGCCGCAGGCGTAGGGCGTGACCTGCCCGTTGTTCAGCGTGGCCACGGCCAGCATCTGCTGCCAGGTCGAGTCGGTGCCCACCACATGCTCAGGGCCACGCAGGTGGGCCATCCAGCGCAGCATGTCGTCCACCGTGGTGACGATGGCGCCCGCGCCGCGGTTGTCGTCGATGGGCGTGATGCCGCGCTGCCAGCTGCCGTCAGGCGCCATGGCGTGGAAGGTGGCGATGCCGGGCACGAGCTTCATGTCGTTGGGCACCGACTCGGTGTCCACCATGCCCAGGGGCTGGAAGATGCGCTCCATCAGGAACTGCTCGAAGCTGCTGCCGCTGGCGCGCGCGATGGCCTCGGACAGCAGTTCGTAGCCGCCGTTGTTGTAGAGCTGGCTGTCGCCGGGCGCGAAGTTCACGTCGGTCTGGCGGAACTGCATCGCCAGGCCCCAGCCCTTGGGCAACTGCGCCACGCCGCTGATATAGGCCAGGTCCATGAAGCAGCGGTAGCCGCTGGTGTGGGTCATGAACTGGCGCAGCGTCGGCATGCCCTGCAGGGCCGGCAGTTCGGGCAAGATCTTGTTGGCCGGCGCGTCCAGGTCCAGCTTGCCCTCTTCGGCCAGCAGCAAGGCCGCCAGGCAGGTGAAGTGCTTGGTGATCGACGCCAGCCGCATGCGCGTGCGCGGCGTGTTGGCCACGCCGTGCTCGATGCTGGCCAGGCCGAAGCCGCGGCGGTAGATCACCTGGCCACCCTGGGCCACCCCCACCACCAGCCCTGGCGCGTCGCTCCGGTTGACAGCCTGGAAGATGGCATCCAGCGCCTGCTGCGGGGTCTTCTTGTCGGCCATGTCGGGCTTCGCGTCTTCAGTGGTGCTCAAGCGGATCTCTCCTCGTCGATCTGGCGTGCCGCCAGTGCCGTCTTCTCGTAGCGCTTTTCACCCAGGAAGAAGAGCAGCGCGGCCATCGACAGTGAAGGCACGGCCACCAGGGCGGCAGAGAAGATGAGGCCATTGGGCATGTGCTTGAACTGGTCGGAAACCAGGCCGGCGATGGGCGGAGCCGCGGCAGCCGCGCTGGCCGTGATGACCGTCATCACCGAAGTCACGCGGGCTCGCAGGTGGCCAGGTGCCAAGGTCTGCACCACCGTGGGCGCCAGCATGGTGGCGGTGGTGATGAGGGCGATGTAGAAGGCCTGGATGCCGTACATGTGTTCCACGCGTGTGGCGAACACCATCGCCGTGAAGCTGAAGGCCAGCACCAGCGACGACAGCACCAGCACGCGCATGTTCAGCCGCGGCCCCATGCCCGGGCCGAAGCGGCGCACGACCCAGATGCTCAGCGCGAAGCCGATGGCGGTTGAGGTGATACCGATGATGCCCAGCACCGCACCCAGTTGCTGCGGGGTCTGCCCGTAGACGCGCTGGTAGATCACGGCCAGCCAGGTGCCCACCGACGCATTGCCGAAGACCACCAGACCCATCGCGCCGAAGAAGCACGCGAAGGCCTGCCAGTGCTGTTTGAAGTAGGGCAGAAAGGGCTCGGCCAGAACGAATGGGGCCGGTGCTGCTGCCGCGGGCGCCGGCGCCAGGTGGGAAGACTTCCGCCTTATGACGATGGTGGCGATGAACATCACCAGCAAGGGCGCTGGCGCGGCCACCGCGAACATCGCCAGGCGCCAGCCGTCCACAGCCTGCAGCGCCGCGGGCAGGTCGCCGCGGAAGACCTCGACACCGCCCACCACCTGCCCCGTGAGCGCCAGCGCCAGGCCGCCCGTGACGGTGGAAGCCAGGGCGTAGATGGAGTTGGCGGTCTGGCGTCGCTTCTCGGGGAACAGGTCCGGGATCAGGGCGTAGACGATGGGTACCAGCCCGGCTTCACCGGCACCCACCAGCGCGCTGGCCAGGACCAGCTGTTCGTAGTTCTGCGCCAGGCCGGTGGCCACCACCGCACAGCTCCAGAAGATGACGGACCCCGCCAGCACCATGCGCCTGTCGAAGCGGTCGGCCAGCCAGCCCAGCGGGTAGCTGGCCAGCGCGGCAAAGATGGCCACACCCGTGCCCTGCATGAAGCCCAGTTGCAGGTCGGAGAGGTTGAACTCCTTGCGGATGACCTCGGCCTGCAGCGTCAGCACACCGCGGTCGACGAACGCGAACAGCGTGACCAGCGTCAGCACGCCCAGCGCGTACCAGGCGCGCAGCGGCGCGCCTTCGGACGGCGCTACGGCCGGCCCCGCTGCGGCCGTCATGGACGATGTGGAAACCACGGGCGCAGCCGCTTCAGAACGAAGCGGTGAGGTTCAGACCCACCGTGCGCGGCGCGATCAACTGCACGTAGGTGCGCCCGTTCGACAGCGACTCGCTGGTGGCAGCACCCATGAGCCCGCGCTTGTCGGTCAGGTTGCGCACGTACAGGCCGATGTCGAACATGCCCAGGCTCATGCCGGCCGAGAGGTCCAGCCGGGTGTACGCGGGCAGCACGTAGTTGGGCGACAACGGGGAGTTCGGGAAGCTCGAATTGCGGTCGCCCTGGTAAGCCACGTTCAGGCCCGCGAAGGCGGAGTTGCCTGCCAGTTCGAAGCCGTAACGCGAAGTCAGGTTGACCGCCGTCTTCGGTGAATTCGGCAGGCGATCACCGGCCGCGCCACCCAGGCCGGGAGAGTCGGTCAGCAGCTTGGGGTCCATCAGCGACAGCGCCAGGCCGAGGCTCAGGCCAGCGAAGGGCCGCAAGGTGGCCGAGGCTTCGATGCCGCGTATGCGCGCCTTGCCCAGGTTGGTGGTGAAGCCGGTGACCGGGCCTTGCGTGAACTGCTGCAGTTCTTTCCACTCGGTGTCGAAGACCACGATTTCAGCCGACGCATTGGCTTGCGGGAAGCTGGCCTTCCAGCCGGCTTCGTAAGTCCAGACACTGTCGGTGCCGTAGCTGTCGGGCGCGCCCGGGATCGGCACGTTGTTGTTGTCCACTGCCGATGAATTCGCACCACCCGGGCGGTAGCCGCTGGCTGCGCGCGCGTACACGTTGCTGTCGGGCGTGAGCCGGTACTTGGCCGTCAGCAGATAGGTCGTCGGCTGCTCGTCGAAGGTGATCACCTTGGTCGGCGCGCCCGACTGGCGCACCGTGTCGGTCTGGTCGGTCTTGGCCACGCGCAGGCCGCCTGTGAAGGCCCATGCGGGCGTGGCATTCCAGGTCACGTTGCCGTAGACCGCCGATTCCTTGTATTCGCGGATGCCACCGCTGTCACCGAACGGGATGCTCTGCCCGCCGGCACCGCCGGTCAAGATCTCGCCAGACTCCTGCTTGTTCTTGTCGAAGTACAGGCCGACGAGCCACTCGAAGGTGCCGGCGGTCTGCGACACGAGGCGGAACTCCTGGCTCGTCTTGCGGCCCTTCTCTGTCGAGTCCGACTTCGCGGTGTCGAGGCGAAAGGCCGCGGCCAGCGAACCGAAGTCGGTGGTCAGCGTGTCGCTCGACTTCTGCGACGACGTGATGGACGACAGCCGCGCCCAGCCCAGGTCGTATTCGACCGTGGCCGCGTACACGTCGCGCTTGCCCTTGCGCGGCTCTTCGATGCTCAGCAAGGTGTAGTCCAGTTCGCCTGCCACCGGCTTGCGGGTGGCGTAGTCGTAGACCACGCGGCTGTTGCCGTCGCTCTCGTTGGTCTGCGTCAGCGCCGTGAGCTTCAGGCTCAGGCTGCGCGTCGGCGTCACCAGCAGGCTGATGCGGCCACCCTGCGCATCCTTGCTGTTCACGCCCACCTTGTTCACGCGGCCCGTGGCGTTCACCCAGCCCGCATCGCGCGCGCCGAAGGCCGCCACGCGAAGGGCAGCGAAGTCCTTGCTCAGCGGCACGTTCAGCGACGCACTGGCCACCGAGTTGGTGCCGTCGCCGTTGCGCGTCTGCGAAACACCCAACCTCACCTTGCCCGAGAACTCGCCGCTGTCCGGCTCGGTGCTGATGTACTTGACGATGCCGCCCATCGCCGAAGAACCGTACAGCGTGCCCTGAGGCCCGCGCAGGATCTCGAAGCGCGACAGGTCCAGCAAGCTGAAGTCGAAGTTGACCCCAGGCGCCAGCGCGGTGTCGTCGAGGTAGATCGTGGTCGGCGAGTTGCTGTCGATACCGGCCGTGAGGCCCCGGATGACGATGTAGCCCAGGCTGTCACCGACGTTGGAGTTCTGCAGCACCACGCCGGGCTGGCTGGCCAGGTAGTCGTTGAGCGTCTTGGCCCCCACTTCCTCCAGGCGCTCCGTGGGCACGGAACTGATGGCCAGCGGCACCTCGCGGATGAGTTCGCGCCGACGGGTGGCGGAGATGGTGACCTGCTGCACGGCAGCACTCGCATCGGCCTTCCTTTCACTCGCCGCAGGGGCGCTGGCGGCTGCTGCAGCGCTGGGTACGGTCTGCGCATGAGCATTGCCCATCGCCAGGGTCAAGGCGCTCAATGCCAGCCAGGGTGCGGCCTGTGCGCTCCCTGCAAAGCGCGCACGGGTGGTTGGAACGGGCTTGTTCGTGCGGTGTGTCATCGGGCGTCCTCTTCGATTCGAGCGGTAGGTCGGAAGTAGGCGCATCGATCGCGCCGCGAGCCGAATGAAGGCTAAGTGACAGCCCCATGAATCGATTTCGGCACGTCACCGAAAACTTATGCGATCGTCCAGATCGCCCTGGGGCAGGGCGCGAGTCTCGGGTTTGCCCTAGCGGCGTGCGCCGCCGCGGCGTGGCGGCTCGTCCACATCGGCTTCGACGGCACCGATGGACAGGTGAACCGCGCCCCGATGACGGCGGTACTCACGCGGCGACATGCCCATGTGCCCGGAGAAGGCGGCGGCAAAGTTGCTCTGGTGCGCGTAGCCCACCCGCTCGGCCACCTCGGCCATGCTGAGCTTGGCCTCCAGCAGCAACTGCTGGGCTTCGCGCATGCGCCGCTCCAGGCAGTACTCGGCCATGGTGATGCCGAAGGCCGACTTGAACGATGCCTTCAGCTTGTTGGGATTGGTGCCCAGTTCGGCTGCCAGTTCGTCGAACAAGGGTGGCTTGCGGTACTGCCGGGTCAGGCGCTCCAGCGCCTGCTGGGCCAGATCCGCGGCACGCCAATTGGGCGCACCGGCGGGCGCGGCTGGCTGGGCCCTGCCCTCGACGACGGCCCGCTGTGCCGAAGGGTTCCTGCGGATGGCGTCCATGGTGTAGGCCACCAGCTCGGCCATGCGCCCGGCATATTGCAGCGCCCGCATCTCGCCTTCGAGCGGCGTATCGATGGTGTCGGCCACGAGGCTGGCCACGCGATGGTCGAGCGGCAGCGACACCACGCGTCCGAAGGCGGCGGTACCGGCCAGAGCGTCCTGCACTTCGGGCGGCAGGTCCTCGGGCTTCAGGCCATAGGCTTGCGTCAATGCGGCGGGCCGGAAGATGCCATTGACGCCTTGCTGGCGCACGCCGCCCTGGCCGTCGACGGTGATGTGCATGCCGGTGGGCATGCACACCAGCGTCAGTTCAGGGCGGTTGAAGACGATGGGTGGCGACTGCGACTCCTTGAACACCACGTCGCAGCTGAGCGAAGCGCGCAGCAGGATCAGCGGTTCGTCGGCCAGGTAGGTGCGGCGGCGCAGCGCCGGCAGCACGAAGTTGTTGACGTCGACCTCGACCCCGTTGTCGTAACGCACCACGTCGGCCACGCCGCTGCCGCCGATGGCGCCCAGAAACATCCGCACGCCATGCCGCGAGAAGCGCTTCAACAGCCCGCTGGCTTCGTTGCGGCTGAAGGCCTCGGCCTCGGCGTCGAGCCCGTATCGTGCGTCCGACGTGCGCGTGGGCTCGTCGGCGTGCATGGCCCACCAATGGGCAGGATGGGGCGCCGGGGCGGGTGGTGCGCCGGTGGCAGCCATGCGGTGACCTTCCATAAATAATTCTCTGTTCATGCTAACCGAGACCGCGCTGCCGGCCGTAGAGTGAATCGACAGCACATCACCGTCGAGCTCCCGCATGAGCGAATCGAACCGCGAGACCCCTGCACCCGTCAGCTCCTTGAGCCTGCTGGAGCGCGCCAGCAGCGGCGCGCCCGTACCGCCGCCGGAGCCCATGCCCGTACCCGAGCACCGCCTGCGCCTGCCGATGCGCGACGGCGTGCGGCTGGACACCAACGTCTGGCTGCCAGCCGACGCCGCCGCGGGCACGCAGGCTGCGCCGGCCATCCTGCTGCGCACGCCCTACAAGGAATCGGTGATGGGGTTTCGCCGCCTCGGTGTGCTGCGCTACGTCGAAGCGGGCTACGCCGTGGTCATCCAGCAGATCCGCGGCGTGGGCGTCAGCGAAGGCCACTTCACCTTCAATTCACCGCATGACCGCAGCGACGGCTACGACACCGTGGAGTGGATTGCCGCGCAGCCCTGGTGCACAGGTGCGGTGGGCATGGATGGCAGCAGCTATGCGGCGATGACCCAACTCACCGCCGCCAGCGCACAGCCGCCGCACCTGCGCTGCATCGTGCCGGCGGTGCCCTGCGTCGACTTCTTCCGCGAAGTGCCCTACAGCGGCGGCGTGTTCGAACGCCAGCACACGCTGAACTGGGTGCGGCTGCTGCAGATCGATTCGCTCAACGAGTTCAAGTCGGGGTTTGCGGGCACGATGCCCGTGCTCGCGCAGCCCCAGGTGCTGGCGCAGTTGCTGTCACGGCCGGCGCTGGAAGCCGCCGACGGGGACCTGACGGGCGACTTCCTGGGCCACTACCGCGACGTGCTGAACCATCCGACGCTCGACGACTGGTTTCAAGCCCGCACGCTGTCGAAGGATGATTACGCGCGCATCGGCATACCCGCGCTCGTGGTCAACGGCAACTTCGACCTGAGCATCGGGGCCAACACGCTGTGGCGACAGCTGGAAACCCATGCCCCGGGCGCCGAACACCGCCGCCTGCTCATCGGCCCCTGGGACCACGGCCAGTGTTATGCCGGGGGCGAGGCCCGATACGGCCCCTACGAACTCGGCGAGCACTCGGTGCTCGACCTGGTTGCCATGCGCATCGCCTTCTTCGACCAGCATCTGAAGGGCACGGGCCCAGGCCCGGCGCTCGGCGCGCGCGTGCAGGTCTACATCACGGGCGCCAACACCTGGCGCCACTTCGACAGCTACCCGCCGCGCGAGGTGGAGTCCCAGGTGCTCTTCCTGGCCAGTGGCGGCCACGCCAATTCAGCGCGTGGTGACGGGCGCCTTCAGCGCGCTGCGCCTCGTGGCCCGCAAGCGGTCGACACCTTCGTCGACGACCCCGCGCTGCCCTTCGTGGCTGCACTGGCAGCGGCCCGCGAGCACACGGTGTTGCTCGATCTGCGGGAGCGCGAACGCGACCACGAAACGCTGGTCTACGACACCGGCGTGCTGACCGAGGCGCTGACCCTGCTGGGCGAGCCGCTGGCCGAGCTCTTCGTGGCCGTGGATGCACCCGATGCCGATGTCATGCTGTGGCTGGCCGAACACCGCGCCGACGGCAGCACCGTCAAGCTCGCCACGGGCCAGCTGCGGCTGCGCTACCACGCTGGCTTCGACCAGGAAAGATGGCTGCAGCCCGGCCAGCCGGTGTGCGCGACGATCCCGCTCACCTATGTCGGCCACCGCGTGCCCGCCGGCAGCCGGCTGCGCCTGCTGGTGAGCGGCTCCAACTTTCCGTGGGCAGACCCCAACCCGCACACCGCCGAGCCCATCGCGACAGCCGTGCACATGCGCCGCGCCGCGCAGACCGTGCACCACGACGAGTATCGACCGTCGAAGCTGACACTGCCCGTCTTGCCATGACCACCCACGCCGATGTCATCGTTCTCGGAGCCGGCATGGCCGGTGCTTCGCTGGCCGCCGAGCTGAGCCCGCAGCGCAAGGTGGTGGTGCTGGAAGTGGAAGAACAAGCCGGCCGCCACGCCACCGGGCGGTCGGCAGCCATGTTTTTCGAGAGTTATGGCAATCCGACCGTGCGTGCGCTCACGAAGGCGAGCCGGGCCTTTCTCGAGCACCCGACCGAAGGCTTCTGCGACATCCCCTTGATGAGCCCGCGCGCAGCGCTGATCGTTGCCGGCAGCGAGGGCCTGGCACGACTGGAGGCGAGTTACGGCGGCTCCAGCGCACCGCCGACGATGCATCGCATCTCACGCGAAGCAGCGCTGTCGCTCGTGCCCATCCTGCGGCCCGAGTGGCTGGCGGGCGCCTGCATCGACGGCTCGGGCTGCGACATGGAGGTGGCAGCGATCCATCAGGGTTTCCTGCGCGTCGCGCGGCGCGCAGGCGCCCAGGTCGTGCTGGGCGCCGCCGAGCTGGCACTGGCACACAGCCGCGGCGTGTGGACGGTGCGCTGCCGCGCCGGTGAGTTCAGCGCGCCCGTCCTCGTCAATGCCACGGGCGCCTGGGCCGACGCCGTGGCACGTCAGGCGGGCGCCGGCACCGTCGGCCTGCAGCCGAACCGGCGCACGGCGATGACGATCCCGGCACCCGCGGCCCACGACAGCCGCCATTGGCCCATGGTGATCGACGTCGACGAGACCGTCTACTTCAAGCCCGACGCGGGCCAGATGCTGCTGTCGCCCGCGAACGAGGACCCGATGCCACCTTGCGACGTGGCACCGGAAGAGATGGACATCGCGATCGCTGTCGACCGTTTCGAAACCCTGACCACCGAGCGCGTGAAGCGCATCAACCACCGCTGGGCCGGCCTGCGCAGCTTCGTCGCCGACCGGTCGCCGGTGGCCGGCTACGACACCCAGGCCGAGGGCTTCTTCTGGCTGGCGGGCCAGGGCGGCTACGGCATCCAGATGGCGCCCGCTTTGGCACGAACGGCGGCGGCACTGCTGATGGGTCGGCCCCTGCCGGTGGATGTGGCGGCGCTGGGCGTGAATGGGGAAGATCTGTTGCCCGGCCGCCCGGCCTTGCACGTCGCGCAAGCTCCCTGAGAACCGCGATCGGCGAGTGCCCCACATCCTGCGTGTGGGCAAACGGCCTGGTTCGCGCTCACGAGTTCAAAGGCATCGTGGATGTCCTGCCGCCTCTGACCGCGAACCAGGCCGTGGCTTTGAGAGGACTTCGCGCTCCAGCTTCCACTGCCGGTTCTCGCGCCGCAGCCGGTTCAACGGCTCGCGCTCAACACTGTTCAGACCCTCTGTACCCCGACGGGTTTTGCCTGCATCGATGGCAGATGGAGTCACTCAGTTGGCGATGGTTTGCGCCGTGCGGCCGAACTCACGCAAAAGCTGCGCCGGCGTCTTGCCGACGCTGATCAGCTCGATCATCTGCTCTCGGAACTGCGCCGGATACGCCGGCTTGGTCTTGGGCATCATGGACTCCTTCTTCCTTCACGGCAGGGTGTCCACGAAAGCGGGTCAACTTCAGTTAAGCGCGCCGCGCTTTCGCGAGCGACGGTACCGCGTGGGCCAGGTGGCCCCGGTAGAGGCATCGCTGTCACGACGCCGACACTCCGGCCAGCACCACCCATTTCGAACAAAACATTGACCGCATCGCGTTCGTCGCCCAGGCGCGGGACCCGCCCGGTGGTGCAGGCACGGCCTTGAAGCGCGCGCCGCGGCAGGGGCCAGCCGCTGCACAGCCCAGTCCTTCTGTCAGGCAGCAGCCCAGGCCTGCGCCGACAGCCGAAACGGCGACAGGTCGAAGCCCGCGGTCTGGCCCAGCAGGCTGGCTGCAACCGCCTCGCCCAAACCCGCCGAGTGTTTGAAACCGTGGCCCGAGCAGGCCGACACCAGCATCACGTGCTCAAGTTCGGGATGGCGGTCGACGACAAATCGGCCGTCGGCGGTGCTGGTGTACAGGCAGGTCGTCGCGTGAACCAGCTCGTCGCGGAGACCACGCAGGCGCCCGGCGATGTGCAGGCGGTACATGGCGTGGCTCTCTTCAGACCCCACGTCGCGATCAACGTCCTGCGGCGTGGTGGTCAGCGCCGTCTGTTCGCTCGCGATCTTCACGCCCGGGTGTTCGTCGGCCATCGGGAATCCGTAGCACTGGTCGCCTTCGCCGCCGTGCAGCCGAATGAACACCGGCAGCACACCGGAGCGGTACAGATCCGGCCGGTCCGTGGCAAACCAGTGCAGCACCTGGCGCTGCACCGCCAGGCGGCGTGGCCACTGCACGCCACCCAGCAGACCCGGCAGGTACGCGCCGGCGGCGAGCACAGCCTGACCGGCATCGATGGTGGTGGTGTCGGTCTGCACCTGAACCCCACCGGGGCCCGAACGCAGTGCGCGAACCGGATCGTCGTAGCGAAGCACCGCGCCGTGTCGCAGCGCCAACTGCAGTTGCGCGGCCACGCAGGCCTCGGGGCGCAAGAGGCCGGCTTCAGGTTCGTAATAGGCGCGCTCGTCACCGGCCAGAAGGAAGGCCGGGAAGCGCCGTTCGATCTCGTCGGCGTCGAGCATCTCGTGTTCAATGCCGGCGCGGCGTGCGGCGTCCACCGTGCGTTCGAAAAAGCCGTTCCTGCCGTGAAACCGCAAGCTGTCTGCAGCGGGTGCGCTGATGATGATGCCGCCGGTGGTCTGCATCAGTTCGGTGTTCGCCTCCGATTCGAGTTCGCGCCACAACTGGTGCGAACGCTTGACGATCGGCACGTACTCGTGACCTTCGCCAACGGCGAGCCGTGTGATTCGCGTCGCACCATGGCTGGAGCCCATCGCATGCGGCGGCCGGAATCGATCGACGCCGATCACGCGCGCACCCCGCCTGGCCAAGTGGTGGGCGATCGCGCTCCCCATGGCGCCGAGCCCGACAACGACAACGTCGCATTTCAGACGGGGGCGGGTCGTGGTTTCGTTCACCCGCAAATCCTGGCCGCAGTGAAGCGCTCAGGTTGCCGGCTGCACTTCGCTTGCGTCATGCTGAAGCCGTCTCGGCCAACCCAAAGCGCCTTTGCAACGGGCCCGGGTCCGGGTCGTGGCCGGTGAAATTCCGGAAAGCGTCCTCGGCCGCCACACCGTGGCCAACGCGGAGGACCTTGTCGATCCAGGCTTGGGATGTCTGCACGTCGTACACACCCCCCGGGGATCGCTCGAAGGTCTCCACCGCGTCGGCGGCCATCACGTCGGCCCACAGGTAGGAATACAGACCCGCCGCATAAGCACCGCCAACGAAAAGGTGGAAGTTGTGCGTCACCCGCATGACCAGGTCCCAGGCGTCAGGCAATCCGAGCTCGGCCACGGTCAGGTTCTCGACCTGAACCGGGTCGATCGGGCGGCCGCTGCCATCGGCCAGCATGTGCAAGCGCATGTCGACGATGGCCGGCAGCAGGAAGTCGGGGTTGAGGCTGAAGATCCGGTCGTAGCGCAGGCCCTGCTCGATGCGGTCGATCAGGGCTTCGGGCATCGGCTCGCCGCTGACAGGATGGCGCGCGAAACGGGCGAGCAGTTCGCGGTCGCGCAGCCAGCGTTCGTTGATCAGCGCCGGCAGTTCGACGAAGTCCCAGGCCACCCGCTGGCTGGCCAGTGACGGGTAGGCGGTGGCGTTGTGCAGCATGTGCAGCGCGTGCCCGAACTCGTGGAAGAGCACGTTGGCATATTCCCACGGCAGCAGCAACGGCTGCCCATCCACCGGCGCCGGCAGGCTGGAGTTGACCGAACACACCGGCAGCACACGGCCGCGGAAGGTTTCCGCATCGCGGTACACGAACTGGTAGGAGCCGTGCATCTTGCCGGGGCGATGCAGCAGGTCGAAGTAGAGAACGCCGAAGGGCTCACCGCCGCGGCTGGCTTCATAGACGCGCACCGTTGGGTGGATCAGCGCCGCGTCGACGATGCGCCGGCAAGCCAGCCCATGCACGCGGCCCGCGGCCCAGAACATCGCGTCGAGCACGGCGTCCAGCGGCAGGTGGGCCTTGAGCACGTCGCCATCGAGACCGAAGCGCTCGCGGCGCAGCTTCTCGGCGTAGTACTGGCGGTCCCACGGCTGCAGGCGGTCGCCGAGGCCTTCGCCATCGGCGATGGCCTGGTAGTCGGCCACCTGGCGCAGCGCGGCCGGCTTGACGCTGGCCCAGGTTCGCGCGAGCAGTGCATTCACCGTCTCGGGCGTGCGCGCCATGCGGTCGGCCAACGCATAGTGCGCGAAGCTCGGATGGCCCATCAGCCTGGCCAGTTCGCCGCGCAGCAACAGCATTTCGGCCGCCAACGGCTTGTTGTCGTGCGCGCCGCCGTTGTCGCCGCGGCAGGTCCACATGCGCCAGACCTGCTGACGCAGATCGCGGCGGCGGGCATGCGTCAGGAAGGACCAGACCGCACCGCGCACGCTCGGGATCGCCCACTCGCCGGGTCGTCCGTGGTCGGCAGCGGCGGCCGCGGCGGCCTGGCGCAGAGACTCGCTCAATCCATCGAGGCCGGCCTCGTCGTCGATGAAGACAGCCTGCGTGCCCGCTTCAGCCATCAGGTTGTGTTGGTAGCGCGCCGACAGCGTCGCCAGCCGCGCGTTGATCTCCGCCAGGCGCGCCTTGTCCGCTGGCAGCAGGCCCGCGCCACGCCTTTGCATGCGGTGGCGCTGAACGTCCACCAGCCGTTGCTGCTCGGCCGTCAGGTTGCTCTGCGCTCGCTGGTGCCATACCGTTTCGATGCGCGCGAAGAGCCGGTCATCGTGTGCGATCTCGTCTTCCAGAGCGGGCAGCCGTGGCGCGATGCGTTGGGCGACGGCGGGCATGTCACCCAGGCTCGAAGTGCTGGTGTGGACACTGTACAGGCAGGTGACGCGCGCGAGTGCGCGGCCGCAGTCTTCCAGCGCTTCGCAGGTGTTGGCGAATGTCGGTGCGGCTGCGTTGTCGGCAATAGCGCGCACCTCGGCGCGCTTGGCATCGATGGCGGCGCACACGGCTTCCTCAAGCGCAGACGCGGTCACCTGATCGAGCGGCGGCAGGCCGCCATAGGGTCCGCGCCACGGGGCCAGCAAGGCCTGGGCTTCGGCAGTCACACGCTTCACGGCAGCACCTCGTCAAGAAAGCTGCGCACCGGCGGCACGACAAGCTCCGGCATCATGCACACGCCGTGGCCCTGCCCGGCAAGCTCGTGCACGCGCCAGCCCTGCGCTTCCAGCGTGTCGCGGCGGCTGCGGATGGCCGAAGCGATGGGGACCGCGATGCCGGCCTCGACCAGATCGCCGTCGGCCCCGTACAGCACCATCTTCGGCACCGCAATGCGCTCGACACTCTCCGATTCGGGCCAGTCGAGCATGCTGGCGTAGTAGTGTTCCCACTGCCGGTACTGGTCCTTGCTGCGCAGCACCTTCAGCGACGACGGCCCAGGGTTGCCCTGCTTCAGCCGGGTGGCCTGCAGCAGCGCGCGGTACGGTGCGCCCAGCGGCGGCCAGCCACCGATGACCAGCGCACTCAGGCGGTCGGTGCGGTGGGCCAGCTGCAGCCCCACGGCACCGCCCCACGAGTGGCCCCAGTAGGCGAAGCGCCCGAAACCGGCGGCAGTGGCCACGGCCAGCAGGTCGGCACAGACGCGATCGGCCGTCAAGGCCTCGGGCTCGACGCCACGGCTGCCGCCGATGCCGGGGTAGTCAACCAGCAGCACGCGGTAGCGATCGCTCAGGCGGCTGAGATACCCGTCCAAAACAGGACGCAACTCTTCGCCGAAAATGGTCGTGAACGAGGCCATCAGCGGCAGGCCCACCAGCAGCGGCTGGCCCTGGCCGTGCAGTTCGTAGAAGACGCCGCTGGCGGGGTCAAGCGGCATGGCGAAGCTCCTCGCGCCGCAGCCAGTCTTCGACCAGATCGTCGAGCACCGGGAGCGTCACCGCGCCGGCGGTCATCACCGCTTCGTGAAAACCGCGATGGCTGAAGCGCACGCCCAGCCGAGCCTCGGCGCGGCGGCGCAGTTCGCGCAGTTTCAGGTTGCCGATCTGGTAAGCCAGCGCCTGCGCCGGCAGGGCGGCGTAGCGGTCGACCTCGCCTTCGATCGTCTCCCGCGACAGCGTGAGCCACGCGGCCATCGTCTCGATCGCGCGCTCGCGACTCCAGCCCTTCGCATGGATGCCCGTGTCCACCACCAGCCGCACTGCGCGCCACATTTCCATCTCGAGGCGGCCGTAGTGTTCGTGGGGCGTGGTGTACATGCCCATCTCGACACCCAGAAGCTCGCAGTACAGCGCCCAGCCTTCGACACAGGCGGTGTACTTGACCGCGCCGTAGCGCCGGAAGGCCGGCAAGTCCTGCTGCTCGTTCATCAACGCAATGTGCATCAGGTGCCCCGGCCAGGCCTCGTGCACGACCAGCGCCGGATGCAGGTAGTTCGGCGCCTTGGACGGCAGGCCGCTGATCCAGAAGACGCCCGCCGATGCGCCGTCGGCCGGGCCCGGCTGCGCATAGGCGGGCGGCATGCGCGCCGACACCGCTTCGGGCATGGTGTCCACGCCGTAGGTGGCGCGCGGGATGAGGCCGAAAAAGTCGGGGATGCGGCGGTCAACACGCTTGCACAACACTTCGATGCGCTCGCGCAGCGCCTGCTTCGAAACGGCAATGAATTGCGGGTCGTGCACCAGGAAGGCCCGGTAGCCCGCCACGTCGCCCGCAAAGCCGGCTTCGGCCGCGACGACTTCGATCTCGCGGGCAATGCGCGCAACTTCCTGCAGGCCGAGTTCGTGGATCGCTTCAGGGTCCAGCGCGGTGCTCGTGAAGTGGCGCACGAAGCTGCAGTAGTAGGACTCGCCGGCCGGCCCGTCAATGCAGCTCAGCGTGTCGCGCGCGCCACGCTGAACCAGGTCATCGAGAAATTCGGCCCAGCCCTGGAGGGCCGGCAGCAGCCCGCCACGGACAACCGTGAGTGCGCGCTCGGCCTGCGCCTGCACGCCGGGCTGGTGGGCGACCGGCGAGCGCTTGAACGGGCCCAGCCACGGCGAGGTCTCGGGTGCGGATTCGAGAATGCCGCGCGTGTTGCCAGCGGCACACCGCAGCACCACGCGCGGATAGCGGTAACCGCGGGCCAGCCCGATGTCGATATTGGCCTGCACATCGCGCAGGTAGGCCGGCAGCGTCGCCAGCCGATCGACGAACAGCGTGGCCGCCTGCGCGTCCGCAAGGTTCGTCGTGTTGGCCCAGAACATGGCCGTGAAGTCCGGGCCAGCGGGAAACAGCCACGGCCGCAGGTGCGCGTCCACCGCGAACTGCTCGCGCAAGCCGCTCAGCTCACGCTTCAGCAGCGCATGCGTCGCACGGTCCTGTGCGCCCAGCATGGAAGGGTCGATGCCGTCGAGTTCGGCCAGCAGCGCGCCCGCGCCGACATCGCGCCGCGCGTGGTCGGCCGCCGATTCGCGAAAGAGCACCGCGTCGCAAGTCGCCTGCCCGGCCAGCGCTCCCGACAGCGGGATCTCGTGGCACTCGAAGCGCCAGTAACGTGCGGCCAGGTCGGCCAGTTCTTGAGAGGCGGTCATGGTGAGTTCCGGGGATTGCAGATGACATCGCGCAGCACGCCGATGGTCCATTCGGGCTGCTCGTAAACGAAGTTGTGGCCCGAGCCTGGGGGAGCGACGACGCGCCGCGCGTGGGTGGACGTGGCGAGGTAGCGCTCACGCGTGGCCGCGAAGAAGTGGCCCATGCGTTTCGCGTTGTCGGCACTGCCGGCCTGCACTTCGGGCAGCACCGCGGTGTCGTTGTTCGCGTCGTCCTTCGGGGCCACCAGCCAGACCGGCATGTCGCCCAGGTCGCGGTCGTAGACCACGGTGTCCCAGGCTGCCGCGGCCACGCCTTCGGGGCTGAGCTCGCGGTAGATCGATGCCTTGGCGAAGAAGTTGCCGGCATTGGCCTCGACGAGCTGGAGTGCCGCGGTCACATCGGCGCCCAGGGTGTCGCGCGTCGCATCCAGCGCCCTGGCATAGGCGGGTGCCTCGCGCAGCCTGGCTTCATGCTGCTGCATCACATCGATGCCGAACAAGCACGCAAAGCCGCCGCGCCAGCTGCTGCGGCGCATGTCGCGCAACGCGCCCAGTCGCGGGCCGAGAACGATGGTTTCCAGCGGCGTCGGATCGAGCAGCACCAGCGCCTGCACCAGGTCAGGCCGGCGGCGTGCGATGTTGGCCGCGAGCAGGCCGCCAAACGAATGGCCTGCCAGGATGAATGGGCCTCTTTCTCCGGCACGTTCCAGCGCCAGCAACATCTCCTGGGCCTCGCGGGCGGTGGTGCGCGGGAACGGGCCGGTGTCGCTCCACCCGGTGCCGGGGCGGTCGATCAGGATCGACCGCGTCACGTCGCGAAAGGCACGGTGCAGATGGTGCACGGCATAGCCGCTGGCGTGACCGCCGGCGAACCACACCACGGCCGGCCGATCGTCGCCGGCGCTGCCCTCTGCGAGCACGTGGACACGGTAGCCGCCAAGGTCGAGCAGCCGGCCCGGCGGCGGGTGCGCGCGCCGTGCCCGCGCCAGCACGAACAGGTGCCGCAGCGACGCCAACGCCAGGGCCGCAGCAAACAGCCAGCCGACAGCCCCCAGCGTTGCGGCCAAGCGGCCACCCACCACGGTTGACAGCAGCGCGAACAGCCCCGTGAACAGCCCCGCGATCAGCGCCGCGATCAGCAACCCAGCCCAGTCGCGGCTGAGCAACGCCATCAGCGCGTTGCGCACGCCCTGCACGGCTCAGGCCCCGCCTGCACCAGCGCCGGCCAGCGACGGCGCAGCACTTCGGTCACTGCGAAACTCCGGCAACAACCACGCTGCCCCCACCGCCAGGACGAAGGCGCCGATCGACATCAACAGCGCCATGTCGTAGCTGCCCGTGCGGTCGTGGATCAGCCCCGCGAGCCACGGCGAGACGCCGCTGCCACAGGCCACCGCCATCTGCTGCGTCGCGCTGGCGCGGCCGAAGGTCTCGGCGCTGAAGTAGCGGCGCGCCAGGAACATGCTCAAGGAGTGATCACCACCGTTGAACAGACCCAGCAGCACCGCCGCGACGAGCGCCAGTGCCACGCCCGAGCCCGCATACAGCATCACCGCGGCGGCCAGCGGCGCCAGCACGAAGATGCGCGCAAGCCGCGTCGCCGACACGCGGTCCACCAACCAGCCCGCCATCAGGTTGCCGGCGAATCCGCCCAGGCCGATGATGCTGATGGCGATCGCGGCTTGCGCCAGACTCAGTCCACGGTCCTGCATCATTGCGGCGAAGTGCAGCATGATGCCGCCCACCGCAAAGGCGAACAGCATGTTCCAGACCGCCAGCAGCCACCAGATGCGGTCCGACAGGAAGGCCCGCATCGACACCGGAACCGCTTGCACGGCGAGTGCGTCACCGGCCCGCTCGGCCTGGGCCTTCGCGGCGGCCGGGCCCTCGTGCACGAGAACGAGCGCTGCGACGCCGCCGAACACCAGGCTCATCGCGCCCATCACGAAAAAGGCCTCGCGCCAGCTCGCCCATTCGATGACCAGCCGCACGATCTGCGGATGGACCACCGCGCCGACGGTGATCGAGGCGAACAAGATGCCCAGCGCCCGGCCGAAAGCCTTGTGAAACCGCGCCTGCAACAACTTGGACAGCGTCAACATCGACGCGCCGCTGGCCGTGACGATCATCGCCAGACACAGCCCGTAGTAAACCCACACGCTGCCCTGCATCAGGCCGAAGCTGGCCAGGCTCACCGACTGCAGCACCACGCCCCACAGCACGAGCGGCCGCAGCGCGACGTTGTCGATGAGCCAGCCGACGATCGGCAGGATGGCCGGACCCGCCAGCGTTGCCAGCGTGAGCGAGAAGGCGATCTCGGCACGCGACCAACCCAGCTCTTTCTGCATCGGCAGCATCATCAGGCCGAAGGTCGAGCCGTAGAGCGCCGTGACGCCGAAGATCGCCACGACGCAGCAGCCCGCCAGCACCCGCCAACTGGCGGCCGAATCGGGAGCGGCAGCTGCGGGGGTGTTCAAGGCGAGATCAGTAGTCGTAGCGCAGCGACACCGTCGCCGTGCGCGGGCGTTGCAGGAAGTACTGCGCAAACGCGCCTGCGCCCGCCGGCGCACCGGTGATGCTCAGCACACCCTTTTCGTTGGTAGCGTTGGCCACGCCGACGCCCAGCGTCCAGTTGCCACGCGCCAGGCTGACGCTGAGGTCGAGCGTGTCGTAGGCCTCAGCCGGCTTGTTGCCACCAAGGAACATCACACGGTCGCCGACATGGGTGTAGGTGGTATTGGCGCGGCCCTGGCTTTCGAACGGGCCGCTGAACTTCAGATTGAACTGCAGCGCGGCCTGCAACTTCGCTGTGCCGGGCAAACGAGAGCCGGACGGCGCGGTGACCGGCGGGCCACCACCGGTGGGCACGTCCACGGCAGTCTTGGTCTTCGCGTCGATGTAGGCGACAGAGGCCGCAACATCGACGGCGGCGGTGATGCGGTAGCGCACGGCGGCCTCCAGGCCGGTGCTGCGCGCCTTGCCGACGTTGTCGATCGCCGATTCGGGCAGGGCGCCGTTGAGATAGAAGTAGGTGAACTGCGCGTCTTTCCAGTCCAGCACGTAGGCGCTGAGATCAACCTGCAGGCCGGGTGCCGGCGACAGGCGCAGGCCCGTCTCGTAGCTCCACAGCGAGTCGGACTTGAACTGCGCGCCAGTCTGGTTGACGCCGCCGTAGCGGTAGCCCTTGGAAGCCACTGCATACCACTGGTTGTCGCCGAACCGGTACTTCGCCGTCAGCTTGGGTGTGAAGCCGCTGTCCTTGCTGTTCAGCGGGCCGAAGTTCGCGGGGCCGCCGAAGATCGTGCCGGCCTGGTTGGCTTCGGTCTTGGTGCGGTAGTAGCGCCCACCTGCGCCGACGCTCCAGCCGCTGCCGAGGCTGTACTCGGTGTCGGCGAAAACGGCGCTCTCGCTGCCGCTGCCTCTGGTGGTCAGGTCAACCAGCGTGGTGAGTCCGAATGCGGCCGAAGGATCGATCTGTTGCGCTGCACCGCTGCCGTCGACTTTCTGAAAGAACACGCCCGCCACGTAGCTGAGTGCGCCGCCCGGATTGCTGGCGACGCGCAGCTCCTGCGACTCGGCCTTCGACTTGGCGGTCTGGGGCCGGTACACCTGTGGCAGCACCAGGCCGACGCTGGCAAAGAGTTCGGTGTCGTCGATCAGCAGCACATTCTTGTTGCGCCAGTGGCCGGTGATCGATGTCAGCGTGTGCGCGCCCAGGTTCCAGTCCACCGTCAGGCTGTAGAAGTCGCTCGTGGTCGAGCGCGTCGAATTGTTCGGCGCCGTGTGCTCGAGCCGGTTCGGGTCGGGCGAGACGCTGAAGGTGTCGCCTTGTTCGGTCTTCTGGGTGCTGGCCACCAAGGTCGCGGTCAGATTCCTGCTGGGTCGCAGCGACAGCAGCACACGGCCGCCACGCTGGCGCAGGTCATTGGCGTCCTGGGTGCGGGTGCCCAGGTTGTCGATGTAGCCTGGATCGCGGCGGTCGAATGCGACCACGCGCAGGGCGGCGGTTTCGCCGAGTGGGGCATTGACCATGCCGTACAGCGAAAACTCGCCGCTGCCGCCCGCCGCCTTGGCGTATTCGCTCTTGACGCTGGCCTCGACGATGCCAAAGCGCGGCTTGTTGAACAAATAGCGTACGGCACCCCCCAGCGAGCCCGAGCCGAACAGAACGCCCTGCGGCCCACGCAGCACTTCCATGCGATCCAGATCCCAGGTCAAGGGGTCCAGCACCGTGCCCTTGCCCGAGGGGGACGCCAGCGGCACGTCTTCCAGGTACAAACCGGTCGGCCCCTGCTGCGCCCCGCTGCCTTCGTTGGCCGTGCTGGTGCCGATGCCACGGATCGTGATGGTGTTGCTGCCGGCATCGCCCTTGTTGAACTGCACGCCGGGCGTCAGCTTCAGCGAGTCTTCCTGGTCGCGCGCGCCGCGGCGTTCCAGGTCGTTGCCGTCGAGCACAGACACCGTGCCGCCCACGTCGCGCTGGCGTTCGGCGCGCTTGTTGGCGGTGATGACGATGCGCTGCGTGCCGTCGTCCTCCGGCCGGGTTGGCTGTTGCTGGGCCAGAGCGGGCCAGGCGGCGGCAGCCGACAAGGCCAGCACGGTGAAGCGAGGTGGGTTCGTCATCGTTGCGCTCTTCGGGCGGTGGGGTGAGGGCAACGATAGGTCTGCGACGCAGTGGCCAGCTTCGACCTTGCACCAAAGATTTAGGCGATTGCACCGATGCCGTCGCATCACCCCTTGCGGCGCGGCATCTCGATGACGACGCTGAAAGGCGCCCGGTGCCGGCGATAGTCGCTGGGGGACATGCCGACCTGGCCGCGGAAGGCGGCGGTGAAACTGCTCTGGTGCTCGTAACCCACGCGCTCGGCCACTTGCGCGATTGTCAAGCTGGCCTCCAGCAGCAGTTGCTGCGCCTCGCGCACGCGCCGCTCGAGGCAATAGTCAAGCATCGTCGTGCCAAACGCTTCCTTGAACACGATCTTCAGCTTGTTCTGGTTCGTGCCCAGTTCGCGCGCCAGTTCACCGAACGGCGGTGGCCGCCGGTATTCGCGGTCCAGCCGCGCCATGGCGCCCTGGGCCAGGTCGAGGTCGCGACGCCGCGGCAGCACGGCGCTGCGCAGCAACGGTTGGGTGAGCATCGCGTCCAGCGCGTAGGCCACCAGTTCGGCCACGCGACCGCCCACCTGGACCACGCGCAGCTCGCCATGCAGACGGCTGTCCAGCGTGTCGGCGATGAGGGCCGCGACACGATGGTCGACCGGGAACGAGGCGATGCGGCCGATCGACGCCGCGTCGGCCAGCGCGTCGCGGACTTCGGGCGGAAGGTCCTCGTCGCGCAGCCCGTAGCGGCGGGCGAATGTCGAAGCGCGAAAGATGCCCACGACACCCTGCTGGCGTGCCCCGCCTGCGATGTCCACCGTCACCGGCAGGCCCTTGGGCATGCTGGCGAGAACGACCTCCGGACGGTTGAACACCATGGGCTGGTGGCTGCCGTAGTGGAAGGTCACGTCACAGGCGAGCGACGCCCGCAGCATGATCAACGACTCTTTGGTGTCGTAGGCCCAGCGCGCCATGCGGGGCAGCACGCAGTTGAGCACGTTGACCAGCGCGTCCTCGTCAAGGCGCACCACGTCGGCCGTGCCGCTGCCATGTGCTGCGGCGTAGTTGGTCCGCACCACACTGCGCGAAACCGGGCGCGAGTCGCCGGCTTCACTGGCGGCCCGCTCCCATTCGCTGTCGAAGTCAAGTGGCGAAGGCGTTGCAGCGCCGCGCGCGCGCTTCAGGAGCATGCGGTCGATTCCCCTAAATATCTGATGGCGCAGCCTAACCGGGACGCGGGCCCTTGCAATTAAGGTGTTGTCCTCTGTTGTGTCCAAGCCGATGAGACTGAAAACCGACCCCATGCTGGACTCGCCGGCTGCGGCGCTGCTGCGAAAGACCCTTGTCTGGGATCACCACACCTGCATGCCGCTGCGGCCGCTGGACAGCCGTTTCCTGCCACAACTGGCGCGTCACAAGGCGGCCGGCTTCGACGCGGTCACGGTCAACGTCGGCTTCGGCGACCAGGGCGCTGAGCAACACCTGCGCATGCTGGCCGCGATACGCCATTGGCTGCTTGCGCGGCCTGCCGAGTACGTGGTCGTGCAGACCGCCGGCGACATCGAGCTTGCGCGGGAGACGGATCGCCTGGCCGTGAGCTTCGACATCGAGGGCGCGAACGCCGTCGGCGAGCAGTTGAGCCTGGTGCAGCTCTACCACGACCTGGGCGTGCGCTGGATGCTGCTGGCCTACAACCGCAACAACCGTGCGGGGGGCGGCTGCCAGGACGTGGACGGTGGGTTGACCGCGTTCGGCCGCGAATTGGTGGCCGAAATGGAACGGGTCGGTATGCAGGTTTGCCTGAGCCACACCGGGCACGGTACCGTGCATGACGTGCTGGCCGTTGCCACACGGCCGGTGATCTTTTCGCACAGCAACTGCGCCGCGGTGCACGCGCACCCGCGCAACATTTCCGACGATCTGATCCGCGCCTGTGCTGCAACCGGCGGTGTCGTCGGCATCAACGGCGTCGGCATCTTTCTCGGTCGCAATGACATCTCCAGCGAAACCTACGCCCGCCATGTGGACCACGTGGTGCAACTCGTGGGCCCGGCGCACGTGTCGATTGCGCTCGACTACGTCTTCGACCTGCAAGAGCTCGAGGAGTACATGCGCACGATGCAGCACACCTTCCCGCCCGGCCTTGGCTATGAACACGGGGCACGATTCGTCGCGCCCGAACAGATCGGCGACATCGTCTCCACGCTGCTCGGCTGGGGCTACCGCGAAGCCGATCTGCAAGCGCTGCTGGGTGGCAATCTGCTGCGCCTGGCCAGGCAGGGGTGGCTGCCGCGTTCGACGGCGCCCCCGGCTCCGCGCTTGGCGTAGTCGTCGGCCATCCCCTGCGATCCACGAGCCCGGCTGGGCAGTTCGAGACACGCGCGTTCGCGCCGCTGGCACGTAGGTGCTCTACGTTCGCCAGCACCAGCCAGAGGCCGTATTCCTGGATCAGGGTCTGACTGACATGCATGGGTCACCGTGCACGGGTGCGCAACCGTCGCCGGTCTGGCCGGCAGATCGCTTCGATCTGCGGGCGCGTCATGGCAAGAGCCGTTCGGAATGCGGTCCCTGTGCCAGGGCACGATAAAGCACGATTCGAACGGCAGCCGAGTCAGTCAATTTCCGTTCGGCACCCCCGTGTGGGAAGTTTCTGGCGCCACGCCGTGCCAGACGCGCGGGGGTGCAAGCCCACGATGATGGGCACGCACTTGCGCCTGAATATCTGCATCCGCGCGAGACACCCTGGCATGTTGCCGCTGATGCTCCTGCCAGGAAGGCAGCACGAAGCTTTCGACGAAGCGGCCGGCTTGTTCGACGTCCTCGTAAACGCCCCAGCTGTCGGCGCCATCGCGCAGCCGCTCTTCAGCCAGACGATGCAGGGCCTGCAGGAAGGCCGGCACCGATTCAGCGGCCACGTCGTAGCTCACCGTCACCAGCACGGGCCGGCAGTCGGCCACGATGGACGCCGCCATGGTCGCCGACAGCGCGGGCTCGGGCCAGTGCATCGAAGGGGTCAGGTCGGGTTCGGCCTCGGGCAGCGGTTTCCAGAACGACAACAACAGCGCCACGCCGCCCAGCGCGGCCGCGGCCAGCAGCGCCTCGGGCACGCTGGTGGCATCGGCCAGATAGCCCCAGGCCAGGCTGCCGGCCGTCATGGCGCCGTAGAACGTGGTCAGGTAGACAGCCAGGCCGCGGCCGCGCACCCAATTGGGCAGCTGCGTCTGCGCAGCGACATTGGCGGTGGTCAGCACCGCGATCCAGGCCACCCCCGCCAGCGCCAGTGCCAGCATCGCCAGCGTGGGGCTCTGCGCCAGGGCCAGCACCACCAGCACCGCGATCGTCAGCACAGTGCCCGCGCGCACCACGCCTTCGCCCGACGCGTGGCGTCGCAGCATGGGCAGCGACAAGGCGCCCGCCACCGCGCCGGCCCCCACGCTGGCCAGCAGCAAACCGTACAGGGTGGCGTCGCCCTGCAACTGGCGGCGTGCCACCAGCGGCAGCAAGGCCCAGTAGGCGCTGGCAAAAGCGAAGAAGGCCGCTGCGCGAAGCAACACGCGCTGCAGGGCGGGCGCGTGCAGGGCATAGCGCAGGCCGGTGCGCATAGCCGGGCCCAGCGACTCGGGAGCCCCAGCGCTGCTGCGGGCCGCAGCGGCCTTCCACCACCACAAGGCGGCAATCAGGGCGAGGTAGCTCACCGCATCGGCCACGAAGGTCCACGCCACGCCAACGCTGGCCACCACCAAGCCACCGAGCGCGGGGCCGATGGCGCGCGAGACGTTGGTGCCCATGCTGTTCAGCGCGATGGCCTGGCGCAGCCAGGGGCGCTGCACCATGGCCGGCGTCAGCGACTGCAGCACCGGCGTCATCATCGCCGTGCCCACGCCAGCCACCAGCAGACCCGCCACCAGCAGCGTGGGCGTCATCAGGCCCCCCTGCGTGGCGGCGGCCAGCAGCGCGGACACGGCGGCCATGCACACCGTCACCAGCAGCAGCAGGCGCCTGCGGTCGACGATGTCGGCCAAGGCGCCGGCAGGCAGCGACAGCAGGAAGATCGGCAGCGTGGTGGCCACCTGCACCAGGGCCACGGCGGTGGCCGAAGCCGACAGCGTGGTCATCAACCAGCCGGCACCGACGTCGCGCATCCAGGTGCCGATGTGGCCCACCACCGCAGCCACCCACATGACCAGGAACACCCGGCTGGAAAATGGTGCCCAAGCCCCGGGATGTGCCGCCACAGACGCGCTGGATGCGGCGCGTGCCGAGGCGGGTGCAGGTCCGGGTTCGGAGTGCGGATCAGCCATGGGCCACCACCATCAGCAGGCCACCCACGATGGCCAGGTGTTCGGCGAACGTCATGCGCTGCTGGCGCACTGCCGCCCCGGGCGCTGTGCCCACCCGCCAGAACGGATGCACCATCACGCTGGCCAGCAGCGTGAAACCGGCCAGCGCTGCTGCAGCCCATCGAGCGTGCCAGCCCACAGCCAGCATCAAACCGCCGACGAACTGCAGGGCCACGGTGGCTGTCAGCGCCAGCGCCGGCATCGGCAGGCCTATGGCACGGACCTCGGCAAGACCGTCCGACCAGTGCCGCAACTTGGTGGCGGCGCTGAACAGGAACAGCAACGCCATCAAGCCGCGGCCCGACGCGGCGACGATGGGCGCAGCCGTGCCCGCATCAACCGTCATCGCGATCGCACCCGCAGCTCGGGGGGCCAAGAATTCATCACCAGGCACAGCCGCAGCCCAGTGCGCCCCAGAAACTGCCGCGGTCGGCGACGGCCGGGGCGGACATGGCGGCGAAAAGGTGGCGGTGGCCGTGCACGCCGCAGGGCGTGGCACAGCAGGCCGACGTGGCGCCCTGGCTGTGGACCCTGGGCACCACCGGCCCCAGCCGGTGATAGCGGCCCACCGGTGACCAGTCCGGGCTGGGGCGCGGCGCCGCGGGCGCCAACGGCTCGAAGCCGCCACTGCCGTGCACCACCTGGCCCCCCACCACCGTGAGCACCGACGCCAGACCGGCGATGCGCTCGACCGGCACGCTGAAGTAGTCCTCGGACAAGGCGCTGAAGTCGGCCCAGTAGCCGGGCTTCAAACAACCCTTCACGGCAGCTTCCGACGAGAACCACGCACTGCCTTCGGTGTACAGACGCAGCGCCGTCTCGCGGCTGAGGCATTGCGCCTGCGGCTTGATCTGCGTCCCACCGACGGTGCGCCCGCTCACCAGCCAGTGCAGTCCCACCCACGGGTTGTAGCTGGCCACACGGGTGGCGTCGGTGCCCATGCCCACAGGCACACCGGCGGCCAGCATCTGCTGCACGGGCGGCGCTTTCTGCGTGGCGGCCAGGCCGTAGCGTTCAAGGAAATACTCACCCTGGTAGGCCATGCGGTGCTGGATGGCGATGCCGCCGCCCAGAGCGCGGATGCGTTCGATGTTGCGCTCCGAGACCGTCTCGGCATGGTCGATGAACCAGTGCAGGCCGTCGATGGGCGCTTCGCGGTGCACACGTTCGAAGACATCCAGCACGCGCGTGATCGACTCGTCGTAGGTGGCATGGATGCGGAAGGGCCAGCCGTTGTTTGCCAGCACCCGGGTCACGCCGTAGAGCTCGTCTTCCATCGTTGCTGCCAGCTCGGGCCGCGGCTCGCGAAAGTCCTCGAAGTCGGCGGCCGAAAACACCAGCATCTCGCCGGCGCCGTTGTGGCGGAACCAGGCATCGCCCGAGTTCCCTTGATTCCCGGGCTTGACCTGCCGCGCCCAGTTGACGAAGTCTTCGCGCTCCTGCCGCGGCCGCTGGGTGAACAGGTTGTAGGCCACCCGCACCGTCAGCTGGCCGGCTGCAGCCAGCTGCCGCACCACGGCATAGTCGTCGGGGTAGTTCTGGAAGCCGCCACCGGCGTCGATGACCGACGTGATGCCCAGGCGGTTCAGTTCGCGCAGGTACAGGCGCGTCGAGTTGACCTGGTCCTCGGGCGACAGTCGCGGGCCCTTGGCCAGCGTGGCGTACAGGATCATCGCGTTGGGCTTGGCGATCAGCAGCCCGGTGGGCTCACCGCGGGCGTCACGCTGGATCTGTCCGCCTGTGGGGTCGGGGGTGTCGCGGCTGTAGCCCACGGCGCGCAGCGCGGCGGCGTTGAGCAACGCGCGGTCGTAGAGGTGCAGGATGAACACCGGCGTGTCGGGCGCGGCGGCGTTGATCTCGTCCAGCGTCGGCAACCGCTTCTCGCTGAACTGGTGTTCGCTGAACCCGCCCACCACGCGCACCCATTGCGGCGGCGGTGTGATGGCCACCTGGGCGCGCAACATCGCCATCGCATCGGCCAGGGTCGGCACGCCGTCCCAGCGCAGTTCCATGTTGTAGTTCAAGCCGGCACGTATCAGGTGCGTGTGGCTATCGTTCAGGCCGGGCACGACGCGTCGGCCCTCCAGGTCCACACGCAGCGTCTGCGGCCCGGCCAGGGCCAACATGGCGGGCGTGCTGCCAGTGGCGTGCACCCGGCCACCCTGCACGGCCAGCGCCTGCACTTCGGGCCGCGCCGGGTCCAGCGTGGTGATGTGGCCGTTGTGGAAGATGGCGTCCATGGCAGTGTGCGGTGTCAGCTGCTCAATGCCCTTCTGCGGCGTTGAACATCGACTTGGCGTAGATCAGCCCCAGGCCATAGGCGCCGCCGTACTGCGTGGCAATGCCGGTGGTGCTGGCGTAGGTCTCGCCGCGGGCCCAGTCGCGCTGCAGCTCCAGCAGGTACTGCAGCGATGTCATCGGCCGGGCGCCGGCCTGCACCATGCGGTCCATGGCGCAGGCATGCGCTTCACCCGAGACATCGCCACAGGCATCGGCGATGACGTAGACCTCGAAACCCTGGTCCAGCGCCGACAACGCGGGGCCGACGATGCACACGCTGGTCCACAAACCGGCCAGCACGATGCGCGGGTGCCCCAGTGCGTTGACCTGCACGGCGATGCGCGGGTCTTCCCACGTGTTCATGGTCGTGCGGTCGATGACCTCGGCCTTCGGCAGGGCGCGCTTGATCTCGTCGAAGACCGGGCCCGAGAAGCTCTTTTCGGCGACGCTGGTGACGATGGTCGAGACGCCGAAGGAAGCTGCTGCTGAAGCCACCAGCGCGGCGTTGTTGCGCAGGACGATGGCGTCGATGGATTTGGTGGCGAAGGCCATCTGCGACTGGTGATCGATGAGGATCAGCGTGTGGTCGTGCGGGTTCAGCAGCGTCTTGCCGGGCGCGGCGGTGGCGGTGGCGGTGGCGGTGGCGGTGGGCATGGTGTTCTCCGTGGGCTTGAAGATGAAATCGGTGAAGCCAAGCTGGGTCGGTCCGGGCGACGGTCAAGGTGCAGCCGCGGCCGCCGCAACGCGCCAGCCCCCGCCGAGTGCGCGGTACACCTCCACCAGCGCCGTGGCGGTGTTGGTGTCGGTGGCAACGAGTTGGTCGCGAGCGCTGAGCAGCTGGCGTTCGGCGTCCAGCAAGGCCAGCTGGTCGATGCTGCCGCCGGCGTAGCGGCTGCGTGCAATGTCGGCGGCCTGTTGCGCGCTGCGCGCGGCCTCGCGCAAGGCGACGGCCTGCTGCGCGTTGCGCGTGTAGCCGCTGAGCGCGTTTTCGGCCTCTTCGATGGCCGTCGTCACGGTCTGCTCGTAAACCAGCAAGCTGCGCTGCGAACGCGCTTCGGCGCCCTGCACGCGTGCGTCGGTGCGCCCGAAGTCGAAAGCCGTCCAGCTGAGCGCTGCACCCAGCGAAGCCACCGCCGCACCACTGCTGGACAAGTCGCCCAGACGGTTGCTGTTCAGCCCGAGCAGACCGCTCAGGCTCAAGCGCGGAAAACGTTCGGCCATGGCCACACCGACGTCGGCCGAACTGGCGGCCAGCTGGCGTTCGGCAATGCGGATGTCGGGCCGGCGACGCAACAGCTCGGCCGGCGTGCCCACCGGCCACAACGACAGGTCGCTCACCGGCAAGCCCGGCAGGGGTTGCGGCGTGCTCAGCGCTTCGGCCATCGTGCTGCCGGGTTGGTTCGTCAGCGTGGCCAGCCGCTGGACCGCGCGCGTGGTCTGCAACTGCAAGGCCGGAATGCCCGCCGCCGTGCTGGCCACCAGGTTGCGAGCGCGAGCGACGTCGAACGCGGTGCCGCGGCCGGCATCGACCCGGACCTGCGTCAGCCGCAACGCCTCTTGCTGGTTGCTCAATGAGTCTTGCGCCACCGCCAGGCGTTGTTGCAGGCCGCGCAGCGTGAGGTAGTTCGTCGCCACCGCGCCGGCCAGCGCCACCTGGGCGCTGCCGATGCCCAGCTCTTGCGCCGAGACCGTGGCCGCGGCCGATTCGGTACTGCGCTGCACGCGCCCGAAAAGGTCCAGCTCCCAGTTCATCAACGCCGACGGCGCATAGACCGACGTGGTGCGCTGGCTGCGCGATGCACCAGGCTGCTGCCATTGCGGCGACAGGCTGCGCGTGGCCGCGGCGTCCAGCCCCACCACGGGCAGCGCCTCGGCCTGCGCGCCCAGCAGCGCGGCCCGCGCTTCGGCCAGGCGCGCCTGGGCGATGCGCAGGTCCAGGTTGGCGGCCCAGGCCTGCTGCATCAGGCGGTCGAGCAGCGGGTCCTGGAACTGCTGCCAGAAGGCGGCGAGTGCGGCTTCGTCGGGGCTCGCCGCCGGTCCGGCTGCAGACGGGCCTGAAGGCGGGCCTGAGGACGGCGCGTTCGCAAAGGATGAAGGCACCGCAACGGCTGGGGCCTGGTGGTCGGGGCCTGTGGCACAGCCGGTCAGGCCGAGCAGCAGAGTGCAAACGAGGGTTGCCGGCCGCGCCGGTCGCGACACCATGCCCATCAACCGCGGCTTGCCGCGCCCCTCACACATGCTGCGCTCCGCTCGGTTGTGCTGCCGCTGCCACGGCGGCGCGGCGGCGGCTGAGCAGCACATAGAACACCGGCGTCAACAGCAGGCCGAACAGCGTCACACCCAGCATGCCGCTGAGCACCGCAATGCCCATGGCGCGGCGCATTTCGGCGCCCGCGCCGGTGGAGACGACCAGCGGCACCACCCCCGCGATGAAAGCCAGCGACGTCATCAGGATCGGCCGCAGCCGCAGGCGGCAGGCTTCGACCACGGCCTCGACGGCGGTCTTGCCCGCGTCCTGCAGTTCCTTCGCGAACTCGACAATGAGGATGGCGTTCTTGCACGCCAGCCCCACCAGCACCACGAAGGCTACCTGCGTGAAGACGTTGTTGTCGCCGGGCTCGCCAAACCAGCTGCTGATCCACACGCCGCTCACCGCGGCCAGGATGCACATCGGCACGATCAGCACGATGGCCAGCGGCAGCGTCCAGCTTTCGTAGGTGGCAGCCAGCACCAGAAACACCAGCAGCACACACAGCGGAAAGATCAGCAGCATGGTGTTGCCGGCCATCTTTTCCTGATAGACCAGCTCGGTCCATTCAAAGTCCATGCCGCGCGGCAATGTGTCGCGCAGCAGCGTCTCCATCGCGCGCTGCGCTTCGCCGCTGCTGAAACCCGGTTTCGCGGCACCGTTTAGGTCGGCGGAATAGAAGCCGTTGTAGCGCCCCACGCTGCCCGGGCCGAAGGTGTCGCTCACCGTCATCAGCGCGCCCAACGGCACCATCTCGCCCCGCGCGTTGCGGATTTTCAGGTTGCCGATGTCCTCGGCCCGCGAACGGTGTTCGCGGTCGGCCTGCACGATGACCTGGTAGGTCTTGCCGAAACGGTTGAAGTCGTTGACGTACAGCGACCCCAGGTAGGTCTGCATGGTGTCGTAGATGTCGTTGAGGTTCACGCCCATCTGCTTGGCCTTGGTGCGGTCGACGCTGGCCATCAGCTGCGGCACGTTGATCTGGTAGCTGCTGAAGAACTGGGTGATGGGGCTGTTCGGGTCGCCGTAAACGCGGCCCATCAGCTGGCCGATGACGCCGGCCAGTTCGGCCTCGCCCAGCGACGCGCGGTCCTGCAGTTGCAGCTTGAAGCCGCCGGCATTGCCCAGGCCGCTGACTGGCGGCGGCGACAGCACGAACATGTAGGCGTCCTTGATGCCACCCAGGCGCTGATTGACCTGGGCCACGATGGCGTCGGCCGACAGGCCCGGCCCGCTGCGCGCCGCAAAGTCCTCCAGGCCGATGAACATCAGGCCGGCATTGGGCGACGGCGTGAAACCGTTGATGCTCAGGCCCGGGAAGGCCACCGAATCCTTCACGCCCGGCACTGCGCGCGCCACGTCGGCCATCTGGCGGATGACCTCGGTGGTGCGGTTCAGCGAAGCGCCGTCGGGCAGTTGCGCAATGCCGATCAGGTACTGCTTGTCCTGCTGCGGCACGAAGCCGGCCGGCAGGCGCAGAAAGAGCACGGCCGTCAGGCCCAGCAGCAGCGCGTAGACCCCCATCGCCAGCAGCTTGCGCCGGACCACCAGCGTGGTAACGGCGCCGCCGTACCTTTCAGCGCCGCGGTTGAAGACGCGGTTGAAGGCGGCAAAGAAGCGGCCGAGCACGGCGTCGATGCCTCGCTGCAGGCGGTCTTTCGGCGCGCCGTGGGCACGCAGCAGCACGGCACACAGCGCCGGCGACAGCGTCAGCGAATTGAAGGCCGAGATCACCGTGCTGATGGCGATGGTCACCGCGAACTGCCGGTAGAACTGCCCCGACAAGCCGCTGACGAAGGCCAGCGGCACGAACACCGCGCACAGCACCAGCGCGATGGCGATGATCGGCCCCGACACCTCCTTCATCGCCTGCACCGAAGCCGCCAGCGGCGTCAGGCCGCGCTCGATGTTGCGCTCGACGTTTTCCACCACCACGATGGCGTCGTCGACGACGATGCCGATGGCCAGCACCAGACCGAAGAGCGTCAGCGTGTTGATCGAAAGACCCAGCGCCAGCAGCACCGCGAAAGTGCCGACCACGCTCACCGGCACCGCCAGCAGCGGAATGATCGACGCACGCCAGGTCTGCAGGAACACCACCACCACGATGACCACCAGCACCACGGCTTCCAGCAGCGTGGTCACCACCTTTTCGATGCTGCTCTGCACGAAGCGCGTGGGGTCGTAGACGATGGCGTAGTCCACCCCCGACGGGAAGTTGGCCTTCAGCCGCTGCATCTCGGCGCGCACGTCGTTGGACAACTGCAGCGCGTTGGAATTGGGGCCCTGGAAGATGGCCACGGCGGCCGCTTCCTGGTTGTTCAGCAGCGAGCGCACGGCATAGGTGTTGGGGCCCAGCTCGACGCGCCCCAGGTCCTTCAGGCGCACCAGCGCGCCGCTGGTGGCGTCGCTGCTGACGATGATTTCGGCGAACTGCGCTTCGGTCTCGAGCCGGCCTTCGGTGTTGACGGCGAGCTGGAACTCGGTGCCCTCGGTCGATGGCTGCGCGCCCACCACGCCCGCGGCGACCTGCGCGTTCTGTTCGCGGATGGCGCGCGTCACGTCGGCCGTGGTCAGCCGGCGCGCCGCCAGCTTGGCCGGGTCCAGCCAGATGCGCATGGCGTAGTCGCCCGAGCCGAAGGTCAGCACGCTGCCCATGCCCGGAATGCGCAGCAGCGGGTCCTTGACGTTCAGCGTGGCGTAGTTGCGCAGGTACAGCGCGTCGCGCTGGTTGTCGGTGGACACCAGGTGCACCACCATCGTCAGGTTGGGGCTGCTCTTTTCGGTCGTCACGCCAAGCTGGCGCACCACCTCGGGCAGGCGCGGCAGGGCGCGGCTGACGCGGTTCTGCACCGCCGTCTCGGCGGCCTCGGCGTCGGTGCCGATCTTGAAGCTGATCGACAGCGTCAGGCCGCCGTCGGCGGTGGCGGTGCTGCTCATGTAGAGCATGTTCTCGATGCCGTTGATCTGCTCTTCCAGCGGCGTGGCCACGGTCTGCGCCAACACGCGCGGGTTGGCGCCCGGGTACTGCGCACGCACCACCACCTGCGGCGGCGTGACCTCCGGGTACTCGCTGATCGGCAGGTTGAAGATCGAGATCGCGCCCAGCAGCGTGACCAGGATCGACAGCACGGCCGCGAAGATGGGCCGGGTGATGAAGAAGCTGGCGATGTTCATGAACGCGCGCCCGATGCGGCTGCACCTGCAGGCGCGGGGGATTGCGCAGGCCCGGGCGGAAGGGGCATGCCGCGCTCGTCAAGCGCCAGCTTGTTGGGTGCCACCGGCTGCCCCGGCCGCACCCGCTGCAGCCCGCCAACCACGACAGCCTCACCCGGCTTGACGCCAGACTCCAGCACCCGCATGCCGTCCACCAGCGCGCCCAGCGTCACCGGGCGCGGCTGCGGCAGGTTGTCGGCGCCCACCACCCACACGAACTTGCGGCTCTGGTCGGTGCCCACTGCGCGGTCGGGCGTCAGGACCACCTGGCGCGGGGCCGACGCGTTGACGCGGATGCGTGCAAACAAACCCGGCAGCAGCTGGCCGTCGGCGTTGTCGAAGCTGGCGCGCAGGCGGATGGTGGCGCTCTGCGGGTTCAGGCGGTTGTCGATGAAATCGACCCGGCCCTTGCGCGGCAGGCCGGTCTCATCGGCCAGCGCCATATGCACCTCCCTTTGAACGTCAGGTGTCTTGCGCAGGCGCAGGAAGGTCTGCTCGCTGACGTCGAACCAGGCATGCACGCGGCCACTGCCCACCAGCGTGGTGAGCACGCGCTGGTCATTGACCAGGTTGCCCAGTGTCACGTCGATGCGTGAGACGCGCCCGGCCACCGGCGCGCGCACCGCCGTGTACGAAAGATTGAGGCGGGCCGTGCGCAAGGTGGCTTCGGCCTGCTGCACGGCGGCGTTGGCGGTTTCCAGGCTGGCCGCAAGCTGCTCGGTTTCCTGGCGCGACACGGCCTGCTGCGCCAACAGTGTGTTTGCGCGCTGCAGTTCCTTGTCGGCCAGGCGGGCCTGGGCGCCCGCCGTGGCCAGGGCGGCTTCGGCGCGCGCCACCTCGGCCTGGTAGGGGCGCGGGTCGATGCTGAACAGCAGTGCGCCACGCGCCACCGCGGCGCCGTCCTTGACGTGCACCTGTTCGATCGCGCCTGCGGTGCGCGGGCGTATCTCCACCAGGTCGGCGGCCTCCAGTCGCCCTGTGAATTCTTCCGTGTCGGCCAGCGCGCGCTGCACGGCGGCGGCCACGTCCACCGGTGCGGCTGGCGGCGCGCCACCGCCCTGGGCCTGCGAGTGGCAGCCCGTCAGCCCGGCAAGCCCGACGATCCCGGCCGATGCCAGCAAGGCCACAACCAGGGTGGCGGGGGTGGTGCGCACGGTTTGCATCATGGGTTTGCGGCTCCACAACCAGGTTGCCTCCACTATCGGTGCACTGCCGCACCAGCGATACCGTCGGATGCCTCGGCCCGCGCTACTCCTTTCGGGGTAGATCGCGGCTGCACCTTGGCGCTGGGCAGCGTGGTGTGCGCGGCGTCAGCATCCTGCGATGAACCAAAACAACAGGCGCTGGCCTGCGTTGCTCTGGTCCGCCTTGCTAGCCACGTTCGTGCTGTCGGCCTGCGGCAGCACCTGGCAAGGTCCGGTCAGCCCCCACTTCGACGGCAGCCGCTGCAGCAACCCGGGCGACAGCAAGAACCGTTCGGTGGCCGGCTGGCTGCGTCTGCGGCTGACCGGTGCCCAAGCGACATGGCCCGACAGCGTGCCCGTGGTGCCCGAGCCACCACCGCCGCCACGGGTGGACGATGGCAGCGCGCGGGTCACCTTCATCGGCCATGCCACGGTGCTCATCCAGGTGGCGGGCCTGAACATCCTGACCGACCCGGTGTGGTCAGGACGTGCGTCGCCTGTTGGCTTTGCCGGCCCCACACGCGTGCAGGCGCCGGGCGTGAGCTTCGACGTCCTGTCCAGGATGGACGTGGTGCTGATTTCACCCAACCACTGCGACCACCTGGACCTGCCCACCCTGCGCCGGCTGGACGCACGCGACCGGCCCCGCGTGGTGGTGCCGCTGGGCAACAAGGCGCTGGTGGCCGACGGCCACATGGGCCGGGCCGATGCCGTGAAGCTGATGCGCGACCTGCGCGCCCAGCGCGCGACAGCGCATCACCTCGAAGCGTTCCACCTCGGCTTCGAAGCCTACGCGGCACCGCGACAGGCACTGTTGGCAGCCGTGCAGTCCGCGCAGCTGCCCGAGAGCCGCTTCGTCGCCCTCCTGCCCGGCCAGGCGCTGCGGCTGACTGGGGCCGGGCCCTGACTAGGCGGCGACGGCGGAGCCCTGCGGTTGCGCCGCCATGGCCTTGAAGAAGCCGGCGTCGATGTCCAGCGTGCGCCGCTTGAAGCGCCAGCCGGCGGCTGTCTTGACGACCACGCTGCGGTTGTAGCGGCCGGTGGCCAGCACGCGCGGGATGTCGGCCACTTCCAGCACCACCATGTCGTTGGTGACATGCACTTCGGTGGCGCTGACCGGTTCGATGACGATGTTCAGGCTGAGATGCCGTTTGCCGTTGGCCATGCCGCCGGGGCCGACATGTTCCTTCTCGAAGGCATGCATGGCCTGCCAGGTGTCCATCTGGCCGAAAGCGCCGCTGTCGTAGCCGCCGAACTCGGCCGGCTCGACCCAGGTCTGCATGAAACCATCGGCGTCGGCGTTGTCGGTGGTCACGCAGTACAGCGCCACCAGGTTCTGGATCTGGGCGAAGTCGGTCGGGGTGATGTGGTTCATCGGAACTCCTGGGTGTGGCTCTGAGGAAATACAGCATCGGGGCACAGCGGCGGAGCGCTGCGCTGCCACTGTAGGCAACCCCCACCAGCTGGCCACCGCCCGTTGGTGCAGGCAGCGGCTGCCTCTTTCGGGTGAGCGAATCGGCTCGCTCGACCGGTCAGGGGCCCAGATCGCGCAACAGCCGCTGGAAGTCGGCTGATCGCCGCAAGGCTGCTGCGCCCTGGCGGCGCAAGAGCGCCACGTCTTCGGCCGGCAACTGCAGCGTGGTCGGCACGGCCAGCAGCCTGCCGCGCAGCGTGGCATCGGGTTCATCACCCAGGTTCACCTCGACCAGATAGAACTGCGCGTCGGCGGCGAAGACTTCGAAATCGGCGCGTGCATGGGCCGCTGCCACTTCATCGCGCCAGCCTTGCAGCAGCCTGCGCTTGGCGGCCAGCGCCGTGCTGCTGTTGCGGTTGATCGGAATGTCGGCCATGGCCAAAGCCGCTCGCAGCGGGCCGGGCACATCGGCGCGACCGTCTTCCGGCGGGCGGGCACTGGTCTCGGCATTGATGACCACGAAGGCCACGCGCCGCACACCGCGGTAGCCGGCGGCGCGAGTGCCGGCGATGACACTGCCGAACCGTGCGATGTAGTCCATCGGGCCCAGCGCGCCGACGTTGTCTGCCAGCCCACCGTCCAGCAGGTGAACGAAGGGTCGCAGCAAACCTTGCGACGAGGTGGCGCGCAGGGTTTCCATCTCGGCCAGCTGTTGCAGGGCGCTGCTGTCCGGCTGAGCAACGCGGGCCATGCCGCGTGCCGGCGGGTCGCCGCAGCCTGCGCTGCCGTCTGCGGGCGCGTGGTTCCACAACGCAATGGGGCTCAACACCAGCGGCGCAGCGCTGGACGCAGCCACCGCACGGGCAATGGCCAGGGCATCCAGATCGCTGCACAGGAAGTCGAACTGCTCCTGCACGAATTCGAAGCGCGCGCCGGTGCTCATGTCGGACGCGTAGACGGTGACGAAAGGCTTGCGCGGCACGCGGCTCAGGTCGGCGAAGGTGGCGCCTTTGAACAGGCGTTCGTCCAGGTACTCGGCCAGCAGGTCGCCACGGCCGAAGCGCGGCGACTGGATGCGCCACAGGCTGCGCGGGCTCAGCGCCAGCGACACCAGGTCGACCTGCAGCTGGGCCTGGAAAAAATCGGTGTCGAAGCGCGGCAGGCCGGCCACGCCGTGCAGGCCGTAGTACGCCGCCAGCATGCTGCCGCCCGACACGCCCATCAGCGCGTCCATCTCGTCGATCAGGCGCCGCTCTCGGCCTTCCCAACGGATTGGCGTGTCGCGCAGGGCCTCCAGCACTCCGAAGCCGAGCGCCGCCGCGCGGGCGCCACCGCCCGAGACCGAGACATGCAGGAAGAAGTGGTCATCGGGTTCTGTCGCGAAAGCACGCTGCGCGCGGTAGCCCTTGCCGGTGTCCACACGTTGCATCGGGACATTGATCGGGTAGTGCGCGGTCGAACAAGCAGCCAGCAGCGACGCCAGCAAGCAAACCACCAACCAGCGGGCACACCAGGCCGGCACAAAGCGGGGGTCGATGTCGTGGCGCGCTGGCGGCATGGCTGGCGTGGAGGATGGCACGCCACGGACAGTCCCGACACCTCGCCTTAGGTCGAGGTGCCAGCCCTGGCAGGCGCCTTGTCGGCCACGGCGGCCCCACCGCCCGCGCAACCGGCGGCTTGTGCTCGTCGTGATCTTCAAGGCCGTTGGCCGGCTCTTCGATGAACATCTGCGAAAACGGTGTGGCCACCGCGTCCACTGTGTCCACTGCACCTTCGGCGGCCACGGGCCGGCCGGCTGAAATGAGCGGCGCCGACGGCCGCCACGCCGATGGGCTGGAAGACCTGCTGGCGGCGGTGGTGGCGGCCTGCCAGTGCAGGGTCGAGCACACCGACGTGCGGGCCGGCCTGCAGGCGGCCGTGGCCCAGCTGGGACAGCGGTCCGGCCCCGACCGTGCCGACGTGTTTGAACCGGTCGACGAGCAGCGCATGTGCGTGTGCATTGCCGAATGGGCCGCCCCCGGCATTGGCCGCGTTGCCGACCTGGCCGGCACCGACCAATTTGCAGTCGCTGATGTCCCCGAAGTCTGGCAGGCCTTGCTGGCCGGCCAGGCCTACCAGTCGGTCATGTCTGTGAAGACTGGCGCCAACGCGGTCCTCAATCAGGCCGTGGCCAACTGCATCGACCTGATGGCGCCTGTCTTCGTGGGCGAGCGCTGCTGGGGCTGCATCGGCTTGGACAACTGCCGCGAAGAGCGCCGTTACAGCATCGCGGAAGTCGCCGTGCTGCAGACCGTGGCGCATGCCGTGGCCGGTGCGCTGGCCCGCCACGCCGCTGAGGCCGCTAGGAGTCTGCGCGGCAGAAGGTCGTCGGCTGCAACGCGCGAGAAAACGGTCCCGTCCGGTATCGCCTGCCGCGCCCAGGGGGCCTACCCTGGGCTT
>JANNFE010000009.1:0-5915 GCA_031379415.1 Betaproteobacteria bacterium | reverse complement strand
CTTCCCGACACGCTGCGCGAGATGCGCGAAGACCTGCAGAGCAGCATCAGCTACGCCGGTGGCACCGTGCTCGCCGACCTGAAGAAGGTGAACTACGTGGTGCTGGGGGGCGAGAACGCGGGCGAGCACCTGTTCATGTAGGGAGCGCATCCGGGCTGCACACTGAGGGGCTGGTTTCGACCCATCGGCGACATACGCGGCTTCGACCGCACCACCGCGAAGCGGCCGTTCGCATTAGCGCCTACACCTCCGCACGTGGCCTTGCACGAGGGGGCCTGGACAAGCGGGCGTTGCTGTGGGCGCTTGGGACGCAGCACGCGGCTGCTCGCCGATTCCAATTGGATCAAGCGCCGCCTCCTTGACCATCTGGGGAGAACGCGGATGAAGCACCTGTTTTCAGACTGGCAATTGGGCCTTCAACCGGGCGCCATCGCCCGCGAGGGTTTGCGTGCTTCCTTTCGCCCGAGCGTGCCCTCGACACCCACGTTCAGTCGTCAGACCGTTGACGCGCGAGTAGGCCTCGACCTACCGGCGAAGGTGCGCTTTGCTGACAGACACACTCGTTCCAGACCGCGAATCTAAGGATGGCGAGGAGCGAACCGCATCCGCTTGGTTGCTGTGCGTCGATTCAGTGTTCACCTGCTCATCAAGGAGTTCGTTCATGACCAAGCCCTGCGCACTGGCCCAAGAGGCCGCAGATGATTCCCGCCGTCGCTTCCTGCGCGGCAGCGCCGTCGGCACCGCCTCGGTCGGCTTGCTGGCGGGTTGCGCGCCGACGCAGCTGCGTGGGACGGCAGCCGGAGGCGACGGACAGGTAGCCGCGGCCACGGCAGCGGGCAACGCGGCAGGGAGTCAGGGCGCAGCGGACGCGGTGATCTCGATCCATCTTCAGGTCAACGGCAAGCGCCGCAACCTGTCCGTGGAACCGCGCACGACCCTGGTGGAAGCCGTGCGCGACCAGCTCGGTCTGACAGGCACCAAGATCGGCTGCAACCACGGCCAGTGCGGCGCCTGCACAGTGTTGCTGGACGGGCGCAGGGTGAATTCGTGCCTGGTGCTGGCCGTGCAGGCCGATGGCGCCACGCTGACGACCATCGAGGGCTTGGCCGCAGCCGATGGCAAGCCGCACCCGATGCAGCAGGCATTCGCTGAAACCGACGCGTTTCAGTGCGGTTACTGCACGCCCGGTCAGATTCTTTCCGCCGTGGCCTGCATCAAAGAAGGCCATGCCGGCAGCGCCAGCGAGATCCGCGAATACATGAGCGGCAACCTGTGCCGCTGCGCCGCGTACCCGAACATCGTTGCCGCCGTCGAGATGGTGCGCGACGCGGGCAAACGCTGAAGCGCCCGACATGAAGCACCCGGGCCGCTGCGGCCGGGCTGAAGTTGAAGGCTGACTGCCAAAGGCACACCACACACCATGCGCAATTTCCACTACCACCGCCCCAGCAGCCTGCTGGACGCTGCCCGCCTGTTGGCCGACCACCCCGACTGGCAGGTACTGGCGGGCGGCACGACGATGGTCGACCTGTTGAAGCTGGATGTCGTGGCGCCCGCGGGCCTGGTCGACATCACCGGCATTGCCGAACTGCAGGGGCACGAGGTGAAAGCCGACCGCCTGCGCTTCGGCGCACTGGCACGCATGGCCGACGTGGCCGACGACCCAGCGCTGCGCGCGGCTTGCCCGGCCTTGAGCGAGTCGCTGTGGAAAGCCGCCTCGCCGCAGCTGCGGCATTCGGCACGGCTGGGCGGCAACATCCTGCAGCGCACACGCTGCCCCTACTTTCGGGACACCAGCTATGCCTGCAACAAGCGCGAGCCTGGCAGCGGCTGTTCGGCGCTGGACGGTGGCAGCACCCATCTGCATGCCGTTCTGGGCGGCTCTGACGCCTGCGTGGCCATGTACCCGGGCGACTGGGCGCAGGCCCTGATCGCCTTCGACGCCGTGGTGGTGGCCAGTTCGGTGCGTGGCACACGCCGCTTCGCCTTTGCCGACCTGCACCGCTTGCCCGGCGACCGCCCTGATCTGGAAACCACGCTGCGGCCGGCAGAAATCATCACCGCCATCGAAGTACCGATCAGCGCGCCGATGAGGGCTTCGCATTACCTGAAGGCGCGCGACCGGCAAAGCTACGCCTTCGCCGCCGTCTCGGCCGCCGTGGGCATCGAGATGCAGGGCGACCAGGTGGGCGACGTGCGCATCGCACTGGGTGGTGTGGCTGCCAAGCCATGGCGCGCGACGGCAGCAGAAGCGGCATTGCGACGCCGGCCGTTCAGCGAAGCCGCTGCGCGCGAAGCGGGACGCCTGGCCTTTGCCGACGCCAGGCCGTTGGAAGGTTCGGCATTCAAGCTGGCACTGGGCGCCGATGTGGTGGCCGGCGCGTTGATGGCGGCGCATGTCCGCGCCATGAACCCAGGCCAGAGCCAGGCTGATTCCGGCGCCTTCAAGCGCTGACCAAGCACGACAGCACCAGGACAACCCACCATGGCAAACACGCTCGACACCCGTGTCACGCGCTACGAAGCACCGCAGAAAGTCAGCGGGCAGACCCGCTACGCCGCCGACTTCATGCCTGCAGGCCTGTTGCATGGCGCGCTGGCTGTGTCTAGCGTGGCCAGCGGCCGCATCACAGCCCTGGACATCGCCGCGGCCCAGGCCGAAGCAGGCGTGATCGCAATCTACACGCACGAAAACTTGCCCAAGTTCAAGCCACCGAAGGCCCTCGGTGCAGGGGGCCCGGGCACGTCCAGTTTTTCGCCGATGACCGGCACCGAAATCAAGTACGCCGGCCAGCCCATCGCCTATGTAGTGGCCGAGAACGCCGCTGCGGCCAGGCGCGGCGCCGCGCTGGTGAAGGCCACCATCGCGCCAGCGGCGGCCAGCATCCACATGTCGGGTCAGGGTGATATGGCGAAAGGCGAGGAGGGTCCGAACAAGGCCATGAAACTGGAGCAGGGCGACCTTCAGGCGGCGCTGAAGACCGCCGCCGTGGTCGTCGACCAGACCTACCACACACCCTTCCAGCACCACAACCCGATGGAGCTGTTCGCGGCCACGGCGCACTGGCAGGGCGAACGGCTGACGCTGTGGATGCCTTCGCAGTCGGTAACCACGGCGCAGGCTGGCGTGGTGGCGGCTTTTGGCTTGGCGCCGACGGCTGTGGAAGTGATTTCGCCTTTCGTCGGCGGCGCCTTCGGCTCAAAAGCGGGCTTGCCCAGCTACGCGCTGCTGACCATTGCCGCGGCGCGGGCGGTGGGTGCGCCGGTGCGCCTGATGGTGACGCGACACGACATGTATACCGTGGCCACTTTCCGCCCCGAGTCGTCGCAGAAGTTCAGGCTGGCGGCGTCCAGGGAAGGCCGCCTGTTGGCCTTCCAGCACATCGAGACCGCGCAGACGCCGCGCTTCGACGACGTCGTCAACCCCGGCACCCACATCACGCGTTCGATGTACGCCTGCCCCGTGATCCATACCGAGCAGCGCATCGCACGTTCCGACACCAACACCGGTGGCTTCATGCGCGCGCCGAACGAGATGCAGTCCTTCTTTGGGCTGGAATCGGCCATGGACGAACTGGCCGTGGCGCTGGCGATGGACCCGGTGGAGTTGCGCCGGATCAACGATACCCAGCGCCACCCGGTAACGAACGTGCCCTTCTCGTCGCGTTCGCTGATGGCCTGCTACGACGACGCCGCCAAGAGCTTCGGCTGGTCTGGCCGCAGCGTGGCGCCGCGGTCGATGGTCGACGGCGATTGGCTGGTGGGCTATGGCTGCGCCACGGCCACCTATCCGACGGCTATGGCGCCCTCATCGGCCAGGCTGACAGTCTATGGCGGCGGCAATGCCAGCATCGAACTGGCAGCGCATGACGTCGGCACAGGTGCCTACACCATCATGGGCCAGATCGTCGCGCAACGGCTGGGCTTGCCGGTGTCTGCAGTGGCGGTGGCGATGGGCGCTTCGGGCCTGCCGGTGGCGCCGATCTCTGGCGGCTCGGTCACCTCGGCCAGCGCCGGTTCGGCCGTTCATATGGCCTGCCTGGCAGTAGCGGCCGAGCTGGCACGTCAGTTGTCCAGGGCGCAAGGCTCACCGCTGTTTGGTGTCGACCCGGTCAGCGTGCGGCTCGATCAGGGCATGCTGGTGGCGGCAGGCGGCCAGCGCATGTCGGTGCTGGAAGCGGTCAAGGCCTCGCCGCGTGGCCAAGTCATGGCTCAGGGCGACTATGCCCACCCTGAGCTGACGGCCAAGGCGCTGAAGACCACCTACATGGGCGGCTTCGGAGTCATCGGCCCCGTGACGCCGACCCATGCGATGTTCGCCTTCGGCGCCGAATTTGTCGAAGTGCGCATCAACCGCTGGACGCACGAGATCCGCGTGCCGCGCATTCACGGCGCCTTTGCCGCCGGCAACATCCTGAACCGCAAGACGGCGCACAGCCAGCTGATGGGCGGCATGATCTGGGGTATCGGCTCAGCCCTGCACGAGCACACGTTGACCGATGTGAGACGCGCGCGCTTCCTGAACACCGACATCGCTGAATACCTGGTGCCTGTGAACGCCGACATCGGCGAGGTGAAGGTGTCGATGCTGGAGGAACGCGACGATTTCGTGAACCCGCTGGGGGTCAAGGGCATCGGCGAGCTGGGCATCGTCGGCACCGCGGCAGCCATCGGCAATGCGATTTACCACGCCACCGGGAAACGGCTGCGAAAGCTGCCGTTCACGATGGCAGATGTCTGAAGCCGCGTGGGAAACGCTCCGCTGGGAGCGTGCCCGCGGCTGAGGAACCGCGGCCGACACGAACGGCGCCAACCCACTCAGTGGCCCAAGATCTTCAACAGGACGTCCTTGCTGCGCTAGGTCTTCGGTTTGTCGAACAACTTGTGCGGCGTGTTGTCCTCGACGATCTCACTCTGATGGCTGGCACCCGCGGCGGTGCACTCACTTAAAGGGCCAGAGGATTGTGGATCCCCTTGATGACCGGCTGCCTGAAGGTGACCGCGATGATCTTGACGTCCCCGCCACCGTAGTTCGGGCATTTCCTGCATGTCTATCTCGAACACGCGCTTGAGCAGCTCGGCTCAGCTCAGCCGCGCTGGGCGGTGATGCGCTCAGTACGCCTCGCACTCTGCGGGGCCCGTCTTCACGGGGTGCGGGCCGGTCCCGCGGCCGCGTAGGCGACACACATCGCGCGATGCTCAATCGCTCGAAGTGCTGCCTGCCGGAGGGCACCTACCTCTGCTGGGCTTCGGTCGGGCGATCGTTTGTGATTGCTTCGGGATGCCCGTAAGCCGCCTGTCGCAACCGTCGGCTTCTGGCCGAAACCAGCCAGCCGCCACGGTACCCGCTGCCTCACTGCCAACAGCGGTTCCCAGCACACAACTACGCTCGAAGCGACCCGCGCTACCGCGCGGGCGCCTCAGCTGGCCCATCCGACATCGCGCACGGCCATGCCGACAGCGTCAAGGCGACCATCGAGCCCATCAAGACGAAGCTGCCGAAGACCTTCGTCATCGCCGGCAACGTGGCCACGCCCGAGGCGGTGATCGACCTGGAGAACTGGGGCGCCGACGCCACCAAGGTGGGCGTGGGTCCGGGCAAGGTCTGCATCACCAAGCTGAAAACCGGCTTCGGCACCGGCGGCTGGCAGCTCAGCGCGCTGAAGTGGTGTGCCCGCGTGGCCACCAAACCCATCATTGCCGACGGCGGCATCCGCCACCACGGCGACATCGCCAAGAGCGTGCGCTTCGGCGCCGCCATGGTGATGGTGGGCTCGCTGTTCGCGGGCCACGAGGAGTCACCCGGGCAAACGGTGGAAGTGGATGGCCGGCGCTACAAGGAGTACTACGGCAGCGCCAGCGACTTCAACAAGGGCGAGTACAAACACGTCGAAGGCAAGCGCATCCTCGAACCC
>JANNFE010000408.1:0-7353 GCA_031379415.1 Betaproteobacteria bacterium | reverse complement strand
TCGGCGCCGTTGTCGTGCAGTTCCTGCACGCGGTCGATCAGCTGCACGACCAGCTTGTCGATGCCCTGGAAGCCCTGCTTCTGTCGCGAGCCTTCCTCGCCGATCTGGAAGATCTTGCTCTCGGCCTCGTCGAGCACGGTGCTGACTTGCCGGCCCTGCGGGTTGAAGGCGCTGGTGGCGATGTCGTCGCTGGCGGCGATCAGCTTGCGCAGGATGCTGCGCTCACGCACGATCTCGGCATAGCGGCGCATGTTGGCGGCACTGGGCACGCTTTGCGCCAGCGCGTTGAGGTAGGCCAGGCCGCCCACGTCCTGCGCCTTGCCCAGGCTCTGCAACTGCTCGAAGACGGTGATGACGTCGGCTGGTTTGCTCTGTGCCACCAGGGCGCCGATGGCCGCGTAGATCAGGCGGTGTTCGTGGCGGTAGAAGTCACTGTCGGTGAGCAGATCGCCGGCGCGGTCCCAGGCCAGGTTGTCGAGCAGCAGGCCCCCGAGCACGCTCTGCTCGGCTTCCACCGAATGGGGCGGCACGCGCAAGCGGGCCACTTCATCGTCGCGTTGCGGGGCGTGGTCGCGGGGGTCGAGGATCGCGGACATGGGTGGGCTGTGGCGGGCAGACTGTGGGCAACACTGTGGATGAAGCGTGGGCAGGTGGGTATAAGTGCCAGCCCAGAAATGCAGAAGGCCGGCAAAGCCGGCCTTCCAGACACTTGGAAACTGCCCTCAGCTTACGCTGGATCAGTCGGCTTGCGCAATCACCACCACAGTGACCTCAGCCACCACGTCATGGTGGGGTGCCACTGACACCGGGTGCTCGCCCACGGTCTTCAGCGGGCCATTGGGCAGGCGCACCTGGCTCTTCAGCACGGCCAGGCCCATCTTGCCCAGGGCTTCGGCGATGTCGTGGTTGGTCACGCTGCCGAACAGGCGTCCATCGACGCCGGCCTTCTGGGCGATGCGCACGGTCTTGCCGGCCATCTGCTCGCCCAGGGCTTGTGCGGTGGCCAGCTTGCCGGCGGCGGCCTTTTCCAGTTCGGCACGGCGGCCTTCGAATTCCTTGATCGCGGCTTCGGTGGCGCGGCGCGCCAGCTTGGACGGGATCAGGAAGTTGCGGGCATAACCCTGCTTGACCTTGACGACGTCGCCCAGATCGCCGAGCTTGCCCACCTTCTCGAGAAGAATGATTTGCATGGTGGACTCCTCAGACCTTGTGCTGGTCGGAATACGGCAACAGCGCCAGGAAGCGCGCGCGCTTGATGGCCGTGGTCAGCTGACGCTGGTAGTAGGCACGCGTGCCGGTCAGGCGCGCGGGCGTGATCTTGCCGTTCTCGCCGATGAAATCGCGCAGGACGTCGCTTTCCTTGTAGTCGATCTCCTCGACCTTGGCGACGGTAAAGCGGCAGAAGCGCTTGCGGCGGAACAACAGCGACTGGTTGTTGCGCTTGGGGCGCTTGTCCTTGGAAAAACGACCTTTACCACGTGGCGGGGGCATGGTGAGCTCCTAACTTAATTCGATCCGGATGAAGCCGGTGCAACCTGGGGGTCGACCGACGTGATGTGGAACAGCAGGCCGCGTCCGTTGCGTGCGCTGGTGATGAAGCCGGCATAAAGGCCCATCGAACCCAGTTCCGCCGCGAGCAGGCCTTTCGTCACCGCCCCGATCGCCACCGCTTTCATCTCCATGGAGACCTTGCGCGGCTGGCCGTCTTCGCTGACCTCGGACTCGTGCTTCAAGCTCAAGTCCAGGGCCGGCAGGCCGGCAGGGGTGTAACGCAGTGCCGCCCGTTCCGCCAGGGCTGCCGAGAGAACCAGTCGGTTCATCGCAGCAGCTCAGGCGGCAGACGTGCCGCGCCTCTTCAGGCCGCGGCCTCCTGGCGTTCCTTGCGAGCTTCCTCGCGTTCCACGGCCTTCATCATGATCGAAGGGGTGGTCTCGGCCTTGCTCTTGGCCACGGTCATGTGGCGCAGCACGGCGTCGTTGAAGCGGAAGCCGGTCTCGATCTCGGTCAGCGTGTCGTTGCTGACCTCGATGTTCAGGCACAAGTAATGCGCCTTGACCAGCTTCTGGATCATGTAGGCCATCTGGCGCCGGCCCCAGTCTTCCACACGGTGCACCTTGCCACCGGCACCGGTGACCAGGGTCTTGTAGCGTTCCAGCATGGCCGGAACCTGTTCGCTTTGATCCGGGTGGATCAGCAGAACGATCTCGTAATGACGCATGAAATCTCCTTGTGGATTCCCGCACCCGCGGCGGCTGCTGCAGGCTGACGGTGGAAGCCGCCCCGATGCGTCAACATGACGGGTGCGGCAAGGAAAGCCTATAAGTATAGCAGCGCTAGCCGCGCTCGGTAGCTGCCGGAAAGCGCATGCGGTCGATCAGCTGCTGGATCTCAGGCCCGGGCGGCGGCGTCAGCAGGCTCACCACGGCCATCGTCAGCAGCCCGGCCGGCACGCCGAAGACGCCGGCGGCAATGGGCTCGATGCCGAACCACTGGCACTCGGCCAGCGGCCGCGTGACGCCGAAGAGGCCTCTGAGCAGCGGCAGGTTGGTGGCCATGTACCAGCCGCACACGGCCAGCCCGGTGACCATGCCGGCCAGGGCGCCGGCGGCATTGGCGCGGCGCCAGAAGATGCCCAGCACCAGCGCCGGGAAGAAGGCCGCCGCCGCCAGCGAGAAGGCGGCGGAGACGAACTGCAGGATGTCGGTGATCTTTAGCGCCGCGATCAAGGCCGCCAGGAAGGCCACCACCATCACCAGCACCTTGGACGCGATGACGCGCCCTGCCGACACGGCCGATGGGTTGATGACGCGAAAATAGACGTCATGCGACAGCGCGTTGGCGATGGTCAACAGCAGCCCGTCGGCGGTGGACAACGCAGCCGCCAGCCCGCCGGCCGCCACCAGGCAGGTCACCCAGTAGGGCAGGCCGCCGATCTCGGGCGCCGCGAGCACGATCACATCGCCGGCCAGACTCAGTTCGCCCAGCTGCAGGATGCCGTCACCGTTCACGTCGCGCACGCTCACCAGGCTGGGGTCCAGGCGCGCCCAGCGGTTCACCCACTGCGGCAGGTGGTCCATCGGCAGGCCGACCAGGTTCTGCAGCACCTCGAACTTCACCAGCACGGCCAGCGCAGGCGCAGCCAGGTACAGCAACATGATGAAGAACAGCGACCAGGCCACCGAGCGCCGCGCCTCCGACGCCGATGAGGTGGTGTAGTAGCGCGTCAGCACATGCGGCAAGGCCGCCGTGCCCATCATCAGACTCAGCATCAGCGCGATGAAGTTGACGCGCGCACTGTCGAAGCGCTCGATGGCCGCAGCGTCACCCGCCGGGTCGCCGGTGGCGAAAGGCAGCGTCTGCGGCGGCATGCCGGCCAGCGGCTGTGCGCGCGCCAGCGAGTTGTCGCGTTCCCGCTGATAGAGCAGTCGCGCCTGCGCCTCGGTGCGTGGGCGCTGCGAGTGTTCGCGCTCCGCGCGCTGGATGCGCGCCAGCGGTGCGTTCTCGGCGCGCAGCACGGCAATGCGCTGGGCCTGCTGGGCTTCGTCCTGCGCCATGGCGGCGGGCACGTCCAGCAGCTTGCGCTCGGCGGCGGCGGCGCGCTCGCGCAGCTTTTCGATGACCTGCTGCTCGGCCGGGTCGGCCGCCAGTTCGCGTTCGCGCTCAGCCACGCGCGACAGTTGGCTGCCGTAGGACAGGATGGGCATCAGGCTGCCGGTCTGCTGCACCGACAGCCACACCAGCGGCACCAGATAGGCCAGGATCAGCACCAGGTACTGCGCCACCTGCGTCCAGGTCACGGCGCGCATACCGCCCAGAAACGAGCAGACCAGCACGCCGCCTAGGCCGACAAAGATGCCGAGCTCGAAGCTGAAGCCCGTGAGGTGCGAGGTGATGAGCCCGACACCGTAGATCTGCACCACGACGTAGACGAAGGACACCGCCACTGCCGAGGCGGCGCCGACCAGCCGCGGCACATGGCCGCCGTAGCGCGCGCCCAGGAAGTCGGGCACGGTGTATTCACCGAAGCGGCGCAGGTAGGGCGCCAGCAGCAAGGCCAGCAGGCAGTAGCCGCCGGTCCAGCCCAGGATGTAGGCCAGGCCGGCGAAGCCCTGCAGGTAGAGCACGCCGGCGGTGCCGATGAAGGAGGCCGCCGACATCCAGTCAGCGGCGGTGGCCAGGCCGTTGTACATGGCCGGCACACGGCGGCCGGCGACGAAGTACTCCACCTCGTTGGAGGTGCGGCTCATGAAGCCGATGCCGGCGTAGACCGCCACCGTCGACACCAGGAAGGCAGCGCCTATCCAGGGCCGCGGCAGGCCGGCACGGTCGGCAAATGCCATCAGGGCGATGAGGCTGCCGAAGGCCAGCAGGAACAGCGCGTAGCGCCGTGCCAGGCGCGCCGAGAAACCCGGGTCGGCCCGGCTGCTGGGGGGCGGCGCCGTCACGCCGGGCCTGCGCTGCGGTCCTTGGGCGGGCCGTTGTTCGGGCCGGCGTCCGGGCCCTCATCGCCAGCCAGGTAGCTGGCTTCCAGGCGGTCCATCACCACCACGTAGATCACGATGATGAGCAGGTACATCAGCAAGGCGCCCTGGGCCGCCAGCCAGTAGCCGAGCGGAAAGCCGAAACCGACCCAGCCCTGCAGGTCACGGGCAAACCACGGCACGAAGAGGTTCACCGCCAGCCAGGCCAGCAACAGGCCGCCGGTGAGTTTCAGCGTGCGTTGCCAGAAGCGCGTCCTTGCAGCGGGTGACATGGCGCGATTCTCACCCACGCAGGCCGGCTTACCGGCCCCGTCCTCAACGCGCTGCCAGGCGCTGCCAGGTGTCGATGACGGTGTCGGGGTTGAGCGAGATGGAGACGATGCCTTCGGCGGCCAGCCAGTCGGCGAAGTCCGGGTGGTCGCTCGGCCCCTGGCCGCAGATGCCCACGTACTTGCCGGTGGCGCGGCAGGCCGTGATGGCGCGCGAGATCATGGCCTTCACCGCCGGGTCGCGTTCGTCGAAATCGCCGGCCAGCTGTTCCAGGCCCGAATCGCGGTCAAGGCCCAGTGTGAGCTGGGTCAGGTCGTTCGAGCCGATGGACATGCCGTCGAAGTGCTCGAGAAACTGGTCGGCCAGGATCGCGTTGCTGGGCACCTCGCACATCATGATCAGGCGCAGCCCGTCCACGCCGCGCTTCAGGCCACGTTCGCCGAGCATGCGCACCACGGTCGACGCCTGCTTCACGGTGCGCACGAAGGGCACCATGATCTCGACGTTGGTCAAACCCATTTCCGTGCGCGCGCGCTTGAGCGCCTCGCACTCCATCGCGAAAGCGTCGGCGAACTCACCGCTGATGTAGCGGCTGGCGCCGCGGAAGCCGAGCATGGGGTTCTCTTCGTCGGGCTCGTAGCGCGTGCCGCCGATCAGCTTGCGGTACTCGTTGCTCTTGAAGTCCGACAGCCGCACGATCACGGTCTTCGGCCAGAAAGCCGCGGCGATGGTCGCAATGCCTTCGGTGAGCTTGTCGACGTAGAACGCGCGCGGGCTGGCGTGGCCACGCGCGACCGACTCGACAGCCTTCTTCAGGTCGGCGTCGATGTTCGGATAGTCGAGGATGGCCTTCGGGTGCACCCCGATGTTGTTGTTGATGATGAATTCCAGGCGCGCCAGGCCGACGCCCGAGTTCGGCATCTGCGCGAAGTCGAAAGCCAGCTGCGGGTTGCCGACATTCATCATGATCTTGATCGGGCAGTACGGCATTTCGCCGCGCACCACGTCGCTGATCTCGGTCTCCAGCAAGCCGTCGTAGATGTAGCCGGTGTCGCCTTCGGCGCACGACACGGTGACCAGGTTGCCCTCGTGCAGATGCTCGGTGGCATCGCCGCAGCCCACCACGGCCGGGATGCCGAGTTCGCGCGCGATGATGGCGGCGTGGCAGGTGCGCCCGCCGCGGTTGGTGACGATGGCGCCGGCGCGCTTCATCACCGGCTCCCAGTTCGGGTCGGTCATGTCGGTGACGAGCACGTCGCCAGGCTGCACGCGGTCCATCTCGGCCGTGCTGCGCACCAGCCGCACCGGCCCCGTGCCCACCTTCTGGCCAATGGCGCGTCCTTCGGCCAGCACCGTGTTCTTGGCGCGGTCGCCCTTGATCTTGTAGCGCTGCTCCACCTTGCCGGCGGACTGGCTCTTCACCGTCTCGGGCCGCGCCTGCAGGATGTAGAGCTGGCCGTCGACGCCGTCCTTGCCCCACTCGATGTCCATCGGCCGGCCGTAGTGCTTCTCGATGATCAGCGCGTACTTGGCCAGTTCCGTCACCTCGGCATCCGTCAGCGAATAGCGGTTGCGCTGCTCGGGCGGCGTGTCGATGGTCTGCACCAGTTTCCGGGGCTGCGAAGGATCGGCTGCCTGGTCGGCCGCGCTCGCAAATTCCATGCGCTGCAGCTTGCTGCCCAGCACGCGGCGGATGACGCCGAACTTGCCGACCTTCAGCGCATGCTTGTGGACATAGAACTCGTCGGGGTTCACGGCGCCCTGCACCACCAGTTCACCCAGGCCGTAACTGGAGGTGATGAACACGACCTCGGGGAAGCCCGACTCGGTGTCGATGGTGAACATCACACCGGCCGAACCCAGGTCGGAACGCACCATGCGCTGCACACCGGCCGACAGCGCCACCTCGCTGTGCGCGTAGCCCTTGTGCACGCGGTAGCTGATGGCGCGGTCGTTGTAGAGCGACGCGAAGACCTCCTTCATGCGGTGCAGCACGTCAGCGATGCCGGTGACGTTGAGGAAGGTCTCCTGCTGGCCCGCGAAGGACGCATCGGGCAGGTCTTCGGCGGTGGCCGACGAGCGCACCGCGAAGCTGGCTTCGGGGTTGCCCTCAGACAGGCGCGCGAACTGCTCGCGGATGGCGGCTTCCAGCGCCGGCGGCAGCGGTGTGTCGACGATCCATTGGCGGATCAGCGCGCCGGCTTCGGCCAGCGCGCGCACGTCCTCGACGTTCAGCGTCGACAGCTTGTCCTGGATGCGTGCTGCCAGGCCGCCATGCGCGAGGAACTCGCGAAAGGCCAGTGCCGTGGTGGCAAAACCGCCGGGCACCCGCACCCCAGTGGCGGCCAACTGGCTGATCATTTCGCCGAGGCTGGCGTTTTTACCGCCCACCGCCTCGACATCGGTCATTCTCAGTTGTTCAAACGGTGCGACCAAGGCGGTCGCCAGGCTGGCTGAAGAAGACATGGGAAAGCTCCGTGATGTGAGAAAACCGGTGCTTCCGCATGTGGGCCCTGGGCGCGGCAGTGCCATGCCCACGCAGCGGCATGTGATGTTCGTTCGAGCGGGTGCGTGGGGTGCAAGGCGAGGCCGGGCGGCGGAA
>JANNFE010000400.1:0-3078 GCA_031379415.1 Betaproteobacteria bacterium | reverse complement strand
GACGGGTTGTCCGCCGGCAGGGGAAGGAAGGGGGAGGAAGGGGGGAGGGAATGCAGGGAAAGCGGTGGGTGAACCGAGCGGCGCAGGGGTGCCGGTGCAAACCAGTGTGCTCCCGTTAGCGGCGGCTGACAAGACTGACCGACTGCAGCCCCGGCGGCGGCTGGGAATCGCCACGCCGCGTCCGTGTCAGCCTGCCGCTTATGCTGGCGCACCCCTTGATGCAGCGCAATACACCATGGCCCAGACCCCGCCCCTCTTGATACGCAACGCCGCACTGCCCGACGGCCGTCGCGGCATGGACGTGCTGACCGAGGGAGGCCGCATCACCGCGCTGGGCCCTGCGCTGCCGGCGCCGGCCGGGGCCGAGGCGATCGATGCCGCCGGCGCGCTGCTCAGCCCGCCCTTCGTCGATGCCCATTTCCACATGGACGCCACGCTCAGCCAGGGCCTGCCGCGGGTCAACGCCAGCGGCACGCTGCTCGAAGGCATAACACTCTGGGGCGAACTGAAAGCTCTGCTCACCGAAGAAGCCATCGCCGAACGCGCGCTGCAGTACTGCGACTGGGCGGTGGCGCGCGGCCTGCTGGCCATCCGTTCGCATGTCGACATCTGCGACCCGCGCCTGCTGGCCGTGCGCGCGCTGCTCGACGTGAAGCGCCGCGTCGCGCCCTACCTCGACCTGCAACTCGTGGCCTTCCCGCAGGACGGCCTGCTGCGCTCACCCGGCGCGCTCGGCAACCTGAAGCGCGCGCTCGACCTCGGCGTCGATGTGATCGGCGGCATCCCGCACTTCGAACGCACGTCTGAACAAGGCGCCGAGAGCGTGAAGCTGCTGTGCGAACTGGCCGCCGAGCGCGGCCTGCGCGTGGACATGCATTGCGACGAGAGCGACGACCCGCAGAGCCGCCACGTCGAGACACTGGCCCAGCAGACCCAGCGCCTGGGGCTGCACGGCCGCGTGACGGGCTCGCACCTCACCTCCATGCACTCGATGGACAACTACTACGTGAGCAAGCTGATCCCGCTCATCGCCGAAGCGCAGATGCATGCCGTGGCCAACCCGCTCATCAACATCACGCTGCAGGGCCGCCACGACAGCTACCCCAAGCGCCGCGGCATGACGCGCGTGCCCGAGCTGCTGGCCGCCGGCGTCAACGTCGGCTTCGGCCATGACTGCGTGATGGACCCCTGGTACCCGCTGGGTTCGGGCGACATGCTGGAAGTGGCGGCGATGGGCCTGCACGTGGCGCAGATGACCTCGGTGTCCGGCCAGCGGCAGTGCTTCGACGCCGTGACCGTGAACAACGCACGCATCCTGGGCCTGGAAGACTACGGCCTCGAAGTCGGCTGCCGCGCCGATTTCGTGCTGCTGCAGGCCGCCACGCCCGAAGAGGCGATCCGCCTGCGCGCCCAACGCCTGCTCGTGGTGCGCGCAGGCGCCGTGGTCTCGCGCATGGCGCCGGCCACCGCCACGCTGCATCTGCCGGGACGCCCGGCGCACGTGGATTTCACACGACAGGCGGCACCCACCGCGCCACGGGTGCCTCGGTAGAATGTTGAGCTTCCAGGGAAGAGTCGACCCGAACAGGCCGCGCGCACAAAGATGAAACTGATCGGAGCCCTCACCAGCCCCTATGTGCGCAAGGTCCGCGTCGTCATGGCCGAGAAGAAGCTGGACTTCCAGCTCGTGCTCGAAGACGTCTGGGGCAACGACGCCATCCTGAAGAGCAACCCGCTGGGCAAGGTGCCGTGCCTGGTGCTGGACGGTGGCGAGGCGGTGTTCGACTCGCGCGTCATCGTCGAATACCTCGACACGCTGTCACCCGTGGGCAAGCTGATCCCGCCGAGCGGCCGCGAACGCACCGAGGTGCGCACCTGGGAAGCACTGTCCGACGGCCTGCTCGACGCTGCCATCCTGGCGCGCCTGGAAGCCAACTGGTCGGGCCGCACGGCCGAGCAGCGCAGCACGACCTGGATCGACCGCCAGATGCGCGCCGTGCACAACGCCGTGAAGTCCATGAGCCAGGGCCTCGGCGACAAGCCCTTCTGCGCCGGCAACCACTACACGCTGGCCGACGTGGCCGTGGGCTGCGCCCTCGGCTACCTCGACTTCCGCTTCGCCCACATCGACTGGCGCGGCCCCTACCCCAACCTGCACAAGCTCTACGACAAGCTCGCCGCCCGGCAGAGCTTCGTCGATACGGCACCGCCGACGGCCTGAGCCGCTACGGCAAGCCCGCGGCACCGGCCTCAGGCGGTGGCCACGGGCTGCAGGCTGTGGCTGCGCAGCGGCTGGAAACTGTCGGTGCGCGCCAGGTCCCAGTACAGCCTGAAGACGTTGTGCGGCCAGTCGCCACGCCCTTCGATGGCCGCCAGCAACTCGCCCGGTTTGACGAAGGGCAGCTGGTTGGCGAGCAGGCGCACGTCGTGGTCGGAGGCGCGGCGCACGATGTGCGAAGGCGTGATCTGCCCCGCATGTTCCAGCCCCGCAGCCTGCACCAGTTCCTGCAGCGCACGCAGCGTGTTCTGGTGGAAGCGCCACACGCGCTCCAGCTTGTCGGGCACGAAGAGCGCCTTCTGGCGCTGCGGGTCCTGCGTCGTCACGCCCGTCGGGCAAGAGCCGGTGTGGCAGGTCTGAGCCTGGATGCAGCCCAGGGCGAACATGAAACCGCGTGCCGCGTTGCACCAGTCGGCGCCGATGGCCATGAGCCGCGCGATGTCGAAGGCGCTCACCACCTTGCCGGCGGCGCCGAGCTTGATGCGCGAGCGCAGGTTCAGCCCCGTCAGCGTGTTGTGCACGAGCAGCAGGCCTTCCTGCAGCGGCGCGCCGACGTGGTCGGTGAACTCCAGCGGCGCCGCACCGGTGCCGCCTTCGGCACCGTCGATGACGATGAAGTCGGGCAGGATGCCGGTCTCCAGCATGGCCTTGGCCATGGCGAACCATTCCCACGGGTGGCCGACGCAGAACTTGAAGCCGGTGGGCTTGCCGCCCGACAGCTGGCGCAGGTGTTCGATGAAGCGCAGCATCTCCAGCGGCGTTCTGAAGGCGCCGTGGCTGGCCGGGCTGACGCAGTCCAC
>JANNFE010000370.1:0-3683 GCA_031379415.1 Betaproteobacteria bacterium | reverse complement strand
GAACTCACGGGCCTGGACGTGCAGAGCAGCGCTGACGCCCGCGGCTGGATCGACTTGCCGGACGCGACGGCCCATGTGCTGGGCAAGGGCAGCAAGCGCCGCAGCGTGCCGGTGGGTGCTGCGGCACTCACGGCCCTGCGTGCATGGCTGGCCGTGCGCGGGCAGCTGGCGCGTGGCGACGAGCCAGCGCTCTTCGTCAGCCAGCGCGGCACGCGGCTGGGTGCCAACCAGCTGCGCAACCGGCTGCAGGCGCAGGCGCTGCAGGCCGGCCTGCCCACGCGCGTGCACCCGCACATGCTGCGCCACAGCTACGCCAGCCACCTGCTGCAGAGCAGCGGCGACCTGCGCGCCGTGCAGGAATTGCTGGGCCACGCCAGCATCGCCACCACGCAGGTCTACACGCGGCTGGACCATCAGCACCTGATGAAGGTCTACGACGCGGCGCATCCGCGCGCCAAGCGCAAGTCGCCATGAAGTGTGTGCGGCTGCGGGCCGGCAAGGAACGTTCACTGCAACGTCGCCACCCCTGGGTCTTCGAAGGCAGTGTCGACCGCGGCAAGGCCGACCCCGGCGAGACGGTGCGTGTCGAAGACGCAGCCGGCAACTTCCTGGCCTGGGGCGCCTACAGCGGCACCTCGATGATCCGCGTGCGCGCCTGGAGCTTCGACGAGAGCGAACGCATCGACCGCGGCTTCTTCGAACGCCGCATCGCCCGCGCGGTGGCGCTGCGCGCGCGCCTGCCCATCGCGAGCAGCGGCGTGCGCCTGGTGCACGGTGAGGCCGATGGCCTGCCCGGGCTCATCGTCGACCGTTATGGCGACACGCTGTGCGCGCAGTTCCTTTCGGCTGGCACCGAGCGCTGGAAGGAGCATCTCGCCGACCTGCTGCTGCAAGTGAGTGGTGCCCGACGCTTGTATGAACGCTCCGATGCCAGCGTGCGCGCGCTGGAAGGCCTGGAGCCGAAGACCGGCTGGCTGCGCGGTGACGGCAGCACCGAACTGAGCATCACCGAACATGGCTGGCAGCTGAGCCTGGACGTGGCCAGCGGCCACAAGACCGGCTTCTACCTCGACCAGCGCGACAACCGCGCGCTGCTGGCGCGCTGGGTGCGCCACCACGGCCTGCAGCGCGTGCTGAACGCCTACTGCTACACCGGCGGCTTCACGGTGGCCGCGCTGGCCGGTGGCGCGATGCACGTGACCAGCATCGATTCTTCGGCGCCGGCGCTGCAGCGCGTGCAGGCGCACGTGGCCGGCAACGGCTTCGACGCGGCCCGCAGCACCGTGCTGGACGCCGACGTGAACCAGTTCCTGCGCGATGCGCTGCAGTCGGGCGAAAGCTTCGACGCGATCGTGCTCGACCCGCCCAAGTTCGCGCCCACCGCGGCCCATGCCGAACGCGCCGCACGCGCCTACAAGGACATCAACCGTCTGGCGCTGAAGCTGTTGCAGCCGGGCGGCCTGCTGCTCACCTTTTCTTGCTCGGGCGGCATCGGGCCCGAGCTGTTCCACAAGATCGTGGCCGGCGCGGCGCTGGACGCGCAGGTCGATGGCGCCATCCTGCGGCGCCTGGAGGGTGCCTGCGACCACCCGACGACGCTGGTCTTTCCCGAGGGCGAATACCTCAAGGGCCTGGCGATCCTGAAATCGGCTTGAGCGGCGGTGCCGCGTGCCCGGTGAGCCGCGGGTCGAACTTGGCGCGCTTGACGCTGAAGTAGGCCTTGACGTTGCGCACGTTGGCGTCCTGCGTGAACAGGCGCTGCACCAGCGCGTGGTAGGCCGGCATGTCGATCACGAAAAGCACCAGCACGAAGTCAGGCCCCGGTGCCACCCGCCAGCATTGCTGCACGGCGCCTTCGGCCACGGCGCGGGCCTCGAAGGCGTCCAGGTGCTCGGCGCCCTGGCGGTCGAGCGTGATCTCCACCAGCGCCGTCAGCCCGGCGGGCAGGGCATGCGGGTTCAGCAGGGCCACGCGGCGGTCGATAACACCTTCATCGAGCAAGCGGCGCACCCGGCGCAGCGCTGTAGCTGGTGATGTGAGCGCACGCTCAGCCAGCTCTTGATTGGAGAGCGAAGCGTCGGTCTGCAGCAGGTCGAGCAGGCGAAGATCGGTAGCATCAAGTTCCATGACGAAATGTTAGGTCATCAGAAGGCAAACTTATGGCTGAAAATTTCTCATCTCATTGATGACGGTGATTTCGCGCGCATTTGAAACGAAATTTGATCGAAACCGCCAAGCACTCCGTCCTAGCATGCGCCACCCCTGAAGCAAGGACAGCAACCCATGTGCGGCATCGTCGGCGCGGTCAGCACGCGCAACATCGTTCCCATCCTCATCGAAGGCCTGAAGCGGCTTGAGTACCGCGGCTACGACAGCTGCGGCGTGGCCGTGCACCAGGGCGGCGAACTGCGCCGGGCGCGCAGCACCAGCCGCGTGGTCGAGCTGCAAGCCAACGTGGCCGAAGAAGGCGTGGCCTCGGGCACCGGCATCGCGCACACGCGCTGGGCCACGCATGGCGCGCCGGCGGTGCACAACGCCCACCCGCACTTCAGCGCCGGCCCCGGCGCCAAGGCCGCGGCCAGCGGCAAGGTGGCGCTGGTGCACAACGGCATCATCGAGAACCACGACGAACTGCGCGCCGAGCTGAAGCAGCGCGGCTACGTCTTCGACAGCCAGACCGACACCGAGGTCATCGCCCACCTGGTGCACAGCCTCTACGACGGCGACCTGCTGGATGCGGTGCAGCGCGCGCTGCCGCGCCTGCGCGGCGCCTACGCCATTGCCGTGTTCTGCCGCGACGAGCCGCAGCGCGTGGTGGGTGCGCGGCAAGGCTCACCGTTGGTGCTGGGCGTGGGCTCGGCGGCCAGCGCCGAGAACTTCCTGGCCAGCGACGCCATGGCGCTGGCCGGCGTGACGGACCAGATCGTCTACCTGGAAGAGGGCGACGTCGTCGACCTGCAGCTCGGCAAGTACTGGATCAGCGCGGCCGACGCCAAGCACCGCTACCTGCCGGTCGCGCGCCCCGTGCGCACGGTGCAGGCGCACAGTGGCGCGGCCGAACTCGGGCCTTACCGGCATTACATGCAGAAGGAGATCTTCGAGCAGCCGCGCGCACTGGCCGACACGCTGGAAGGCGTCGAGGGCATCAGCCCCGAGCTCTTCGGCGATGGCGCCGACGCGATCTTCAAGCAGGTGGATCGCGTGCTGATACTGGCCTGTGGCACCAGCTTCTACAGCGGCAGCGTGGCGCGGTATTGGCTGGAAAGTGTCGCCGGCATCCCCACCACCGTGGAAGTGGCCAGCGAGTACCGCTACCGCGACAGCGTGCCCGACCCGCGCACCCTGGTCGTGACCATCACGCAGAGCGGCGAGACCGCCGACACCCTGGCCGCGCTGAAGCACGCGCGCAGCCTGGGCATGCCGCACACGCTGACCATCTGCAACGTGGCCACGAGTGCCATGGTGCGCGAATGCGCGCTGGCCTACATCACGCGCGCCGGCGTGGAAATCGGCGTGGCCAGCACCAAGGCCTTCACCACCCAGCTGGCCGGCCTGTACCTGCTGACGCTGGCGCTGGCCCAGGTGCGCGGCAGGCTCAGCGACGCGCAGGAAGCCGCCGAGCTCAAGGCGCTGCGCCACCTGCCGGTGGCGCTGCAGGCCGTGCTGGCGCTGGAGCCGCAGGT
>JANNFE010000361.1:0-19079 GCA_031379415.1 Betaproteobacteria bacterium | reverse complement strand
CTTGCTCTTCTGCCAGCCACTGGCGGTGAAGCTGAACGTCGTCAACGGCCGCGTGCGCGTGCGCGACGGTCAACTGGTGGCCGCCGACGGCGCGCGGCTGGTCGCACGCCACAACGCCCTGAGCAAGGCCCTGCTGCATGCGCGTTAGCTCTGGCTTGGCGCTGCTGGTGTTGCCGGCCCTGGCCGCCGCGCAAGCCGGCAACCCTGCTGGCATCCAGTGGCTGCCGGTGGCCGGCTTCGAGATCGCCCGCACGGTAACCACCGTGGGCCAGTTCCGCCGCCACGTGCAGGCACTGGGCATCGTGACGCAAGCCGAACGCAGCGGCGGCGGCGAGGTCTACGAGACCGGCTGGACGCGCAAGCCCGGCTGGACCTGGGCCACGCCTTTCGGCCAGCCGGCGGCCGACGACGAGCCGGCCGTGCACCTGACTTTCGACGAGGCCCGGGCCTTCTGCCGCTGGGCCGGCGCCCGGCTGCCGAGCGACGCCGAGTGGCTGCAGGCCGCCTATACCGAAACCCGCGCCAGCCCGCCCGCGCCCTTCGTCAACGGCCGCCGCCATGCCTACCCCAGCGGTGACTCGCCGCTGGGCGCGCAGTGCCTGGACGACTGCGGCCCCGCCGCCGCGCAACGCGCGTTGCGCCATGGCGCCACGCTGGCGCGAGGCCATGGCCACGCCCGTGCCGGCAGCACGCCGGCTGGCGTGAACGGGCTCTTCGAGATGGGTGGCAACGCCTGGGAATGGGTCGACCACCCGCCCGGCGCCGGCGCCGACAGCGAACGCCGCACGCGCGGCGGCTCGTGGTGGTACGGCGCGGCGCAGATGCGCGCCGAGCACCTGCAGGGCAAGCCGCCCGACACCGCCGTGGTCTACATCGGCTTTCGCTGCGCCAGGGGCGGCTGAAGCGCCTGGAGGCCCCGCGACTCGGCCAGAATGGCGGCTTCAAACAGCGCGCCCGCCTGACGCGGCGCCGACCAGGAGACGCTCATGAACGGCCAGATGATGCAGCTGCCGCTGCTGATTTCCTCCCTCATCGTGCACGCCGAACGCCACCATGGCGAACGCGAAGTGGTGTCGCGCCGCGTCGAAGGCGACATCCATCGCACCACCTACAAGGAGATGGCGTCGCGCTCGCGGCGCATGGCCAAGGCGCTGGGTGCCCTGGGCGTGCAGCCGGGCGAGCGCGTCGCCACGCTGGCCTGGAACGGCTACCGCCACATGGAGCTGTACTACGCGGTCAGCGGCAGCGGCGCCGTGCTGCACACGCTGAACCCGCGCCTGCACCCCGACCAGATCGTCTACATCGCCGACCATGCCGAAGACCAGGTGCTGTGTTTCGACATGACCTTCTGGCCGCTCATCCAGGCCGTGGCCGGGCGCACCAAGACCGTCAAGCACTGGGTGGCCATGACAGCCCGCGCGCACATGCCCGCCGACGCCGCCAAGGTGCCGGGACTGCTGTGTTACGAAGAGCTGATGGCCGCGCAGGACGACCGCTACGAGTGGCCCGTGTTCGACGAGAACACCGCCAGTTCGCTGTGCTACACCAGCGGCACCACGGGCAACCCCAAGGGCGTGCTCTACAGCCACCGCAGCACGGTGCTGCACACCTTCGCCATCGCGTTGCCCGATTCACTGAACTGCTCGGCCAACGACAGCATCCTGCCCGTGGTGCCGATGTTCCACGTCAACGCCTGGGGCCTGCCCTATGCGGCCTGCATGGTGGGCGCCAAGCTCGTGTTCCCGGGGCCGGGGCTTGACGGCAAGAGCCTGTACGAGCTGTTCGAAACCGAGCAGGTCACCGTCTCGGCCGGCGTGCCCACGGTGTGGCAGGCGCTGCTGGGCTACGTCGAGGCCAACCAGTTGAAGTTCAGCACCATGCGCCGCACCGTCATCGGCGGCTCGGCCTGCCCGCCGGCCATGCTGCGCAAGTTCGGGGATGTGTATGACGTGCGCGTGCTGCACGCCTGGGGCATGACCGAGATGAGCCCGGTGGGCACCGTGGGCACCTTCAAGCCGCGGCACCTGGCCATGAACGCAGAGGAGCGCTACGCCGTGATGGCCAAGCAGGGCCGCGCGGTCTACGGCGTGGACCTGAAGATCGTCGACGAAAACGGCGCCGAGCTGCCCTGGGGCACCGACACCTCGGGCGACGTGATGGTCAAGGGGCCGTGGATCGTGCGGCAGTACTTCAAGGGCGAAGGTGGCGACCCCTTGCGGTACTACGGTGATGAGGGCTGGTTCCCCACCGGCGACGTGGCGCGCTTCGACGCCGACGGCTACATGCAGATCACCGACCGCAGCAAGGACGTCATCAAGAGCGGCGGCGAGTGGATCGGCAGCATCGACCTGGAGAACATCGCCATGGCCCACCCGGCGGTGGCCATGGCCGCCTGCATCGCCGCCTTCCACCCCAAGTGGGACGAGCGGCCACTGCTGGTGGTGATGAAGAAGCCAGGCGCCGACGTCACGCGCGAAGAGCTGCTGGCCTTCTTCGACGGCAAGATCGCCAAGTGGTGGACACCCGACGACGTGATCTTCGTCGACGCCATTCCGCTGGGCGCCACCGGCAAGATGCAGAAGAACAAGCTGCGCGAGCAGTTCAAGGACCACAAGCTGCCCACTGCATGAAGATGCCAGCAGCGGCGCCCCGCTGCGCCTGGACCTGCAGGCCGGCCACGGCGTGGGCAGCACCGTGACGCAGTGCCAGGCGCTGGTGGCCGACCCGCAGGCCTTCCTGCCGTGGCAGATGGGCAGGCTGGCGCCGAGCGCCGAGCACCCCACGTTCGTGGGGGCTGCCAGCCCGCCGCGCGTGCCGACCGTCACGCCTGGCGCGCAGGGCCTGGGCTAGAGTGCAAGGCCGCGATCCAGCGGCCTTGTCACTCTCCGGGAGCGTCCCATGAAGCATCCGACCTTGCGCCTGCTGGCGCTCGCCTGCGTCCTGACCATGGCCGGCGCCGCCCAGGCACAAAGTCAGCGCGTGCTGCGCGTCATCTCCGACCGCACCGACCAGGGCACGCTGCGCCCCATCCTCGACGCCTTCGAGGCCAAGAGCGGCGCCAAGGTCGAGGGCGTGTTCATGGACCAGGGCCTCGTCAACCGCCTGGAGTCACGCCCCACCGAGGCCGACGTCGTCATCACCAAGGACGCCGAGCTGCTGGAGATCGCCGCCGAGCGCGGCCTGCTCGACCCCATCACCTCGGCCAAGGTCAAGGCCAGCATCCCGGCCGAATTCATGGGCCCGAAGGACAGCTTCTTCGTCGACGCCTACCGCGCCCGCGTCATCTTCTATTCGAAGGCGCGTGTCAAACCCGCCGAGCTCTCCAGCTACGAAGACCTGGCCAGCCCGAAGTGGAAGGGCCGCATCTGCGTGCGCTCCGGCAGCCACGACTACAACCTGGCGCTGTGGGGCATGATGGTCACGTCCTACGGCGAGGCCAAGGGCCGTGCGGTGATCAAGGGCATCTCCGACAACCTGGCGCGCGCCCCCAAGGGCAACGACCGCGAGCAGGCGCGCGGCATCTTCGAGGGCAAGTGCGACATCGCCCTGATGAACACCTACTACCACCCGTACATGGCCGCGAATCCCGAGCAGAAGCCCTGGGCCGACGCCGTGGGTGTGTTCTTCCCCGACCAGGCCGGCAAAGGCACCTTCATCATGCGTTCGGCGGCCGGGCTGACCAAGTCGACCGCCAACCGCGACCTCGCCATCCAGCTGCTGGAGCACATGGCCTCGCGCGAAGGGCAGCAGGCCATGGTCACGGCCACCAAGCAGTACTCGGTGCTGCCCGACGTGCCGGCGCATCCGCTGATGGTGCAACTGGGCGCCGAGCAGGGCATCAAGGACGGCCGCTTCAAGGTCGACTTCGTGCCGCTGCGCCTGATCGCCGGCAAGCGTGACGAGATGATCAAGCTCGTCAACGAGATCCGGTTTGACGATCACTACTGACACGCCCCGATGGGCGCTGACGGCAGCACTCGCCGTCAGCGCCTTGTTTCCCGCCGCCTACCTGCTGATCGCCGCGCTGCCGGTACTCACCGAAGGCGGCTGGCTCGCGCACTTCGCGTCGACGACGCTGCCGCGGCAGGCCACCAACAGCCTGTGGGTGGCGCTCGAAGCCTCGGCCGTGGCCTTTGCCGCTGGCGCCGTGCCCGCGGTGCTGGTGAGCCGTTTCGAGTTCTTCGGCCGCCGGCTGGTCGGCGCGCTGGCCCTGCTGCCGCTGCTGTTCGCGCCGTCGGTGACGGCCAGCACCTGGATGGTGGTCTCGGCGGCCGACCTCCTCACCAGCCGCCACGCGCTGGCCTTCCACCTCGGCTGGTCGTGCGCGCCCTACCTGTTCGTGGTGTTCCGTGTCGCTGCGTGGCGCATGCCGCAGTCTTACGCCGAACTCGCGGCATCGCTGGGCCTGAGCTTCCGGGAGCGCCTGCTGCGCGTGCACCTGCCGGGTTATGCCGTGCCGGTGGCGGCGGGGCTGATGATCGTCTTCGCGCAGAGCATCGGTGACTACGCGGCGGCCGAACGCCTGGGCATCCAGACGCTCAGCGTCGGCATCCACAACCTGTGGCTGGCCAGCCAGAGCTCGCAGGTGGCAGCCATCGTGTCCAGCGTACTGATCGTGCCCACGGTGGTGCTGGTCGTGGTGGCGGCCTGGGTGTCGACCTCGATCATGAGCCAGAACCCGTCGGCGCCGGCGGCCGCTGCGGCCTCACGGCGGCACCTGTCCGGCCCCGCGGCCTGGGCCGTGCTGGCCTTCAGCGCGCTCACCGCGCTGCCCTTCTTCGCCACCGAATGGGTCACGGTGCGCTGGGCCATCGCGCGCTGGGGCCGCACGCGTTTTGCCGATATCCCGGGCGACCTCTACGACACCGCCGTCACCGCCGCCTGCGCCGCAGGCGCGGTGTTCGCCATCTGCGCGCTGACGGCCATCGTCATGCGCGCCGGCAGCCGGTCACGCTGGGCCGAGCGCATGCCCTGGCTGTTCGTGGCCAACTACTTCCTGCAATCGGTGGTGCTGGCGCTGGGCTTCGTGATGATGAGCCGCGACGGCAGCGTCGCCGCGCAATGGCTGGGCAGCCTGCGCGACAGCCGGCTGATGATCGTGGTGCCGGTGGCCCTGCGCTACCTGCCTTTTGCCATGCTGCCGGCACTGGACGCGCTGCGCCGCACGCCGCCGGCCATGATCGAAGCCGCACGCGCCTTCGGCGCCGGCCCGGTGCGCGCACGCGCCGTGGCCTTCTCCGGCCACCTGGGGCCGGCCTTGGCGCTGGGCTGTGCGTTGGTGTTCATGGAATCGGTGAAGGAGCTGGACGTGAGCCTGACGCTGCAACCCTTCGGGTATTCGACCCTGGCGCTGAAGATCTACGCCTTCTCGCGCCACCAGAACATGGACCGCGCCGCGGTATGGGTGCTGCTGTCGCAGTTGCTGATGCTCGGCCCGCTGCTGCTGCTGTGGTGGCGCATGGACCGGCTGGGTGCCGGCCGCACGAATTGAAGGGGACTCCGTGCTGTCAGTGAAGCTGCTCACCCGCACCATCGCCGGCAAGGCCGTGGTGCAGGAGGTCTCGTTCGAGATGGCGCCGGGCGAGGTGCTGGCCATCCTGGGGCCTTCGGGCAGCGGCAAGACCTCGCTGCTGCGCATGATCGCCGGCTTCGATGCGCCCACCTCCGGCAGCGTGCATTTGCAGGGTCGGCAAGTCTCGTCGGCCGGCCGCGCCCATGTGCCGCCCGAGCAGCGTGCCGTGGCCGTGGCCTTCCAGGACGCCACGCTCTTCCCGCACCTGGACGCCGTGGGCAACGCAGCCTTCGCCATCCGCAGCGGCGACAAGGCAGCGCGCCGCGAACGCGCGCGCGTGGCCTTGAACGCGATGGGGCTGCAGGACATGGACGGCCGCGACATCGGCACGCTGTCGGGTGGCGAGGCGCAGCGTGTTTCGCTGGCGCGCGCGCTGGCGGCGGAAGCCCGGCTGCTGCTGCTGGACGAACCCTTCGGCAACGTCGACCGCTTGACGCGCGCCGATCTGGTTGTGCGCCTGAAGGCGCAGCTGGCCCTGGGCCAGGGCGCCATCATCATCACCCACGACCCGGCCGACGCCGTGGAGCTGGGCGCGCGCGTGCTGCTCATGCGCCAGGCCCGAGTGGTGGCCGACGCGCCGCATGCCGAGATCACTGCCGGTGCCTGCGGTGAATGGGCGCAGGGCTTTCTGCGCGCGGGGCTGTAGCGCGCGACACGGGCGTGACACTGGCGCAGAGAGCTGGCGCCGGCGGGCCGCGGCAGCCTGACTAAGATCACGCCCACCCGCTGCACCGTCAAGCCGTCCCATGACCCAAGCCCAAGCCATCGTTTTCGACGCACCCCGCGTGCTCTCGGTCCAGACCCTGGAGCTCAAGGCCTTCGAGGCGGCCGACCTGGAGATCGAGGTCAGCCACAGCGGCATCAGCACCGGCACCGAGCGCCTGCTGTGGGACGGCAGCATGCCGCCCTTTCCCGGCCTGGGCTACCCGCTGGTGCCGGGCTACGAAACCGTGGGCACGGTGGTGCGGGCGGGCCCGGCTGCGTCCGTCGCCGTGGGCGAAACCGTGTTCGTGCCCGGCTCCTACAGCTTCCAGGGCGTGCGCAACATCTTCGGCGGTGCCGGCTCGCGCCTGGTGGTGCCGCACGAGCGCGTGGTGCGCGTGGCGCCCGAACTGGGCCCGCGGGCCGTGCTGCTGGCCTTGGCGGCCACGTGCTACCACGCCGTGTCGCTGGGCGGCACGCGCCAGCCGATGGTGGCGCCCGAGCTCATCGTCGGCCATGGCGTGATGGGCCGGCTGCTGGCGCGCATCACGCTGGCCCTGGGCATGCCCGCGCCCACGGTCTGGGAGACGCAGGCCGTGCGCCGCGCAGGCACCAGCGGCTACGCCGCGGTCCACCCCGACGAGGACACGCGCAAGGACTACAAGGCCGTCTACGACGTGAGCGGCGACGGCGCGCTGCTGAACGGCCTGATCGCACGCCTGGCGCCGGGCGGCGAGGTCGTGCTGGCCGGCTTCTACAAGCAGGACCTGAGCTTCGCTTTCGCGCCGGCCTTCATGCGCGAGGCGCAGATCCGCGTCGCCGCACAGTGGAAGAAGCACGACCTGCAGGCGGTGACGGCACTGGTGGAAAGCGGCGCGCTGTCGCTGGACGGGCTCATCACGCACACGCTGCCCATCGCGCAGGCGCGCCAGGCCTACGAGGTGGCCTTCGGCGACCCGAGCTGCTTGAAGATGATGGTCGACTGGAGAGCATGACGCCGCGGCGCGTTCTCGTCCTGGGCGCCACTGGCACCATCGGTCGCGCCACGGTCCGTGCGCTGCTGCGCCGCGGTCACGAGGTGGTGTGCTTCGTGCGACCGCGCGCCGGGGTGGGCGGTGCGTTGGCGCCGGACGACAGCGCCCGTCTGCTGGCCGGCGCGGAGCTTCGCTTCGGCGACGTGACGCTGCCAGCATCGCTGGCGCAAGAAGGTTTCCGCGGCGAGCGCTTCGACGTGCTGCTGTCCTGCCTGGCCTCGCGCACTGGCGCGCCGAAGGACGCCTGGGCCATCGACCACCAGGCGCATGTGCATGCGCTGAACGCCGCCCAGGCGGCCGGCGTCACGCAGGTCGTGCTGCTCTCGGCCATCTGCGTGCAGAAGCCGCTGCTCGCCTTCCAGCAGGCGAAGCTGGCTTTCGAGCGGCTGTTGATCGATTCGGGTTTGAACTACTCGATCGTGCGCCCCACGGCGTTCTTCAAGTCGCTCAGCGGGCAGGTCGAACGGGTGCGGCAGGGCAAGCCCTTTCTGGTCTTCGGCGACGGCCGGCTGACGGCCTGCAAACCGATCAGCGATCACGACCTCGGCGACTACCTGGCCGGCTGCCTGGACGATGAAACGCGACACCGCCGCGTGCTACCCATCGGCGGCCCGGGCGCGGCCATCACGCCGCGTGAGCAGGGCGAAAGGCTGTTCGCCCTGCTCGGCCAGCCGCCGCGCTTCAGGCAGGTGCCGGTGGCGCTGCTCGACACCATCATCGCCGTGCTGGGCACGCTGGGCCACCTGCTGCCGCCGCTCGCCGCCAAGGCCGAACTGGCGCGCATCGGCCGCTACTACGCCACCGAATCGATGCTGGTGCTGGACCCGGCCAGCGGCCGCTACGACGCCGCGGCGACGCCGTCCACCGGCACGCAGACGCTGTTCGACTTCTATGCCGCGCTCGCCAGCGGCGCCATCGCGCCGGAGCGCGGCGATCACGCGGTGTTCTGAGCGCCCCCAGCGCCGGGCTGCGCTCAGGCCGGCTGCTGGCGCCGACGCTGCGAGAACACGAAGCCCAGTCCGCCGGCCGCCAGCAAGGCCAGGGTGCCCGGTTCCGGCACCGTGGTCAGCTGCGAGATCTCCACGCTGTAGCCGCCCGAGTTGTCGCCGAAATTGCCGTCGCTGACACCGAAGTGCAAGCGGCTCGAACCCATCACGCCCAGCAGGCCGAGGTCGACGACGAAGGTGTAGGTGTGGTCGGCGCGGTACAGCGGCACGTAGGGGCGGCTCAGGACCTCGTTGCCGCCGTCGGCGTCGTAGACGATGAAGTTCTTGGCGTCCTGCGCAGGATTGAAGCCGACCAGCGCCACGTCGTCCGAGGTCAGCTGGTAGTAGCTGCCGTCCGCGACGATGCCGCAGGTGAAGATGTAGAAGGCATCGTTGAGACAGCTGCCCGCCGACGCACCCGAGCCGGACACCTGCATCTGCACCAGGCCGCTGTAGAAGTTGACGCTGACGCCACCGTCGGGCGTGGTGAACGCGGCGCTGAGCACTTCGGTGGGTGTCGACACGGCATAGGTCTGGCCGCCGATGACGTAGCTGGCGTGGGCTTCGCCCGCGAAGAACACGCAGGCCGCCGCGGCGGCGGTGAGGGTGCTGGCGGAGAGACGTTTGTGCAGCATGTCGAGTTACTCCAACGAGTTTTTTGGGAGGGCGACGAGATGCATGCACGAGCCGGGCCACATTGCACCCATCGGGATCAAGCCCTGTGGCATCAGCAGCTTGCGACAGGAGTCGTGAGAACTGCGCACGCTCGGCAGGCGGTGGCCGCGCGGTGTGTAAGAAATGGCGACAGCTGCGATGAAGGTGACTCGGGAGCGGCGAAGGGCCTGCCGAGCAGGCGCTCGCCTTCGTTTGCCTTCTCTACCGCGTGGCCAGATAGTGCGCCAGGTCAGCCAGATCGGCATCGCTCAGACCGCGCAAGGTGCTGGCCATGATGGTGTCGCGGCCCGGCCCTGGGTTGTCGCGGAACTGCTGCATCGAGTGCAGCAGGTAGGCCTCGTCCTGCGCGGCCAGCCGCGGCACCTGGTTCTGGCCGACATAACCCGGCAAGTGGCAGGTACTACAGAGCAACCGGCGCGACAGTTCGGCGCCGACACGCTGGCGCGCCGGCTGCGCCGCACCGCTGGCCACTGGCGGTGGCAGTGCGGCGTGGTGGCGGGCCAGCGCGCCGATGTCCTCGTCGCTCAAGCCCTTCACCACGCTGGCCATCACCGGCACCTCGCGCAGGCCCTCGCGCATGAGCACGAGCTGGTTCTCGATGAAGATCCTGGGCTGGCCGGCAATCGACGGCGTGCCGGGCAGCCGCGCCAAGCCGCCGCCGCCATGGCAAGCGGCGCAGACCACGGCACCGGCTGGTGCCTGGGCCAACGCCGCTGACGCACCAGCCAACAGCAGCGCCGCCAGCCCACGCGCCCACTCAACGGGCATAGGTGATGCGGTAGATGGCACCCAGCTGTTCGTCGCTGATCAGCAAGGAGCCGTCGGGCAACTGCAGCAGATAAGTCGGGCGGCCGCTGAAGCTGTCGTTGGTGGTGTCGACGAAGCCGGTCATGAAGGGCTCCAGCTTCGGGTTGCGGCCGTCGGCATCGGTGCGCACGGTGACCACGTCGTAGCCGAACTTCTGCGTGCGGTTCCACGAGCCCTTGCGCGCCACGAACATGACGTTGCGGTAGTCGGCCGGGAACATGCTGCCGGTGTAGAAGTGCACGCCCATCACGGCGGCGTGCGGGCCCATGGTCTGCACCGGCAGTGCCACGTCGGTGCAGGCGTTGGCCCTGGGCAGGTCGCGGTCGGGCACGGCGTTGGCGTGGCAATAGGGGAAGCCGTAGTTCAGGCCCACCTTCTGCATGCGGTTGAGCTCGTCGTGCGGGCCGTCGTCGCCCATCCAGTCACGGCCATGGTCGGTGAACCACATCTCCTTCGTCGTCGGGTGCCAGGCAAAACCCTGCGTGTTGCGCACGCCGCGCGCGATGACTTCCATGCCCGAGCCGTCGGCGTTGTAGCGGCGGATCTGCGCGTACTCCTCGCCCGGCACGCAGATGTTGCACGGCGCGCCGAAGGGCACGTAGAGCTTGCCGTCGGGGCCGAAGGCGATGTACTTCCAGTTGTGGTGCTGTTCCTTGGGCAGCTTGAAGGCCGCCGTCATGTCCACCGGTGCCACACCCGGGTTGCTGGCGATGCCGTCGTAGCGCAGCACCTTGTCGATGGCCATCACGTAGAGCGCGCCATTGCCGTAAGCCACGCCAGCGGGCTGGGTGAGCTTGTCGACGACGACACGGCTCGTGCGTGTGGCGCCGTTGTCGGTGAGTTCGTAGACGCGGCCGATGCCGCGCGTGCCGATGTAGATCTTGCCGTTGTCGGCGCGCGCCATGGCGCGCGCGCCGGGCATGCCGGTGGCCCAGATCTCGGCCTTGAAGCCGGGCGGCAGCTTGTAGTTCTGCAGCGGGATCTCGGCCGCCGGTGTCACCGTCAGTTTGCCGGCCAGCGGCGCCAGGCGCGAGCTGGCCTGGTCGGGCGTGCGGCCTTGCTGCCAAGCGGGTGGCGGGGCGGCGGGGGCCACCGCCGGAGCGGCCGGCGCTGCAGCCTGCACGACGGCTGCGGGCGGCGTGCTCTGGCAGGCGGCGAGCAGTCCGAGCAGGGCCAGGGAAAGTGCGGAACGGGGCAACATGGGCTGTCTCCTCTTGGATGCCGGTATGGGCACGGGTGCCGGCCATCATAGGCAAACCAATCCAGCCCAGCCGTCGGGGCCAGCCCTGCCCCGCCGAGCCCTGCCGTCAAGCGTTCAATGCGCCCACCAGCGGCCGTCGAACTGGCCCTGCAGCCAGTCGACGAAGCCACTCACTTTGCCGGGTACCAGGCGTGGCGACGGGAACACCGCGTGCATCTCCTGCGCCGGCAGCGCGTAACGTTCGAGCAGCGGCTTCACCACGCCCGACTGCACCGACTCATGCGCCACGTACCAGGGCAGGATGGCCAGGCCCATGCCGCCGCGCGCGGCGGCCAGCAGGGCCGACAGGTTGTTGCTGCGCAGCGGCCCGCGCACCGGTACCGCCAGGTTCTCGCCTTCCGGGCTGCTGAAATGCCAGCGGTCGTCGCCCTGCACGCTGCTGTAGATCAGCGCGTCGTGCTGCACCAGTTCGGCCGGCGCGGCGGGCGTGCCCCGTGCCTTCAGGTAGCCGGGCGCGCCCACCAGCACCCAGGGGTTGACGCCCAGGTAGCGCGAGCCCAGTTGCGAGTCGGGCAGCCGGCCCATGCGCAGCGCGAGGTCCATGCCCTGCTCCACCAGGTTGATGTAGCGGTCCTCGAAGCTCAGGTCGACCTGCAGCCCGGGATGCTGCTGCATGAAGCGCAGCACCATCGGCACCAGCACGCGGCGGCCGAAGGCCACCGAGGTGTTGATGCGCAGCGTGCCCTGCACGCGGCTCTGCATCAGCACGGCCAGGCTGTCGGCTTCTTCGAGCTGGCGCGCGATGGTCTTGCATTTGTCGTAGTAGGCCGCGCCCACTTCGGTGGGCGTGACGCCACGCGTGCTGCGGTGGAGCAGCCGTGCGCCCAGGCGCTTTTCCAGCGCCGCCACGTGCTTGGTGGCGGTGGGCTGGGTAATGCCGAAGTCGGCGCTGGCCTTGCTGAAGCTGCCGGTCTCCACCACGCGGATGAAGAGTCGCAGGCCGGTGACGGTGTCCATAGCCGCACTGTAAGCGCGGCCATGGCGGCGCCATTCACTGTGGCGCCGGCTGCAGCTGCCGCGCTGCCAGTTCACCGACGCGGCGGCCCATCGCAGCCCCGGTGTCGCAGGCCGAGCGGAAATGAATGCCGGCCCAGACGCGCGCGTCGCCCACCTCCTGCACGAAGTCTTCCACGCGGGTCCAGCGGCGTGTTGCGCCCTTGGCGGTGGGGCTGCTGGTGGCCAGCGGCGGCAGCGGCTGGTTGCCGATGTCGGCCTTCACCAACTGCGCCACGGTGGCCGCCAGCGTGCTGTGGGCGCTGGGGTACTCGGGGTGCATCGGCGTTTCGACGAGCGGCAGCCAGCCGGCGTCGCGCACGGTGGCGTCGTTGCCGTCGATGTCGCCGTTGCGCACGGCCGTCACCGGGCGCCAGAAGTGGTACTGGTACTTGGCGTCGAAGACGGCGATGAGCGCGTCGTCCATGGCCTGCGCGGCCACGGCGAACAGGCGCGCGTTGCGCGCCAGGTCGCGCCCCGGCGCCAGCGCCACCGAGCGCAGCACCCCGTAATAGACGGCAGGCAGTGAATACTCCCAGAAGCGCCCCACCTCCGTCTGCTCGGCGCTGCGCTGCGTGCTGTGGCGCCCGCCCAGCAGCTTGACCTCGTTGTAGTCGCGCGCCCAGGCCTCGCTGGCCAGCGCCGGTGGCGCCGGCGGGCGCACCGCCGACGCGCTGGCCATCAGCCAGGGCTTGCGCTGCGGCCATTGCGGCGCCGCCGCGGCGGCCGTGGGCACGTAGATGCCGGCGCTGGTGTGCGGCCGGTAGGTTTCGGGCGTGGTGGCGCCGTCGTCGGCACGCCGCGCCAGCACCTCGGCGGCACACTGCTCGCCCAGGCGCAGACCGGCGGCCTTGGCCGGGCCTTCGGGCAGCGGCGCCAAAGCGGCCTGCACCATGCCTTCGGTCAAGGCCTGCTGCGCCGGCAGCAGCCGGGCGAAGCTGGCACGGTGGGCGGCGGCCAGTGCGGCTTCCACGGCAGCGGTCTTGTCGCTCAGCGCGGCGTTCACCGCGCATTGCGCCGCTGTCTGCACGATGGCCATCACGCGCACGGCCGGCGGCGTGCCGATCTTCGCGTCGGTGATGATGTCGGCGCTTTTCAGGTTCCAGTCGGTGATGAGGTCAGCGCGAGCCTCCGGTGCCGCGGCCAGGGCGGCGGCGGCAAGGGCCAGCGCGTGCAGGGAATGGGTGTTCTTCATGGTGGTTCTCAGGTGGTGGTGAAGAAAAGGTAGTCGGCGCTGTAGGGCACGCGCACGGTGTGACCCAGCGTCTCGCGCTGGCAGCCCGCGGCCGGCGCCACGCCGCCCTGGGTGTTGATGCGTTGCACATGGCTGACGCGGCCAAAAGTCCGACCAGCGCCGTCGGCGCCCGTCGGGCGGGCCTGCAGCAGCAGCCAGGGAATGGCGCCGGCCACCGGTGCGTCGTGGAGCGCGGTGACGCTGCCGACGATGCGGCTGCCGTCGCCGGCGTGCCAGAACGGCCCGGCGCCGTGGCTGCCGGCGCGCCGGCCCATCGCGTCGAAAAGCTCGGCCTCGGGGGCCACGAAGGCCCACTCGGCAGCGCCGGCGGCAGCGGCGGAAGTCACGCGGCATTCGTAGACCTGCACGCCCCGCGCCGACAGCGTCAGCGTCAGGCGTGCCGGGCCAACCGGTGCCAGGGTCGGCAGCGGCGCTGCGAAGCTGGTTCCGGCGTCGGCCAGGCTGACGAAGCTCGCCGCGGCCAGCACCAGCGTGGCGGCGGCCACGAGCTGGACAAGTTCTCTCATGGTCGGCTCCTCAGCGCTTGGTGATGACGACTTCGAGGTACTCGGCGGGCACCACCAGCGATGCCGGCCCGGCCGTGTTCAGCTCTTCCAGCAGCGCCGTGATGTGCAGCTCCAGCGCCTGCTGGCCCACCGCGTCCAGCGCGGCGAAAGCCTTGTGCGTGGGGCCGTAGAAGTCGCGGAACACCTGCACCCAGTGCGCGGCCGAGCGGTAGCGGAAGTTGAAGATGCGGCGCTGGATGTCCAAGCTCGCAGCCTTGGCACCGAACAATGCCTTCAGGTGCGCCTCGGTGCCCCACAGCGCGGGTGACTGCAGCCCTGCCGGTGGCGGCACATGGCGGCCGATGACCTTGAACAGGCGGCCGATGAAGCCTTCGGGCGTCCAGTTGGCCAGCCCGATGCGGCCGCCCGGGCGCAGCACGCGCAGCATCTCGCTGGCGGCCTTGGCGTGGTCGGGCGCGAACATCACGCCGAAGGTCGACAGCACGACGTCGTAGCGGCTGTCGGCAAAGGGCAGCGCCTCGACATCGGCGACCTGGAAGTTCACCGGCAGCACTTCGGCGCGGGCGCGCTCGCGGCCTTTCTCCAGCAGCGCCGGCACGTAGTCGGTGCTGGTGACGTGGGCAAAGCGGCGCGCGGCGGCCAGCGTGGCGTTGCCGTTGCCGGCGGCCACGTCGAGCACGCGCTCGTCGGCCCAGATCTCGGCGGCTTCGGCAAGCTGCTCGCCGACGATCTGCAGCGTGGTGCCGACGACGGCGAAATCGCCGCTGGCCCAGGTGGCCTGCTGGCGTTGCTTGATGGCCGCCAGGTCGATGGCGGGCGGCGTGGCGACGGGGGAATCGACGGTCATGAGGGTTCCATGGGGTGGTGGGTGCCCGCACTGTCGGCGCCGGGGCGTTGCACGGCCGTTGCACGGCGCGATACTCGCGGCCCGATGCCAGCGCACCCCACCCGCCTGTGCCTGTTCGGCACACCCGCCGTCGAGCGCGGCGCCCTGCGCCTGGCCCTGCCCTTCGAGCGCCGCACGCAGCTTCTGGCGCTGCTGGCGCTGCGCGGTGACTGGGTGCCACGCGCCGAGCTGGCCGCGCTGCTGTGGCCCGAAGCCGCTGCCACGCAGGCCCATGCCAACCTGCGCAAGACGCTGTTCCGCCTGCCCGACCTGGCGGGCGCGGTGAGCGTGGAGACCCAGGGTCTGCTGCTGCGCCTGACGCTGCCCACCGACGTGGCCGACTTCGAAAGCGCGCTGCGCGATGGCCGCGATGCCGAAGCCGTGGTGCAGGTGCGCGGCGCACTGCTGTCAGGTTACGACGGTGGCGGCAGCAACGAAGGCTGGACCCGCTGGCTGGCCTTCGAACGCGAGCGCCTGCGCGCCGCCTGGCGCGCCGCCGCGCTGCGTTAACTGGCGCGCGCCGAAGCGGCCGCGCCGGCGCTGGCGCTGGCCGCGCGCCTGCTCGAACAAGACCCGCTGGACGAAGCCGCGCTGCAGGCCCAGCTGCACTGGCTGGCGCGCGACGGCCGCGCCGCCGCGGCGCGCACGGCCTACCGCGAGTTCGCCGAACGGCTGGCCCGCGAACTGGGGGTCGAACCCGGGGCCGCATTGCGCGCCGCGCATGACGCGCTGGGTCAGACCATCGCCGCCCACGCGCCCGCCGCGTCACCACCCATGGACCCCGGCTTCGTCGGCCGCGCCATCGAGCTGCGCCGCATCGCCGCGCTGCTGGCGCGCGACGAATGCCGGCTGTTGTGCCTGATCGGACCTGGCGGCATCGGCAAGACGCGGCTGGCGCGCCATGCCCAGCACGCGCTGACGCCGCAGTTTGCCGACGGCAGCGTGTTCGTGGCGCTCGAAGACGTGGACACCCCGGCCCTGCTGCTCGGCCGCCTGCTGCACGAACTGGGCGTCGGCCGCAGCGCCGCGCCGGGCGATGCCTTTGCCGCAGTGGCCGCGGCGCTGGCATCGCGCCAGGTGCTGCTGGTGCTGGACAACTTCGAGGCCCTGGCCGAACAGGCGGCCGTGCTGGAACGCCTGCTGGCGGCCGGCCCGCGCATCAAGCTGCTGGTGACATCGCGCGTGCGCCTGCCGGTGGCCGGCGAATGGTCCATGCCGCTGGAAGGCCTGCCTTGGCCCGAGCCCGAAGACGAAGACCGCGCCGAGGCCTTCGACGCCGTGCGCCTGTTCGTGCAGACCGCGCAGCGCCTGCAGCCGGCGCTGGACCCGGCCGCCGAGCGCGCGGCCATCGTCGACATCTGCCGCCAGGTCGACGGCCTGCCGCTGGCCATCGAACTGGCGGCGGCCTGGGTGCGGCTGATGCCGGCGGCGGCCATTGCCGACGAACTGCGGCGCGGCAGCGACCTGCTGCGCGCCGTCGACGCCACGCACCCGCCGCGCCACGCCAGCATCGAGCAGGTCTTCGAGCAGTCATGGCAGCGCCTGGCCGCCGCCGAGCAGCAGGCGCTGGCGCGGCTGGCGGTGTTCCGCGGCGGCTTCACGCCCGAGGCGGCGCGCGCCGTGGCCGGCGCTGCGCTGCCGGTGCTGGCGGCGCTGCTCGACAAGTCGCTGCTGCACCGCCAGGGCGCGCGGCTGCAGCTGCACCCGCTGGTGCAGCAGCTGGCGCATCAACGCCTGCAGGGCGAGGCCCGCATGCGCACGCAAGCCGGACACGCCGCCCACTTCCACGACCTGCTGCGCCAGCTGCAGCGCCGCGCAGCCACCGGCGAAGGCCAGGCGCTGGACCTCATCGACGCCGAGTTCGAGAACTGCCGGCTGGCCTGGCAGCATGCGCTGGACCAGGCGCAGGCCGATGCGCTGGCACGCATGGCGCTGGTGCTGGTGGACCACTGCGAGCACCGCGCCCGCTTCGAAGACGGCCTGGCGCTGCTGCGGCCCTTGCTGGACGCGCCGGCCTTGGAGCAGGCGCAGGGGCTGCTGGCCACCGCGCACGGGCAGGTGGCCCTGATGCACTACCGCCTGTCCCACGTTGCCGACGCGCAGGTTCACGCCAGCCAGGCGCTGGCGCTGGCGCGCGCCGCACGCGACCGCCCGGCGCGGCTGCTGGCGCTGCGCGAGCTGGCCGCCTGCGCCACGGCCACCGGTCAGTTGGCCGAGGCCCGGCGCCGCTACCGCGAGGCGCTGGCGCTGGCCCGCGCGCTGTCCCAGCCCGTGGCGAAGCTGCTCGAGAACCTGTCCCTGGTGGAGAAGCGCTCGGGCCACTACGCGGAGGCGCTGCGCCTGGCCGACGAGGCACTGGCCATGTACCGGCGCGACGGCCAGCATGCGGCGCTGGCGCTCGGCCTCAGCAACATGGCTTCGATGCGCATGTTCATGGACGAGGACGAGGCCGCCGCCGCGCTGCTGCGCGAGGCCCTGGCGCTCAGCGAACGCGAAGGGCTCACGAGCACACGCGCCTATGCGCTGGCCAACCTCACCGAACTGGCCTTCAAGACGCAGGACTGGCCGGCCGCCCAGGCCCATGCCGACCGCGCGCTGGAGGTGGCGCGCAGCACCGGCCTGCGCCCGCTGGCCGGCTGGCTGCAGGTGCAGCGCGCGCGCCTGGCGCTGCGCTGCGGCCAGCCCGAGGCCGCACGCACCGAACTGGCCGACGCAGCGCGGCTGGCGCTGGCGCTGGGCGCCCCGGCGCTGAAGGCAGCGCTGCTGCTCGGCTTTGCCGAGTTCGCCGAAGCCCACGGCCACGCCGCCGCGGCGCGCCGCGTGCTGGCCTTCGGCGCCGAGGATCAGAGCCTCGGCATGGCCGACCGCGACGAACTGCGCGCCGCCTGGGCACGCCGCGCGGACCTGGCGCACCCCGACCCGCCCTGGCCCGCGCTGCCGCTGCACGAGCTGCTGCGGCGCATCGCCGACGAGGCCGGCAGCGGGCACCGCGCATTGCTGGCGCTGCTGAACGACGGCAGCTGAAGCTGCGGCGAAGAATTTTGGCGCCCTGATGTCGATCGGCCCGCCGGCCGCGCATCTGCCCAGTGAGGGCGGCGATTCCGACGCCCGCCAACAAAGGACATCCCGATGCAATGATGATCCACCAACACGCGACCCCGGCCTTGGGCGGCATGCCGGCCAAGGCCCGCTGCAACCCTCACATCACACCCAGGACGCACCATGGACTACATGCTCATGTTCTACGAAAACGAAGCCGAACTCGCACGCCGCGACGACCCCGCGCAGGCGCCCGTCTACTGGGGCGCCTGGAGCGCCTACGTCGGCGCGCTGGCGGGCGCGGGCATCGTGAAGAGCGGCGCCGGCCTGATGCCGCCGCACACCGCCACCACGCTGCGCGTGGCCGGCGGCCAGCGCCAGGTGCAGGACGGCCCCTTCGCCGACACGCGCGAGCACCTGGGCGGCTTCTTCGTCATCGAAGTGCCGTCGCTCGACGTGGCGCTGGAATGGGCGGCCCGCGCGCCCAATGCGGCGGCCGGCGGCGTGGAGGTGCGGCCGGTGATGCCGCCGCCACCGGGCATGCCGGTGGCTTGATGGCGGCTGGCGCGCCCACGGGCCGGCCCGAAGCCGAACGCGCGGCACTCGCCGCCCGCGAGGCCTACGGCCGCCTGGTGGCCTGGCTGGCCTACCAGTGGCGCGACCTCGCAGCGGCCGAGGACGCGATGTCCGAGGCGCTGGTGAAAGCCCTCACGCTGTGGCCGCAGCAGGGCGTGCCGTCCAACCCCGACGCCTGGCTGCTCACCACCGCCAGGCGCGAACTGCTGCAGCAGCAGCGCAGCCGCCGGCTGGCCGAGTCGCCCGAGGTGCAGGTGCTGCTGGACGCCGAACCCGCAGCGCCTGCGGTGCCCGCGCTGCCCGACCGTCGGCTGGAGCTGCTCTTCATCTGCGCCCACCCGGCCTTGCCGGCTTCGGTGCATGCGCCGCTGATGCTGCAGGCCGTGCTCGGGCTGGACGCACAGGCCATCGCGCCGGCCTTCCTGGTCTCGCCTGCGGCAATGGCGCAGCGCGTGGTGCGTGCCAAGGCGCGCATCCGCGACACCGGGCTGCGCTTCGAGACGCCCGAGCCCGCCGAACTGCCGGCGCGCCTGGCGGCTGTGCTGGAGGGCATCTACGGCGCCTACAGCATCGGCGGCGACCTCGCTTCGCCAGCGCCCGAGGCGCAGGGCGAGCTGCGCGACGAGGCGCTGTTCCTGGCGCGCCTGGTGGCCGCCGCGCTGCCCCACACCGCCGAGGCACTGGGCCTGCTGGCGATGCTGCTGTACTGCGAAGCGCGGCGGCCGGCGCAGTTCAGTGCGGCGGGCGAGTTCATCCCGCTGACGCAGCAGGACACGCGGCTGTGGCA
>JANNFE010000336.1:0-12729 GCA_031379415.1 Betaproteobacteria bacterium | reverse complement strand
CCGGCAAATCGACCCTGTTCCGCATGCTGCAAGGCAGCGAGAAGCCCGACTCGGGCGAGGTGCTGATCGGCAAGACGGCGCAACTGGCCTTCGTCGATCAGAGCCGGCAAAGCCTGGTGGCCGAGAACACGGTGTGGCAGGACGTCTCGGGTGGTCTGGACAACATCATCGTCGGCAAGTTCGTGATGCCCAGCCGCGCCTACCTGGGCCGCTTCAACTTCAAGGGCAACGACCAGCAGAAGCTGGTGGGCAGCCTGTCGGGCGGTGAGCGTGGCCGCCTGCACCTGGCCAAGACCCTGGCCCAGGGCGGCAACGTGCTGATGCTCGACGAACCGTCCAACGACCTGGACGTGGAAACGCTGCGCGCGCTGGAAGAGGCCTTGCTCGAATTCGCCGGCAGCGCCATGGTCATCAGCCACGACCGCTGGTTCCTCGACCGCATCTGCACCCACATCCTGGCCTGCGAGGGCGACTCGCAATGGTTCTTCTACAACGGCAACTACCAGGAGTACGAGGCCGACAAGAAGAAGCGCCTGGGCGAGGAAGGCGCGCGGCCCAAGCGCGTGCGCTTCAAGCCGATTCACTGACGGCCATCAAGCGCGCTTGAAAGACGGCGGCCACGGGCCGCCGTTTTGTTGTGCGCACCGGCTGCCGCCGATAAGCTGCGGCATGCACATGCGCCTCATCACCTGGACCTGCGTGGCCTTGGTGGCTTGCCAGGGGCCGGCGGCCGACGCCCCGATGAGCGGCTATGCCGAGGCCGAGTTGGTCTACGTCTCACCCACCAGCGCCGGCCTGCTGCAGAGCGTGGTGGTGCGGCGTGGCGATGCCGTCAAGCAGGGCCAGACCTTGTTCTCTCTGGACAGCGATGCCGAAACTTTCAACCGCGATGCCGCCGGCGCGCGCCAGCTCAAGGCCGACGCGCTGCTGGCCAATCTGCGCAAGGGCAGGCGCCCCAACGAACTGGCGGCGCTGGACCAGCAACTGGCGCAGGCCCAGGCGGCGCTGAAGGCGTCGACTTCGGCGCTGGCACGCCAGCAGGCGCTGGTGGCGCAGGGCTTCGTGGCGCCGCTGCAGATGGACGACTTGGCCGCCGCGCGTGACCGCGACGCGGCGCGCGTGCGTGAGCTACAGGCGCAACGCGCGCTGGCCGGCGAGGCGGCGCGCAGCGACGAGATCGCTGCCGCGGCGGCCGAGGCGCAGGGCACGGATGCCGAGCTGGCCCTGGCGCGCTGGCGGCAGTCGCAGCGCGAACGCGCGGCACCCACCGACGCCGTGGTCTTCGACCTGCTGGCACGTCCCGGCGAGTGGGTCGCCGCCGGCACACCCGTGTTGGCACTGTTGCCACCCACGGCGCTGAAAGTGCGCTTCTTCGTGCCCGAGCCGCTGCTGCCGCAGGCGCAACCCGGGCGCGAGGTGCAACTCGCCTGCGACGGCTGCCCCGCGGGCATGAAGGCACGCATCAGTTGGGTTTCGCCGCAGGCTGAGTTCACGCCGCCGGTGATCTACAGCACGGGCAGCCGCAGCAAGCTGGTGTTCATGGTCGAGGCCGAACCGCTGGACGCGCCGCTGCTCAAGCCCGGGCAACCGCTGGACGTGCGCTTCGTCGCGGCACCGCGATGAGCGAAGAGCTCGCCATCGACGTGCGCGGCCTGGTCAAGCGCTTCGGCGGCCGCACCGTCGTCGACGATGTGGCGCTGCAGGTGCGGCGTGGCGAGATCTGCGGTTTCCTCGGCCCCAACGGCAGCGGCAAGACGACCACCATCCGCATGCTGTGCGGGCTGCTGCAGCCCGACGCCGGTGAAGGCCGCTGCCTGGGCCACGACATCCGCACCGAAGCCCGCCGCATCAAGCTGCGCGTGGGCTACATGACGCAGCGCTTCGGGCTCTACGAAGACCTGACGCTGGAGGAAAACCTCGACTTCGTCGCCCGCGCCTACGGCATGGCCGGCCGCCAGGCCGTGGTGCGCGGTGCGCTGGAAAGGCTGGGCCTGGTGGAACGGCGCGGCCAGCTGGCAGGTTCCTTGTCCGGCGGCTGGAAACAGCGCCTGGCCCTGGCCGCCTGCATGCTGCACGAGCCCGAACTGCTGCTGCTGGACGAACCCACGGCCGGCGTCGACCCCAAGGCGCGGCGCGACTTCTGGCAGCAGATCCACGCCCTGGCCGCCGACGGCCTGACGGTGCTCGTCAGCACGCACTACATGGACGAGGCCGAGCGCTGCCACAAGCTGGTCTACATCTCGTATGGCCGGCTGCTCGCCACCGGCACGGCCGAGCAGGTCATCGCCCACGCCGCGCTGCAGACCTGGGAACTGCGCGGCAGCGATCTGGCCGCCGCCAGCGCGCTGCTGCAGGCCGATGCGCGCTGGATGGTGGTGGCCTTCGGCAATGCCCTGCACGTCAGCGCGGCCCAAGGGGCCGACCTGCCGGGCTGGCTGGCTTCCAGGGCGCAGGGCGGCTGGACGGTGACGCCCATCGCCACCGGCCTGGAAGACGTGTTCATCGCCCTCACCGCGCATGCTCAAGACAATTTCTCGTAGCTGGGGCCGCATCGTCGCGGTGCTGCGCAAGGAGTTCGTGCAGCTGCGCCGCGACCGCCTCACCTTCGCCATGCTGATTGGCGTGCCTCTCATGCAGCTGGTGCTCTTCGGCTACGCCATCAACGGCGACCCGCGCCAGCTGCCCACCGCCGTGGTGGCGCTGGACGACGGCCCGCTGGTGCGCAGCATCGTGCGCGCCGCCGAGAACACGGGCTACTTCCGCGTCGTGGCGACGGTCTCGGACAGCGAAGCCGAAGCGCTCATCGCCCGCGGCGAAGTGCAATTCGCGCTGGTCTTCCCGGCCGACTTCACGCGCCGCCTGCTGCGCGGCGAGAGGCCGGCCTTGGCCGTCTACGCCGATGCCACCGACCCCGCCGCCACCGGTCCGGCGGTGGCCGCGCTGCAGCAGCTGCCGGCGCTGGCCCTGGCGCGTGAACTGCAGGGCTCGCTGGCCCACCTGCGCGCGGGCAGCGCGCCTTTCGAGCTGCGCCTGCACCGGCGCTACAACCCCGAAGGCCTGAGCGCCTACAACGTGGTACCGGGGCTGATGGGCGTGATCCTGACCATGACGCTGGTCATGATGACGGCCATGGCCATGACCCGCGAACGTGAGCGCGGCACGCTCGAGAACCTGCTGGCCACGCCAGTACGGCCGCTGGAGATGATGGTCGGCAAGATCCTGCCCTACGTGCTCGTGGGCTATGTGCAGGTGCTGATCGTCTTCGCCTCGGCGCGCCTGCTCTTCGACGTGCCGATGCTGGGCAGCTTCCTGCTGCTGTCGGCGATGGTGCTGCTCTTCATCGTCGCCACGCTGGCGGTCGGTTTCACCTTCAGCACCATCGCGCGTTCGCAGATGCAGAGCATGCAGATGACGATGTTCTACTTCCTGCCCAACATCCTGCTGTCGGGCTTCATGTTCCCCTTCCGCGGCATGCCGGGCTGGGCACAGCACCTGGGCGAGCTGCTGCCGCTGACGCACTTCCTGCGCATCGTGCGCGCCATCATGCTCAAAGGCGCGGGCCTGGCGCCGCTGTGGCCCGAGGTGGCGGCCATCGCGGCCTTCATCGTGGTCATGGGCACGGTGTCGATGCTGCGCTACCGGCAGACCATCGACTGAGTCACCGGTCGCGGCGTGCAGGGCTGCGCAGCGGCGGAAGAGCGCCAACGGCGGCTTTGGCCCACAATGAGCTTTCGTGATTTCGGCCCTGGCGCCCTGCTGCCCCATGCGCACCCGCACCCCCCTTCCCCGCGCCGCGTCGCTGCTCGCCACTGCCGGGCTGCTGGCGGCCTGCGCCCAGTTGCCCGACAAGACCGAAGCGTCCGCCGACAAGAACCCGGCGCCTGCGGCCGGCATGACCGCTGCGGCGCCTTCTGCCGCACCTTCCGCCGCACCCTCTGCCACACCCGTTGCGGCGCGCCCGCCGGCCGCGGCAGCCAGTGCCGCGCCGGGCACAGCTGCGCCGGCCACGCCACCCGGCAGCCCGCCGCCGTTTGCCACCGTCATCAAGGACGCGCGCCGCATCGACGGCCCGCTGGTGCTGTGGCAGAAGGAGGACAAGGTCTGGATCGAACTGCTGCCTTCGCAGCTGGGGCAGCCCTTCCTGCTGTCGCCCAAGATCAAGAGCGGCATCAGCGAAGCCTGGGTGCTGGGTGGCCTGATGGCCATGCCCATCAACGGCGCCGGCGGCGCGCAGATCGTCGAATTCCAGCGTGTGTACAACCAGGTGCGGCTGCAAGCGCGCAACACCGACATCAGCGCCAAGGCCGGCACGCCCGAAGCCCGCGCCGTGGCCGACAGCTATTCGCACAGCCTGATCGGCGCCGTGCCGGTGGTCAGCGCGCCCCACCCCGACCGCAAGAGCGTGCTGATCGAAGCCAACGGCCTGTTCCTGCAGGACATGCTGGGCGTGGGCATGATGCTGCAGCGCGGCCTGCGCCAGGGCTATTCGCTGGACCGCAGCAACTCCGTCATCACCGCCGTGCGCGGCACGCCCGCGGCCACCACGCTGGAGACGCAGAGCCACTTCTACACGGGCGGCCTGGCCGCGCCGACCTTCGGTGCACCGCTGGGCGCGCCGGTGCCCGTCATTCCGCGCTACCTGCCCGACGCGCGCAGCATGCTCATCGGCCTGAGCTATTCGCTGGCGCCGCTGCCCGAAGTGCCGATGGCGCCGCGCCGCGCCGACCCGCGCCTGGGCATGTTCACGAGCACCGTGCTCGACTTTTCCGACGACCTGCAGCTGTCGCCGCGCCAGCGCTACGTGAACCGCTGGCGGCTGGACAAGAAGGACCCGGCGGCCGAGCTGTCCGAGCCGGTCAAGCCCATCAACTTCTGGATCGACCGCAACGTGCCCCTGGCCTACCGCGAGACGGTGCGCGCCGCCATCCTGGAATGGAACAAAGCGTTCGAGAAGATCGGCATCCGCGGTGCCATCACCGTCGAACAGCAGCCCGACGACGCCAAGTTCGACACGCTCGACTTCGGCTACGCCTCGGTGCGCTGGATGATGAACGCCGACCCCATCTTCGGCGCCATCGGCCCCAGCCATGTCGACCCGCGCACCGGTGAGATCCTGGACGCCGACATCGCCTTCGAAGGCATGTCCTCACGCACCATCCGCGGCCTGCGCTCGCAGGTGCTGGGCGGGCCGTCGGCGGCGACTGCAAGTGGCTCGGGGCTGCCGAATTTCGCTTCGCCCTTCGAGCCACCGGCCGATCTGGTGCCAGGTGGCGTGATGCCCAGCGAGATGATGCGCTGCATGCATGGTGCGCTGGCCGCCGAACAGCTGGGCTATGCGCTCGACGTGATGGAAGCGCGCGGCGAACTCGAACCCGACAGCCCGCTGGCGCAGCAGTTCGTGCAGGACTACGTGAAGGAAGCCATCATGCACGAGGTGGGGCATGCCCTCGGCCTGCGCCACAACTTCCGCGCCTCGCGGGCCTACACCGAAGCGCAGCTGGCCGACGCCGAGTTCACACGCGCCTACGGCACCACCGGCTCGGTGATGGAATACAACGCAGTCAACCTGCCCAGCCCTGGCAAGACTGGCGGCGTGCCCTTCCAGAGCACCATCGGCCCCTACGACTACTGGGCCGTGGAGTACGCCTACAAGCCCATGGCCCCGGGCATCAAGCCGGCCGATGAACGCGCCGAACTGCAGAAGATCGCCGCGCGCAGCAGCGAGCCGCTGCTGGCCTACGGCACCGACGAAGACATCTTCTTCGGCCTCGACCCCGAGACCATCCAGCTCGACCTCGGCAACGACCCGTTGGCCTTCGCGGCCAAGCGGTTGGCGATCGCGCGCGACCTCTTCAAGCGCCAGGAAACGCGCGCGCTCTCGCCGCAGCGCGACTACGCCGTGCTGCGCCGCTCGCTGGGTTATGCCATCGCCGACGCCACGCGTGCCGTGGGCGTGCTGGCGCGCCAGATCGGCGGCGTGCGCACGCTGCGCGACTACCCCGGCAGCGGCCGCGACCCGCTGCAGCCGGTGGCCGCCCCGGTGCCGCGCGACGCGCTGGCGCGCATGTCGCGCGCCGGCGTCGCCGCCGCTGGCCTGAGCCTGACACCGGCGCTGCAGCGCCGCCTGGCGCCCGACTACCTGGACCGCGCCGATGCCATCGGCGACGGCACCGACTTCGCGCTGCCGCAACGCCTGCTCGACCTGCAGCGCGCGCTGCTCAACTTCCTGATGAGCGACGGCCTGGCCGCCCGCGTGCTGGACAGTGCCGGCAAGGTCGACAAGCCCGCCGAGGCCTTCCAGCTGACCGAGATGTACCAGCGCCTGGCCGACGACGTGTGGAGCGAACTCGGCAAGGGCGGCACGCTCAACACCGCCATCGCACAGCCGCGCCGCGAGCTGCAGCGCAGCCACGTCAATCGCCTGGCGGCGGCGCTGCTGCGGCCATCGCCCTTCGCACGCGCCGATGCGCGCGGCCTGGTGCGCGTGCAGGCACGTGCGCTGCTGGCCCGCCTGGAAGGCGCGGCCGGCCGCGGCGGCAAGGCCGCTGACACCGACACCCGCGTGCATCTGGCCGACAGCATCGACACGCTGCGCCAGGCCCTGGCAGCCAACGTGCAGCGCCAGTCGCTCTGAAGGGTCGGTCCCATGCATGCCTGGCTGTGCACCACGCTCGACGGTGTCGACGCCCTCACCTGGCAGGAACTGCCGACGCTGGAACCGAAACCCGGTGAAGTGCGCATCGCCGTGCAGGCTGCCAGCCTGAACTTCCCCGACCTGCTCATCGTGCAGGGCAAGTACCAGACCAAGCCGCCGCTGCCTTTCGTCCCAGGCTCCGAGTTCGCCGGGCTCGTCGATGCGGTGGGCGAAGGTGTCACGCACCTCAAACCCGGCATGCCGGTGGCCGCCATCGGCAGCACGGGCGGCTTCGGCACCCATGCCATCGCGCGCGCCGAAGGGGTGCTGCCGCTGCCGCCGGGCTTCGCCATCACCGACGGTGCGGCCTTCGCTTTCACCTACGGCACTTCACATCACGCGCTGATCGACCGCGCGCAGCTGAAGGCCGGCGAAACGGTGCTCGTGCTGGGTGCGGCCGGCGGCGTGGGCACGGCGGCGCTGCAGATTGCCAAGGCGGCTGGCGCGCGCGTCATCGCCGCCGCGTCCACCGATCAGAAGTGCGCGCGCTGCCTGGAACTGGGTGCCGACGCCACGCTGAACTACAGCACGGCCAACATCCGCGACGAGCTGAAGCGCCTGACCGACGGCAAGGGCCCCGACGTCGTCTACGACCCCGTGGGCGGCGAGTTCGCCGAGCCCGTGTTCCGCAGCATCGCCTGGCGCGGCCGCTACCTGGTGGTGGGCTTCGCGGGCGGCGGCATCCCGGCGCTGCCGTGGAACCTGGCGCTGCTGAAGGGCGCGTCCATCGTCGGTGTGTTCTGGGGCGACTTCGTGCGCCGCGAGCCCCACGCCAACGCCGCAGCGCTGGTGCAGCTGGCGCAGTGGTACGCGCAGGGCCACGTCAAGCCGGTGATCGACAGCGTCATGCCGATGGCCGATCTCAAGGCTGCCTACGCGCGCATGGGCTCGCGGCAGGTGCAGGGAAAGCTGCTGCTGGTCAACCCGTAAGAGGGACACGATCAGCGACAAGGTGTGCGGTCTTCCGCGCTAGGATCGCGGTCTTCGCTTGCAGGAGACCGGCGTCATGACCGTGAAGGTGTTGATCCTCGAAGACAACCCGGTCGCGCGCAGCTTCCTGTGCCGCGTGGTGCGTGAAAGCTTCAGCGACGCCATCTCCATCACCGAAGCCGGTGATCTGGAAAACGCGCGCCGCCACATCTCGCTGACCGGCGGCGCCCAAGGCCTGCACGGCGTCGACCCCTTCAAGCTGGTGCTCGTCGACCTGGAACTGCCCGACGGCAACGGCATGGAGTTGCTGGCCGAGCTGTCGCATTACCCGGCGACCAAGATCGTCACCACGCTGTATTCCGACGACGACCACCTCTTCCCGGCGTTGCAATGCGGCGCCGACGGCTATCTGCTGAAGGAAGACCGCTTCGAGGTGCTGGTGGAAGAACTGCAGAAGATCGTGCGCGGCCAGCCGCCTCTGTCGCCGGCCATCGCGCGGCGCCTGCTCACGCACTTTCGCCATGCACCCGCGGGCGAGGGCCACACGCACGACTCGGGCTTCATGTCGGCCGCGCCCTTCACCACCAGCAAGCCGGTGCCCATCGAAAAGCAGCCCGACCATGAACGCCTGACGCCGCGTGAGAGCGAAGTCCTTACCTACCTGAGCAAGGGCTTCACGATCAAGGAAATCGCCAGCCTGATGGGCATCAAGTGGTTCACCGTCAACGACCACATCAAGTCCATCTACAAGAAGCTCAACGTGTCCAGCCGTGCCGAGGCCGCCGTGCTGGCCAGCAAGCAGGGGCTGGTGTGACCGTGGCCCGCGGCGCCGCCCGCCGCGGCTGAGACCGCAACCCGATGAGCGCGACGCTGCCCCACGCTGCGGCGGCGCCGGAACGCGCCAGCGGCGACTCCATCTTCGAGGCCAGCGCCTTCGAGCGCAACATCTCCGGCGGCACGCCGCGGCGCTGGATGAGCTGGCATCGCCGCGCGCTGGCGCTGGCCGCCCTGCTGGGCTGCCTGGGCCTGTTCACGCTGGCGCGCTGGCTGGCCGCCACGCCTTACATCGATGCGCAGTGGTCGGCCGGCCCTGGCGGCACGCTGGTCTTGCAGGCCAGCGCCCTGCCGGCGCTGGACGCCATGCGCGGCCGCGTGCTCACACAGGTGCGCGTGGCCGGTGGCCAGCCGCTGGCGGTGGATGCACTGCTGCTGCACCGTTGGCCACGCTGGCAGGTGGACGACATCCAGCGCGCTCGCCAGGTGGCGCAGCACGAAGGGCTGGCGCAGCGCCTGGCGCTGGCACCGGGGCTCGTGCAGCTGCAGTTTGCCGACGGCAGCGTGATCGACGCACCGGTGGCCCCGCGCGGCTATCCGGGCCTGGGACTGTCCTTCTGGCCGCTGGCCGGCGTGGCCCTGCTGCTTTATCTGTTCGCGGTGGTGCTGATGCTGGCGCGGCCACAGGCGCGCAATCTGCTGTTCGTGACCATGGCCCTGTGCCAGGCCGGCAACCTGCTGTTCACGGCGCTGGAGTCCAGCCGCACCCTGGGCCTGCCAGCCGGCGCCATGGCCAGCGACCTGCCGCTGCGCGTGGCGCTTGACCTGTGCACCGCCGCCGCCGCCGTACAGCTCTTCGCACTGCACCCGCGCCGCCTGCCGCACGCGCGGCTCATTGCCACCGGTGGCTGGGCCGTGGTGGTGCTGTGGGTGGCGCTGACCCTGCCCCTGGCGCTCGGCAGCGGTGAGGGCGTGCAGCTGCCGCTGTGGTGGTTGGCACAGGGCGCCGCCCTGCTGCTGTGCGGCGTGGCCCTGGCGGTGGCCGGCCGTTCACACCGCATCGAACCCAACCCCTACGCACTGGTGATGCGCCGCCTGGCCACCGCTGCGCTGCTGGCGCTGCTGGCGGTGACCGCGGTGGTGGCCTCTGTGGGCCACCTGCCCGCGGTGGCGCCGCTGGTGGCCGCCAGCACCTCGCTGGCCTGGTACCTGTTCCTGGCCTTCCTGCTGCTACTCACGCCCTTCCTGGCGCGCAGCCGCCAGGTGCTGCGCGAGTTCGCGCTGCTGGCCGGCGTGAGCACGGTGGCCACGTCGCTGGACCTGCTCTTCGTGGCCGTCTTTTCGCTGGGCACCTTCACCTCGCTGGCCATCGCGGTGTTCATCGCCCTGGGCATCTATGCAGGGGCGCGGCAGTGGCTGCTGAACCATCTCATCGGCACGCGCGTGCTGACTACCGAGCGCACCTTCGACCAGCTCTACCGCGCCGCGCGCGAAGTGCAGGCGCGGCCGGCACGCTATCCGCAGCTGCTCACGCAGCTGCTGCGCGAACTCTTCGAGCCGCTGGAGGTGCTGCGCGTCGACCGCGTGCCGGTGCGTTCGCGCATCGTCAGCGGCGGTGCCGCGCTGGTGGTGCCGATGCGCAGCGCCGACGACGAAAGCAACCCCGCCGGACCCTCCGCCGTGGCCCTGGTGCTGCGCTTCGCGCAGCGTGGCCAGCGCCTCTTCACGCTGGAAGACGCGCGCCTGGCCGACCGCGTGGTCGACCAGCTGCGCCGCGCCGTGGCCTACGACATGGCGGTGGAGCGTGGCCGCTACGAAGAACGCCAGCGCATCGCGCAGGACCTGCACGACGACATCGGCGCCCGCCTGCTGACGCTGATGTACCAGGCGCAGACGCGCGAGATGGAGGACTACATCCGCCACACCCTGCAGGACCTGAAGACGCTGACGCGCGGCCTGGCGGCCGCCGAGCACCGCCTGTCGCACGCCGCGGCGGAGTGGAAATCCGACCTCACGCAGCGGCTGACGGCAGCGCATGTGGCGCTGGGCTGGTCCTTCGACACCGACCGCGACATGCGCCTGTCGGTGGTGCAATGGTCGGCGTTGACGCGCGTGCTGCGCGAACTGGTGAGCAACTCGCTCTATCACGGACACGCCTCGCGCATCGATGTCGCCTTCAAGCTCGAAGGCCCGCTGCTCACCTTGCAGGTGGCCGACGACGGCAATGGCCGCAACCCCCAGGCCTGGGCACACGGCCTGGGTTTGGGCGGCGTGCGCAAGCGCGTGAAGGTGCTGGGCGGCGAGGTGGCCTGGAGCGAAAACGGCGAGCACGGCATCGTCTGCGCGGTTCGCGTGCCCGACTTTCAGGGCCGCAGCTGAGGGGCATTGATGACAGCCCGGAGTGCAAAGGTCTGCGTTTTCGAGGGACAATACACGCTTCGCGACGACCCGGGGCAGTCCCCCGGCACCCCACAGCCATGACCACTCGCCGCACGCCTCCCATTTCTGAAGCCTCCAGCGGACCCAAGCTCCGCCAGACCCAGGCGGAGTACACCGCCGCGCGGCCCAACGCCGAACCCGGCGTGCGGCCCATGATGTCCAGCTCCAAGATGTACGTCTGCATCCGCTGCCACGCCAACTTCAAGACCGGCGACGGCAAGCCCGACCCGCGTCTGCGCGGCCTGGGCCGCTGCAACACCTGCCTGGGCGTCACCGCCGTGCCTGCGGCCTGAAGCCGAAAGCGGCCGGCTCGGTGCACCCGCAGCACCGGTCAGCCGCGACCCCGGCTTGACAGCCTGTCCTCCCGGCCCCCGCACAAGACCGAACTTTCCCGACGTCCGCACGACCAAGGTCATCCCAGCGCGTGGCCGTGGCGTTAAGCCAGGGCTCGATTCCATTCCCCAAACCCCCCAACCCCAACGTCGAGGATCTCCTCTCATGTCGCACAGCACCCGTCGCACATTCATGCTGCAAGTGGCCGTGGCCGGTACGGCGCTCGCCGCCGCCCAGGCGCAGGCCCAGATGCCCAAGGTCGATGAGGCGAAGGACGAACTGGCCAAGTCACTGGGCTACAAGCACGACAGCACCAAGGTCGACGCCAAGGCCTTCCCGACCCACACCAAGGAACAGAAGTGCACCAACTGCGCCCTGTTCCAGGGCAAGGCCACCGACCCGTGGGGCGGTTGCGGCATCTTCGCCGGCAAGCAGGTCGCCGGCCCCGGCTGGTGCAAGCAGTGGGTCAAGAAGCCCTGAACGGGCTGCGCGCCCAGCGATAACAGCGGCCCCTGCGGGGGCCGCTTTTCATGGCACGGCCAGCAAGGCCACCACCTGTTCGGCTATGGCCATGGCCGCGGTCAGACCCGGCGACTCGATGCCAAACAGGTTCACGAGGCCAGTCACGCCGTGCTGCGCCGGGCCGCTGATGCAAAAGTCAGGCGCCGGCTCGCCCGGACCGTGGATCTTGGGCCGCACGCCGCTGTAGCCGGGCTGCAGTGAACCCGCCGGCAGGCCAGGCCAGTAGCGGCGGATGGCGGCCTCGAAAGGCAAGGCCCGCGCTGCGTCGACCGTGTAGTCGATGTCCTCGGCACGCTCCACGTCCAGCCATTCCAGATCAGGGCCGAACTTCACCTGGCCGGCCAGGTCCAGCGTGACGTGCACGCCCAGCCAGGCGTCCACGGGCGCGGGGTAGATCAGGTGCCGGAAGGGCGGCCGCCCAACCAGGGTGAAGTAGCTGCCTTTGGCGAAGTGCGCCCGGGGAACGTGGTGCTCGCCAAGCCCGGCAAAGCGGCGCGCCAGCGCGCAGGCGTGCAGGCCCGCTGCGTTGACAACGTGTGTGGCCTCCAGTTCGAAGGCGCCATCGGCGGCGTCCACCTGCACGACGGCAGGCCGCCCCGGCACGAAGCGCACCTCGCGCACCGGCGACTCCAGGGCCAGCAGGCCGCCGGCGTGTTCCATGTCGCCCTGCAGCGCCAGCATGAAGGCGTGGCTGTCGACGATGCCCGTGCTGGGCGACCACAGTGCGGCGGTGCAGTAGAGCTCGGGCTCCAGGGCCTGCGCCTGCGCCGCGGTCCACGCCTGCAAGGGCACGGCGTTGGCCGCAGCGCGCCGCACCAGCTGGTCCAGCGCCGCATGCTGTTCAGGGGCCGTGGCCACCACCAGCTTGCCGCAGGCCGCATGCGGCACGCCGTGGCTGGCACAGAGTTCGTAGAGCAGTTCCTTGCCGCGCACGCACAACCGCGCCTTCAGCGAACCGGGCGGGTAGTACAGCCCGGCGTGGATGACCTCGCTGTTGCGTGAGCTCACCCCCTGGCCGATGCCCCGGCCCGCTTCGG
>JANNFE010000333.1:0-36038 GCA_031379415.1 Betaproteobacteria bacterium | reverse complement strand
CGCCTGCCACAACCGCATGCTGGTGCAGATGAGCAAGGCGCTGTGTGCGCTGCTGCGCACCAGCTTCGAGATCTCGACCAGCAAGCCGGACGGCCCCGCGAATTCGCTGCCGCTGCACCGCGCCGTACTCGACGCGGTGATCGCGCGTTCGCCGCTGAAGGCCGAGCGGGCCAGCCTGGTGCTGATCGACGGCGCGCAGGAGGACATCGAAGAGGTACTGGCCTCGCGTCGCAAGCTGCCTTCGCTGCGTGCGCCGGCGCCACGGCTGAAGGCGCGGCTGAAGTTGCGGCGCGGGCCGGCCGTGCCTACTCCTTGACCGACCCGGTCAGCCCCGACACGTAGTGCTCGACGAAGAACGAGTACACGAAGGCCACCGGCAGCGAGCCCAGCAGCGCACCTGCCATCAGCGGGCCCCAGTGGTAGACATCGCCTTCCACCAGTTCCGTCACCACGCCCACCGGCACCGTCTTCATCTCCGACGAGCTGATGAAGGTCAGCGCGTAGATGAATTCGTTCCAGCTCAGCGTGAAGGCGAAGATGCCGGCCGAGATGAGCCCCGGCACCGCCAGCGGCAGCACGATCTTCACGAGTATTTGCCAACGTGTGGCGCCGTCGATCAGCGCGCATTCCTCCAGCTCGAAGGGAATGCTGCGGAAGTAGCCCATCAGCAGCCAGGTGCAGAAAGGAATGAGGAAGGTGGGGTAGGTGAGGATCAGCGCCCAGCGCGTGTCGAACAAGCCGAGCTTGAAGACGATGGCCGCCAGCGGGATGAACAGGATGGAAGGCGGCACCAGGTAGGCCAGGAAGATCGACAGGCCCACCTGCTTGGCGCCCGAAAAGCGCAGGCGCTCGATGGCATAGGCCGCCAGCACCGACGCGAAGAGCGAGAAGGCCGTGGCCACCACCGACACCAGCACCGTGTTCCACAGCCACTCGGGATACGAGGTGTCGAACAGCAGCTTCTTGAAGTGCGCCAGCGTCGGCGCCACCACCCAGAACGGGTTGCCATCGCGCGACAGCAGTTCGTTGTCGGGCTTCACCGAGGTGATGACCATCCAGTAGAACGGGAACAGCAACACGAACAGGAAGACCGCCAGCGGCAGGTAGATGGTGACCAGCTTGCGGCCACGCGTGTCCAGGTAGCCCATGCCGCCCTGGTCGACGTTCTTCTCGCTCATTCGTCGCGCCCGCCTTGTTGCCAGGCGCGCCGCTGCAGCCCGAAGTAGCTGAACAGGATGGCAGCCAGCAGGAAGGGCACCATCGCAATCGAGATCGCCGCGCCTTCACCCAAGGCGCCGCCGGCGATGGCGCGCTGAAAGGACAGCGTGGCCATCAGGTGCGTGGCATTGAGCGGGCCGCCGCGCGTGAGCACGTAGATGAGCTGGAAGTCGGTGAAGGTGAACAGCACCGAGAAGGTCATCACTACCGCAATGATGGGTGTGAGCAGCGGCAGCGTGACATGGCGGAACTGCTGCAGGGGCGTGGCGCCGTCGATGGCCGATGCCTCGTAGTACGAAGGCGAGATGGTCTGCAACCCGGCCAGCAGCGTGATGGCGACGAAGGGCACGCCGCGCCAGACGTTGGCGAAGATGGTGGCCAGGCGCGCGTTCCAGGGGTCGCCCAGGAAGTCGATGTAGCGGTCGATCAGTCCCAGTCTCATCAGCACCCAAGAGACGATGGAGAACTGCGAGTCGTAGATCCACCAGAAGGCGATGGCCGACAGCGCCGTGGGCACGATGTAGGGCAGCAGGATGACGGCGCGGAAGAACGTCTTCATCCGGATGTTCTTGTTCAGCAGCAGCGCCAGCCACAGGCCCAGGCCGAACTTCAGCACGCTGGCCACCGTGGTGTAGAAGAGCGTGTTGAAGAGCGCCAGCTGCGTGACGCTGTCACCGATGAGGAAGGCGTAGTTCTCCCAGCCTATCCACTCACCCGAGCGTCCGATCTTGGCGTCGGTGAACCCCAGCCATGTGCCCAGGCCGAGCGGGTAGGTCAGGAACAGCAGCAGCAGCACTGCCGCCGGCAGCATGAACAGCAGGCCGAGTGCGTTGCGGTTGTTCTGCAGTTTCTCGAGCACGGTTCAGTCACCCACCCACGACGAGTTGAGCGGCACGGCGGCGCCAGCCCGCCGTGTCCGCTCGAACGAGACGAGATATTCCGGCACCGCAGGTGTCCGGAATATCAGACCTTGTAATACCGCTCGGCGCGCTTCTGCGCGCGCTCGGCGGCTTCCTTGGGTGTCTTCGATCCGCTGGCCGCCTCGGCCACCATGTTGACGACGATGAAGTCGGCCGCCGCACCCGCCGACGCGTAGCCCAGCTTGCCCGCGTAGCCTGCGGGCCGCAGGTTCTTCACGCAGTCGCGGTAGGGCGTGTGCTTGGGGTCCGAAGTCCAGATCGCGGACTTGGTGTACTCGGCCAGCGGCGGTGCGATATAGCCACCCGCGGCGGTGAGCCACGGATCGAACTGCTCCTGCTCCATCATGAAGCGCAGGAACTCCTTGGCGGCCTGCGGGTACTTGGTGTACTTCATCACCATCTGGTTGAAGAACAGGTGCGACTCGGTGGGCACGCCCACCGGGCCCACCGGGTACTGCGCGTGGTACACGTCTTCCCTCAGGTCGCGCACCTTCTGGTCGGTGGAGTTCTTGGTCGCGTAGTAGATCGAGATGCCGTTGTTGGTGAGGCTGATCTGACCATCCAGGAAGGCCTTGTTGTTGTTCGGATCCAGCCACGACAGTGTGCCGGGCACGAAGGTGGCGTACATCTCCTTGGCGTACTCCAGGGCCTTGAGGGTCTCCGGGCTGTCGATCACGACCTTGTTGCTCGCATCCACCAGCTTGCCGCCGTGCGACCACAGCAGCCAGTTGGTCCACAGGCCGTCGCCCGTGGCGTTGCCCAAGGCGAAGCCCGACGGCGTGCCCTTGGCGTGCAGCGCCTTCAGCAGGGCCAGGAAGGCGGTGGTGTCCTTGGGGAAGCTGTCGAAGCCCGCCGCTTTCACGTGGCTCTGGCGGTAGACCAGCATGGCGCCGGCGGCACCCAGGCCGATGCCGATCCACTTCTTGCCGTCAGGTCGCAGGTAGGCCTCGCAGGCCGGGTACCAGCCGCCGTACTTCTTGCCCAGGTAGGTGGCGAGGTCGGTGACGTCGAGCAGCTTCTCGGGGTAGAGGTTCGCGTCGTCGTTGGTCGACAGGATGATGTCGGGCCCGGCGCCGGTGTTGGCCGCCACTGCGGCCTTGGGGCGCACGTCCTCCCAGCCTTCGTTGTCGACCCGCACCTCGATGCCGGTCTTCTCGGTGAACTTCTTGACGTTGACCATGTAGGCGTCGATGTCGCCCTGTACGAAGCGGCTCCAGCGCAGCACGCGCAGCTTGGCGCCTTTCTCGGGCTTGTAGGCCAGGGTCTGCGCGTGCACGGCAGGCGCCCACACGGCACTGCTTCCCAGTGCAGCGGTGGCCGCGACGCCAGCGCTGCCTTCCAGAAAGCGACGGCGGTTGAAGTCACTCATCGAAGTCTCCTCTTTGTGACGCAGCCGTTCAGGCCGCAAGGCGTCGGCCTGAGCCGGCATCGAACAGATGGGCCCGCGCGATGTCGGGCTGCAGATGGATGGTGCTGCCGGGCGTGAAGGCATGGCGGTCGTGGAAGACCACCGACAGCTCGCGTCCGGCGTGACGGCAGGCCACGAAGGTGTCGGCGCCGGTGGGTTCGACCACCGCCACTTCGGTGGCGATGCCGCCGTCGCCCGCGCTGCCCAGGGCCATGTGCTCGGGCCGCGTGCCGAAGATCACCGGCTGGCCGTCATCGCCGGTGCTGTGGCGCGGCGCCGGCAAGCGCGTGCCGTCGGACAGTTCCACCGTCGCGCTACTGCCGCTGCGCCGCAGCGTCGCGGGCAGGAAATTCATCGCCGGGCTGCCGATGAAGCCGGCCACGAACAGGTTGGCCGGCCGGTCATAGAGCTCCAGCGGGCTGCCGGTTTGTTCGATGCGGCCGTCTTTCATGACCACGATCTGGTCGCCCATGGTCATGGCTTCGATCTGGTCGTGCGTGACGTAGATCGAGGTCGTCTTCAGGCGCTGGTGCAGTTCCTTGATCTCGGTGCGCATGGCCACGCGCAGCTTGGCGTCCAGGTTGGACAGTGGCTCGTCGAACAGGAAGACCTGCGGGTCGCGCACGATGGCGCGGCCCATGGCCACGCGCTGGCGCTGGCCGCCTGACAGCTGGCGCGGGTAGCGCTGCAGCAGGTCACCCAGGCCCAGGATCTCGGCCGCGCGTGCGACCTTGCTTTCGATGGTGGCGGCGTCCAGCTTGGCCAGCATCAGCGCAAAGGCCATGTTGTCGCGCACCGTCATGTGCGGGTAGAGCGCGTAGTTCTGGAACACCATGGCGATGTCGCGCGCCTTGGGCGGCAGCTCGTTGACGCGCCGGCTGCCGATGCGCACCTCGCCGTCGCTGATCTGCTCCAGCCCCGCAATCATGCGCAGCAGCGTGCTCTTGCCGCAGCCCGAAGGCCCCACCAGCACGGTGAAGGAAGCGTCGGGGATGGCGATGTCCACGCCATGCAGGATTTCCACGCTGCCGAAGCGCTTCTTGACCTGGGCGATGGACACACTGGCCATGCGGGGCAGCCTCTCTTGGCGATGCACGGGATAGGGCGGCACGATACGCCGCGGCGCCGCGCCGGCACCATCGGGCTTACCCCGTGGGCCGGCCTGTAAAGTTGTCTGATAACCTGATGAATATGGCTGCTCGACCGCCCCCTGCATCAGCGCGCGCCGCCAGGGCGGGCACGGGCACGATGGTGCGCGCCACGCTGGCCGACCGCCTGGCGACGCTGCTGGCCACGCAGATCGAACGCGGCCGCCTGGCGCCGGGTGACCGCCTGCCCACCGAGGCCCAGCTCTGCGCCACGCACGGTGTGTCGCGCAGCGTGGTGCGCGAGGCGGTGCACCGCGTCAAGTCGCGCGGCCTGCTGGTGGCGCGCCAGGGCTCGGGCGTGTTCGTCGCGGCGCCGGCCGAGCACCGGCCACTGGAGTTCGACCCGCGGGTGCTGGAATCGGTTGAAGCCGTGGTGCACGTGGTAGAGGTGCGCCGCGTGCTGGAAGGCGAGATGGCGGCGCTGGCCGCCGAGCGCGCCACGCGTGCGCAGGTGGCCGGGCTGCGGCGCGCGCTGGCGGCCATCGACGCCGCGGCCGCGGCCGGCGCCGACGGCGTGGCCGAAGACCTGGCCTTCCACCGCGCCATCGGTGAAGCCACCGGCAACCCGCAGTTCAGCCGCCTGCTCGGCTTTCTGGAACAGTACCTGCGCGAGGGCATGCGCATCACGCGTGGCAACGAGGCGCGCCGCGCCGATTTCATGGAAGCGGTGCGCAAGGAACACCGCGGCATCGTCGAGGCCATCGCCGTCGGCGACCCGCGAGCCGCGCGCCGCGCCGCGCGCAGCCACCTGGCGCACGGCGCACAGCGGCTGGAACGCAGCGGCGTGATCGCACCGCGCGCGGCCCGGACAGGCGCACGGACAGGAGCACGACGATGAACGACGCCAAGGTCCTGGGTGTGGTCGGCCTCGGTTCCATGGGCCTGGGCGCGGCGCTGTCGGCCGTCGCCCGAGGTGTGCCCACCTGGGGGCTGGACACACGGCCCGAGCCCGCGCAGCGTCTGGTGGCTGCTGGTGGGCATGCGGCGGTGTCGCTGGCCGATCTGGCCGCGCATTGCGACGTGGTCGTGGTGCTGGTGGTCAACGCGGTGCAGACCGAGCAGGTGCTGTTCGGTGAGGGCGGCCTCGCCGGCCACCTGCGCCGCGGCGCCGTGGTGGTGTGTTCGGCGACGGTGGACCCGGCACTGCCGCCGCGCTGGGCCGAGCGCCTGGAAGCGCAGGGGCTGTGGCTGATCGACGGCCCGGTGTCCGGCGGCCCGAAGAAGGCGGCCGAAGGCGCGATGACGATGATGGCCTCGGGCCGCCCCGAGGCCTTCGTCGCGGCCGGCAGCCTGCTGGATGCGATGGCCGGCAAGGTCTACCGCCTGGGCCACAAGGCTGGCATCGGCAGCACCGTGAAGATGGTCAACCAGCACCTGGCCGGTGTGCACATCGCCGCCGCCTGCGAGGCCATGGCGCTGGGCATGCGCGCTGGCGCCGACCCGCGTGCGCTGTACGAGGTGATCTGCAACTCGGCTGGTTCGAGCTGGATGTTCCAGAACCGCGTGCCGCACATCCTGGACGGTGACTACACGCCGCTGTCGGCGGTCAACATCTTCGTCAAGGACCTGGGCATCGTGCTGGATGCGGCGCGCGCGCTCGGCTTTCCGCTGCCGCTGGCGGCCACGGCGCACCAGCTCTATCTGGCCACGGCCGCGGCCGGGCGTGGTGCTGAGGACGACAGCGCGCTCATCAAGTTCTATGCCGATCTGGCGGGCCTGGAACTGCCCAAGCCGGCCGCATGAACGCCGGGCCGACCCGTGGCGCTGTGCTCGGCGTCATCGCCGACGACTACACCGGCGCCACCGACGTCGCCAGCATGCTGGTGCGCGCCGGCCTGCGCACGGTGCAATGGCTGGGCGTGCCGCAAGAGCCGCCGCCGGTGGATCAGCAGGCCGACGCACTGGTGGTGGCGCTGAAGTCGCGCACGGCGCCGGTGGCTGAGGCGGTGGCGCAGTCGCTGGCCCCCCGGCGCTGGTTGCTGCAGGCGGGCGCGCGGCGCTTCTACTTCAAGGTCTGCTCGACCTTCGACTCCACAGCGGCCGGCAACATCGGCCCGGTGGCCGAGGCTTTGCTGGAGGCGCTGGACTCGCGCTTCACCATCGTCTGCCCGGCCTTCCCGGAGAACGGCCGCAGCGTCTACCGCGGCCATCTGTTCGTGGGCGACCAGCTGCTGTCTGACTCGGGCATGCGTGAACATCCGCTGACGCCTATGACCGACAGCAACTTGGTGCGTGTGCTGCAGGCGCAGAGCCGCCAGCGTGTGGGGCTGCTGGGGCATGACGATGTGGCCGCGGGTGTGCCGGCCGTGCAGCGGCGCGTGGCAGCGCTGCAGGCTGATGGTGTGGTGCTGGCCATCGCCGACGCGGTGAGCAATGCGCAACTGCGCACGCTGGCCGCGGCCACGGTGGACCTGCCGCTGCTGGTGGCAGGCTCTGGCCTGGCACTGGGCCTGCCCGAGCTGTACGCCGAACGCGGCTGGGTGCGGCTGGACCGCGACGCGGCGCGGCTCGACGCGCAAACGGGCGCTGCGGCGGTGCTTGCCGGTTCGTGCTCGCTGGCCACGCAAGGGCAGGTGGCTGCGTGGCGCGCAGCGGGCCGCCCGGCGCGCGCCATCGACGCGCGCTCGCTGGCCTGTGGACGGCCAGAGGTCGCCGACGCGATGGCCTGGGCTGCGAGCCGCCTGCAGGCCGGGCCGGTGCTGCTGCACGCCACCGTCGCGGCCGATGAACTGAGAGCGGTGCAGGCCGAACTGGGCGTGGCGGCGGCGGGCTCTCTCGTCGAACAGGCGCTGGCCGCCATCGCGCAAGGCCTCGTGGCGCAAGGCGTGCAGCGCCTGGTGGTGGCCGGCGGCGAGACCTCGGGCGCGGTCGTGCAGGTGCTGGGCGTGCGGCATCTGCGCATCGGCGCCGTCATCTGCCCGGGTGTGCCCTGGACGCAGGCCGGCGGCCGGCCGCTGTGGCTGGCGCTGAAGTCCGGCAACTTCGGCGGACCGAACTTCTTCGAAGAAGCGCTGGCCGAGGCGCAGGCATGAACGAGAGCGCGCAGCGCGAGGTGATGTGCCGCGTGGGCCGCTCGCTGTTCGAGCGCGGCTACGTGCACGCCGCGGCCGGCAACATCAGTGTGCGTCTGGCCGATGGCGCTGGCTTCCTGATCACACCCACCGATGCCTGCCTGGGCGAGCTGGACCCGGCCACGCTGGCGCGTGTCGACGCCGACGGGCGGCAGAGCGCCGGAGCGCCGGCAAGCAAGGCCCTGGCGCTGCACCGGCGCATCTACGCAGCCGAGCCGCAGGCCGGCTGTGTGCTGCACACCCATGCCAGCGAACTGGTGGCGCTGACGCTGAACGGCGTCTGGCAGGCCGATGCCGTGCTGCCGCCCATCACGCCCTACTTCGTGATGAAGGTGGGGCGCGTGCCGCTGGTGCCCTACCACCGGCCGGGTGATCCGGCCGTGGCCGAGTGGGTGGCGCGGGTCGTCGTGGAGGCGCGGGCAGCGGGCGCGCCGATCCGCGCCGTGCTGTGCGACCGCCTGGGGCCTGTCGTCTGGCACCAGAGCCCGGATGCGGCGATGGCCACGCTCGAAGAACTCGAAGAAACCGCGCGCCTGTGGCGGCTGACGGGCGGGCGGCCCGCAGCGCTGTCGCCGCTGCAGATTGATGAACTGCGCACGAGCTTTGGTGCGCACTGGTGAAGGACCCCCCATGAAACTGCTCATCACCGGCGGCGCCGGGTTTGTCGGCACGCGGCTCGCGCAGGCGCTGCTGGCGCGCGGCACGCTGGACGGGCGCCGCATCAATCAGCTGGTGCTGGCCGACCAGGTAACGCCGCGCGCAACGCTGCTGGTCGATGCGCGTGTGCAAGCCCGCACAGAATCATTGTTAGCGACTTGCGAAGCCCTGCGCGACGAAGCTTTCGACGGCGTGTTCCATCTCGCTTCGGCGGTCTCGGGCGAATGCGAGGCCGACTTCGAGCTCGGCCTGCGCAGCAACCTGGACAGCACCCGCGCGCTGCTCGACGCGCTGCGCTACCGCAGCGAGCGCGGTGCCGCGCCCACCAGGCTCGTCTTCTCCAGCTCGGTGGCCGTGTTCGGCCCCGACCCGGCGCAGCCCTGGACCGGCCAGGTCGCCGACCACACCTTGCCGACACCGCAGACCAGCTACGGCACGCAGAAGCTGATTTGCGAACACCTGATCGCCGACTACACGCGCAAGGGCACCATTGACGGCCGTGCGGCACGGCTGATGACGGTGACCGTGCGCCCGGGCCGGCCCAATGGCGCGGCGAGTTCCTTCTTCAGCGGCATCATCCGCGAACCGCTGGCCGGGCAGGATGCCGAGCTACCCGTCGATATGAGCGTATCGCACCCGATGAGTTCACCACGGCGCACGGTGGACGGCCTGATCGCCGTCTATGAAGCCAGCCGCGAGGCCTTCGTCGGCCGCACGGCGCTGAACCTGCCGGCACTGAACGTCACCGTGCAGCAGATGCTGGACGCGCTGGAGGCCGTCGCCGGCCCGGCCGTGCGCGCGCGCGTGAAGGTCAAGCGCGACGAGCGCATCGCGGGCATCGTGGCCAACTGGCCGCAGGGCGCGAGTGCCCTGCGTGCCAACGCGCTGGGCCTGCTGCCCGAAGCGAACTTCGAAGACATCATCCGCCAGTACATCGCCGACTGCGCAGGCACGCCCGAGGCATTGAAGGGACTGACAGCATGAACCAGATCGACCTCAAGGGCCGCGTGGCCGTCATCACCGGTGGCGCGCAGGGCATCGGCTTCGCCACCACGCAGCGCCTGCTGCAGAGCGGTGCACGCGCCGTGATCTGGGATATCGACAAGGCGAAGCTCGGCGAGGCTTGCACGGTGCTGTCGGCCTTCGGGCCGGTGCGCGGCGAGGTGGTGGAGCTCACCGACGATGCCGCGGTGGCCGCCGCTACGGCGAACGCCATCGCGCACGAAGGCCGCATCGACATCCTGGTCAACAACGCCGGCATCACCGGCGGCAATGCCAGCACCTGGGAACTGGACCCTGCGGTGTGGCGCCGCGTCATCGAGGTGAATCTCGTCGCGCCGTATCTCACGAGCCGCCATGTCGTGCAGCGCATGCTGGCGCAGGCTTACGGCCGCATCGTCAACATCGCCAGTGTCGCGGGCAAGGAAGGCAACCCGAACGCGTCGCACTACAGCGCCAGCAAGGCCGGGCTCATCGCGCTGACCAAGTCGCTGGCGAAAGAGGTGGCGACGAAGGGTGTGCTCGTCAACGCCATCACGCCCGCGGTGGCGAAGACAGCGATGTTCGAACAGATGACGCAGAAGCACATCGACTACATGCTGGGCAAGATCCCGATGGGCCGCTTCCTCGAAGTGGAAGAGATCGCTGCGATGGTCGCCTGGCTGGCGAGCGAGGAGTGTTCTTTCTCCACCGGTGCGGTGTTCGACATCACGGGCGGCCGCGCCACGTACTAGGACCACCCCGAAGCGGCCTGCGGCCGCCTCCCCTCAAGGGGCAACGCCAGCGGCCCGGCGGAGCCGGTTCCGCGGCGTTTGCTTGGGGTGTTCAGTACAGCGTGGCGGCCTGCCGCGCCTGCAGCGCGGCGTCGTAGGCCTGGCCGTCGATGCCCACCTGGCTCAGGCATTCGAGAATGGCGCCGGGTGTGGGCAGCGTGCCGGCCGCTACATGCTGCGCCGGGTTCCACAAGCCCGAGCGCTTGAGGGCGCGCGCGCACTGGAAGAACACGCTGCGCACGCTGATCACCAGCACGCTGGCGGCCGGCTTGCCGTCGACCGCGAAGTGCTCGCACAAGACGGGCAAGGCGCTGATGCGTGCCGTGCCGTTCACGCGCAAGGCTTCGCCCACGCCAGGGATCAGGAACAGCAGCGCCACCTGCGGGTTGCGCGCGATGTTGCGCAAGCTGTCGATGCGCTGGTTGCCGCGGCGGTCGGGCAACAGCAGGGTGTGTGGATCGGCGATGTGCACGAAGCCGGGCGCGTCGCCGCGCGGCGAGGTGTCCAGCCCTTCGGAACCGAGTGTGGCCAGCACGGCAAAAGGCGAGGCTTCGATGTAGGGCCGGTACAGCGCGTGCACATGGTCTGCCACCTTGGCCAGCGATGTCTCGCCAGGGCCGGTGCTGTAGACGCTGCGCAGCGCAGCTTCGTCACGCAGGTCAGCCGAGGCGTCGGCCGCACATTTCAGCAGTTCGGCCGCGTCCATCAGCCGATGCGCCCCAGCAGCAGATATTCCATCAACGCCTTCTGCGCGTGCATGCGGTTCTCGGCCTCGTCCCACACCACGCTCTGCGGGCCGTCGATGACCTCCGCCGTGACCTCCTCGCCGCGGTGCGCCGGCAGGCAGTGCATGAAGAGCGCGTCGGGCTGGGCCACGGCCATCATCTCGTCGTCGACGCACCAGTCGACGAAGGCCTTGCGGCGCTCTTCGTTCTGTGCCTCGTAGCCCATGCTCGTCCACACGTCGGTGGTGACGAGGTGGGCGCCTTCGCAGGCCTGCAGGGGGTGGTTGAAGACCTTGTAGCAGCTGGCGTCGCTGATGCCGGCCACGCCGGCATCCACCTCGTAGCCGCTGGGCGTGCTGACGTGCACCGTGAAGCCCAGGACCTCGGCCGCCTGCAGCCAGGTGTTGGCCATGTTGTTGCCGTCACCGACCCAGGCCACCACCTTGCCGGTGATGTCGCCGCGGTGTTCGATGAAAGTGAAGATGTCGGCCAGGATCTGGCAGGGGTGGTATTCGTTGGTCAGGCCGTTGACCACCGGCACGCGCGAATGCGCGGCAAAGCGTTCGAGCATGCTCTGCTCGTAGGTGCGGATCATCACCAGGTCGACCATGCGGCTGATGACGCGCGCGCTGTCTTCCGCGGGTTCGGCACGGCCGAGCTGGCTGTCGCCGGTGGTCAGGTGCACCACGCTGCCGCCCATCTGGTACATGCCGGCCTCGAAGCTCACACGCGTGCGCGTGCTGGCCTTCTCGAAGATCATGGCCAGCGTTCGGTCCACCAGCGGCTGGTACTTCTCGTAGTTCTTGAAGCGCGTCTTGATGATGCGGGCGCGCTCGAAGAGGTAGGCGTACTCCTCGGCCCGCAGGTCCTTGAACTGCAGGTAATGCTTGATCAGCGAATGACCGGGCTTCACGGCGTGGCCAGGAAGCGCTTCACCAATGGACACAGGACGGCGGCCATCTGCCGCGCTTCGTCTTCCGACAGGATCAGCGCCGGCAGCAGGCGGATCACGCGCTCGGCGGTGACGCTGATCATCAGCCCGGCCTCGGCCGCCTGGCCGAGCAGCACGCCGCAGGGGCGGTCGAGCTCGATGCCGATCATCAGGCCGGCGCCGCGGAACTCGACCACGCCGCCACTCGCGATCTCGGCGGTCAGGCCTTCTTCCAGCGCACGGCGCAGCACGCCGCCCACGTGCGCGGCATGCGCCACCAGGCCGTCTTCTTCCATGATGCGCAGCGTCTCCACGCCAGCGCGCATGGCCAGCGGGTTGCCGCCAAACGTCGTGCCGTGGTTGCCCGGGCCGAGCACGTTCGCGGCCTTCGGGCCGACGACGATGGCGCCGATGGGCACGCCCGAGCCCAAGCCCTTGGCCAGCGGCATGACGTCGGGCAGGATGCCGGCCCACTGGTGCGCAAACCACTTGCCGGTGCGGCCCACGCCGCACTGCACCTCATCGAGCATGAGCAGCCAGCCGCGCTCGTCGCAGATGCGGCGCAGGCCCTGCAGGTATTCGTTGCGGCTCTGATTGATGCCGCCTTCACCCTGGATGACTTCCAGGAACACGGCCACCACGTTGGGGTTGGTCCTGGCCACTTGTTCCACTGCCGCCAGGTCGTTCAGCGGCACGCGCACGAAGCCTTCCACCAGCGGGCCGAATCCGGCCTGCACCTTGGGGTTGCCGGTGGCCGACAGCGTGGCGATGCTGCGGCCGTGGAAGGCCCGCTCGTAGACGATGATTTCCGGGCGGTGAATGCCCTTGTCGTGACCGAACTTGCGCGCGATCTTCAGCGCGCCTTCGTTGGCTTCCAGCCCTGAATTGCAGAAGAAGGCGGCCTCCAGGCCCGAGATGCGGCACAGGTGCGCGGCCAGCTGTTCCTGCAGCGGCACTTCGTAGTAGTTGCTGCAGTGGATCAGCTTGGTGATCTGTTCGTGCAGCGCGGGCACCAGCTTCGGGTGGTTGTGGCCCAGCGTGTTGACGGCGATGCCGCCCAGCCCGTCGAGATAACGTCGACCCTGGGTGTCCCAGAGCCAGCAGCCCTGGCCATGCGACAGCGCGATGGGCAGGCGGCCGTAAGTGTTCATCACGTGCGGCATGGGCCGGGTTTCGACAGGGAAGGCGACGGGCTCGGGTGCGTTCATCTCTCGTTCCTTGGTAAGGCCCAGAACAAAACGCCGGTGGGCGACGTTTGTGTCACGCACCGGCTGCCGGTGATTCTAAAGGTCGGCCTTCGGTGCGCCGAAGCCTGGGCATCCAGGCAGGAGATGGCGCAAGTCATGCATGCTGCGACGCAGCAAACCCGAGGCACAATGCAGTCTGCGACGATCCCGTCGCGGCGGCCGCGACCGATCCCGGCCGGCCCACGGGTCGTGCCGCTGCCGATGACGCCACACCCAACCCGCCAGTTCACGATTCAGGGCATCACGCTCGATGGCCGCACCTTTCGCCCCAGTGACTGGGCCGAGCGCCTGGCCGGCGCCATGTCCAGCTTTCGGCCCGACGGCGGTGGTGGCATTGCGGCCTACATCGGCTATTCGCCCTACTGTGTGCCGCAACTCATCGACGGTGTGAGGTGCGTGCTGGTCAATGAGGCGCTCAAGGGCATCGAGCCCATGGCCTGGGACTTCGTCATGAACTTTGCGCGCGACAACCAACTTCGCGTGGACGAAGTTCCAGAGTCCCAATGACCAAGGCCCGCCGAAGCGGGGGCATGAAAGCAAAAGGCCCGCCGAGGCGGGCCTGTGCTTGCACCCCAGACCGGATCTTCAGGCGGCGAGCGCCAGGGCCTTGACCTTGGCGGCCAGGCGGCTCTTCAGGCGAGCGGCCTTGTTCTTGTGGAAGATGCCCTTGTCGGCGACGGAATCGATGACGCTCTGGGCAGTCTTGAAGCTGTCGGCGGCCTTGGTTTTGTCGCCGCCGGTGACGGCCTTCTGCACGTTCTTGACGACGGTGCGAAAGCGCGAGCGCAGCGAGGTGTTGGCCGCATTCAGCACCACGTCCTGACGGGCGCGCTTGCGGCCGGAGGCGAGGCGAACGGTCTTCTTCTTGGCTTTGGTCGAAGTGGCCATGCTTGGAGTCTATGAAGTCGGGGGAGCAAAGACCATCGAGTATAGCATCCGGCGCCCGGCCGTCATCCGCGCGCCACACCCCGTCTTTGCCTGTCTGCCCGTGAACCTGCTGCCGTGAATCTGCTGAAGGCCGCCTCCACCGTCTCGCTGCTGACCCTGCTGTCGCGCATCACCGGGCTGGTGCGCGAGCAGTTGATTGCCGCCAGCTTTGGCGCCAGCGGCGTGACCGACGCCTTCAACGTCGCCTTCCGCATCCCCAACCTGTTTCGCCGCCTGTTTGCCGAAGGCGCGTTCTCGCAGGCCTTCGTGCCGCTGCTGGCCGCCACACGCGAGCGCGACGGCGACGCAGCCACGCGCGCGCTCATCGACGCCGTGGCCACCGTGCTGGCATGGACGCTCGTCTTCACCTGCATCCTGGGCGTGGCCGGCGCGCCCATCCTGGTGTGGGCCATGGGTTCCGGGCTCGAACGCTTCGACGCCGCGGTGGTCATGACGCGCTGGATGTTCCCCTACATCGGCTTCATGTCCATGGTGGCGCTGGCCGCCGGCGTGCTGAACACCTGGAAGCGCTTCGTCGTGCCGGCGCTGACACCGGTGCTGCTGAACCTGTGTGTCATCGGTGCGGCCTGGTGGGGCGCGCCTTGGCTGGCGTCGGCAGGCATCGAGCCGGTGTATGCACTGGCCGGTGGGGTGATGGTAGGCGGCGTGCTGCAGGCCCTGGTGCAGTGGCCGGCGCTGGCGGCCATCGGCTGCGCACCGCGCATCGGCCTCTTGCCTGGGCGCATCGTGGCGGCATGGCGGCACCCGGGCGTCAAGCGCATGCTGCAGCAGATGGCGCCGGCACTGCTGGGCGTGTCGGTAGCGCAGGTCTCGCTGCTCATCAATACGCAGATCGCCTCGCACGTGGGCGTGGGTGCGGTGTCGTGGCTGACCTTTGCCGACCGGCTGATGGAGTTCCCCACCGCGCTGCTGGGCGTGGCGCTGGGCGTGGTGCTGTTGCCGCAACTGTCGGCGGCACAGGCGCGGCAGGACGCCGCGGCCTACTCCGCCATGCTCGACTGGGGTCTGCGCTTGGTGCTGCTGCTGGCGCTGCCCTGCGCACTGGCGCTGCTGATCTTCCCGGTGGGCCTGGTCGCGGTGCTCTTCCACTACGGCAAGTTCAGGCCCGAGGACGTGGCCATGACGGTGCTGGCGCTGCGGGGCTACGGCGTGGGCCTGCTCGGGCTGGTGGCCATCAAGGTGCTGGCGCCGGCCTTCTTCGCGCGCCAGGACATCCGCACGCCGGTGAAGATTGCCATCGGCATCCTGGTCGCCACCCAGCTGATGAACCTGGGCCTCGTGCCCTGGCTGGGCCATGCGGGCCTGGCCCTGTCCATCGGCATTGGGGCGCTGTTCAATGCCGGCTTGCTGCTGGTCGGGCTGCTGCGCCGTGGCGCCTTCCAGCCCCTGCCTGGCTGGCTGGCCTTCGCCTGGCGCGTCGGCGTGGCCAACCTGGCGGTCGGCGGCGCCCTGGCCTGGGCGGCGCAGGGTATCGACTGGATAGGCCTGCAGGCGCACTGGGGCCAGCGCGCCGCCGCGGTGGCGGCCGTTCTGGGTGGCGTGGCGCTGCTCTACTTCGCCGTGCTGGCCGCCTGCGGCCTGCGCCCGCGCCAGTTCATGCGCCGCGGCTGACCTACACTGTCAACAATGGCCGGACCTCTGCAATTCGACGCGCCCACCGCGCTGGACTACTTCGCGGCCCTGGTCGCCGACGATGACAGCATGTCGGTGCTGGAAGCCGCCGTTGCCGTGGCCCAGGACGAGTTGCCGGGCCTGGATGTGCAGGGCGTGCTGGCCCAGGTCGACGCGCTGGCCGAGAAGCTGCGCCGACGCATCCCGGCCGACGCCGCGCCTTTGCAGCGGCTGCGCCTGCTCAACCAGTATTTCTTCCACGAGCTGGGCTTTGCCGGCAACGTCAACGACTACTACGACCGTCGCAACAGCCTGCTGCCTGAAGTGCTGGCCACGCGGCGCGGCATTCCGCTGACGCTGGCGCTGGTCTACATCGAGATCGCCACCCAGCTCGGCCTGCAGGCGCGCGGCGTGTCCTTCCCGGGTCACTTCCTGGTCAAGCTGCACATGCCGCGTGGCGAGGTCGTGATCGACCCCTTCACGGGCCGCTCGCTCGGCCGCGAGGAGCTGGAAGAGCGCCTGCAGCCCTACCGCCGCCAGAACCAGTTGCTCGACGACGACGAGGTGCCGCTGGGCCTGTTCCTGCAGGCCGCGCCGCCGCGTGACATCGTGGCCCGGCTGTTGCGCAATCTGAAAGAGGTCCACCGCAGCGCCGGCGACTGGCCGCGCCTGGCCGCGGTGCAGCAGCGGCTGGTGATCTTGCTGCCGCTGGAATGGGAAGAGCGGCGCGACCATGCCCTGGCGCTGGCCCGCCTGGGCCGCCGCGGCCAGGCCGCGGAAGAACTGGCGACCTACCTTCAGCACCGGCCCGAGGCCAGTGACGCCGCGGCGATGCGGCGCGAGCTTGCCGCATGGCGCCGCCACCACTGAACCCGTGAAGCAGATCCCGCTGCCCATCTTCGAGGCACCCGAGCCAACCTTCGACAACTTCGTGCCCGGCGCCAACCTCGCCGCGCTGGAGCATCTGCAAGGCCTGCTGCTGCCGGCCGCGCCGGTCTACCTGTGGGGGCCGGCGGGCAGCGGCAAGACGCACCTGCTGCGCAGCCTGGCGGCGCGCTGTGCGGCCCAGGGCCGGCACGTCGGTTGGTTCGACGCCGCCGACCACCTGCCGTGGACGCTGTCAACCGACTGGGCGGCGGTGGTCATCGATCGCTGCGAGGCGCTGGACGAAGACGCCCAGCATGCCGCCTTCGCGCTCTTCGTCGACGCCACCGCGCACGGCGTGCAGGTGGCCGCCGCCGGCCGCCTGCCGCCGGTGGACCTGCCACTGCGTGACGACCTGCGCACGCGCCTGGCCTGGGGCCATGTCTTTGCGCTGCAGGCGCCTTCCGACGCCGAAGCGCGCGCGGCGCTGCGCCGCAACGGCGACGCGCGCGGCGTGCTGCTGCCCGACGAGGTGATCGACCACCTGCTCAACCACTTCCCGCGTGACCTGGCGCACCTGATGGCCGTGGTGCAGCGGCTGGACAGCTACTGCGCCCAGACCGGCCGTCGCATCACGCTGCCGCTGCTGCGCCAGATGCTGGCCGAGGAAACCGCCGAGGAGGCGGCGACGCGATGAACCTGGCCTTGTTCGACCTCGACGGCACGCTCATTCCCAAGGACTCCGACCACGCCTTCGGCGAGTTCGCCATCACGCTGGGCTGGGCCGATGCGCAGGACTTCCGTCGCCGCAACGACGGCTTCTACGAGGACTACCTGGCCGGCCGGCTCGACATCCATGCCTATGTCGAGTTCGCCACCTCGCCCTGGCGCCACCGCCCGGCGGCTGACCTGGCCAAGGCCACCGAACGCTTCCTGGCCCTGATCGTGAAGCCCATGCTGCACCCGCAGGCGCTGGCGCTGGTGCAGCGCCACCGTGATGCGGGCGACCTGATCGCGGTGGTCACCGCCACCAACGATTTCGTCACCCGGCCCATTGCCGGCCTGTTTGGCGTGGAGCACCTGATCGCCACCGATCTGGAGCGCGACGCCGACGGCCGCATCACCGGCCGCATCGCCGGCACGCCTTCGTTCCGCGAGGGCAAGGTGGCGCGCGTGCATCACTGGCTGGCCGGGCGCGGCCAGTCGCTGCGCGACTTCGAACGCAGCACCTTCTACAGCGATTCCACCAACGACCTGCCGCTGCTCGAGTGCGTCAGCGAACCCGTGGCCACCAACCCCGGCCCAGCCCTTGCGCGCATCGCGCAAGAACGCGGCTGGCCTGTCCTGAAGCTCTTCTCATGATCAAGAAATTCATCGGCCGCCTGTTCGGCAAGGCGGCGGCGCCCGCCGAAGCGCCGGCTGCAGAGCCGGTCATCCCGCTGGGCGTGCGCACCGAGGTGCCGGCCAGCGAGCACCGCATCAATGCCGACCTGCTCGACGCCAACGCCGTGCGCGTGGTGAAGACGCTGAAGGAGGCCGGGCACGAGGCCTACATCGTCGGCGGTGCAGTGCGCGACCTGCTGGTGGGCCTGCGCCCGAAGGACTTCGATGTCGCTACCGACGCCACGCCAGAACAGGTGAAGGTGCTGTTCCGCCGCGCCTTCATCATCGGCCGGCGTTTCCGCCTGGTGCACGTGGTTTTCGGCCGCGGGCGCGAACACGAGACCATCGAGGTCAGCACCTTCCGCGCCTACCTCGACGCGGCCGCGGCCGACGCCGCGCCGAGCACCGAGAAGCCCGCCCGCGGCGACAGCGCCGACAAAAAGCACGTCGTCGACGCCGAAGGGCGGGTGCTGCGCGACAACGTCTGGGGCCCGCAGGTGGAAGACGCGGCGCGGCGCGACTTCACCATCAACGCCATGTACTACGAGCCGATCACGCAGACCGTGGTCGACTATCACAACGGCCTGGCGGATTCGCGGGCGCGCTTGCTGCGCATGATCGGTGACCCCGAAACGCGCTACCGCGAAGACCCGGTGCGCATCATCCGCGTGGTGCGCTTCGCGGCCAAGCTGGGCTTCGATTTCGAAGCGGCGACGCTCAAGCCCATCGCCAAGATGGCGCCGCTGCTGAGCAACGTGCCGATCTCGCGGCTTTTCGACGAGATGGTCAAACTGATGCAGACCGGCCACGCGCTGGCCAGCGTGGCGCAGTTGCGGCGCTTCGGGCTCATCGGCGGCCAGCTTGGCATCTTTCCGGTGCTCGACGCCGCGCTGGCGCCCGCTGTGCCCAACCCGGCGCGCGAAAAGTTCGTGCGCATGGCGCTGGAAGACACCGACCGCCGTGTTGCCGAAAACCGCGCCGTGGCTCCGAGCTACATGCTGGCCTGCATGTTGTGGCACGACGTGCAGGAGCGCTGGACGACGCTGCGCGAGGCCGGCGAGAGCCCCTACCCGGCGCTGCAGCAGGCGGTGGATGCGGTGTTCGACGCCCGCATCGGCGACATCTCGGGCCGCGGCAAGCTGGCCGCCGACATGCGCGAGATCTGGCTCATGCAGCCGCGTTTCGAGCGCCGTACCGCCAACTCGGCCCCGGCGCTGGCCGGCCAGGTGCGCTTCCGTGCCGGCTACGACTTCCTGCGTCTGCGTGCCGACTGCGGCGAGATCTCGTCCGAACTGGCCGACTGGTGGGAGGACTACCACCTCGGCAGCGAGGACGACCGCGAAGCACTCCTGCAGGACCTGCGCGCCGCGGCGCCGGCCCGCACGCGCCGCGTGCCGGCGGCTGAGGGCGAAGTACCGCCACCCACGCTGGCGCCCGCCGCGGCGGAAGGCGAGGGCGCGCCGCGCAAGCGCCGCCGCCGACGGCGCAAGCCTGCGGGTGGTGGTGCGGGTGGTGGTGCGGGTGGTGGTGCGGGTGGTGATGCGGGTGGTGATGCGGGTGGTGATGCGGGTGGTGGTGGCGGGGAAGGCGCGCCGCCGCCGGCAGACTGATGCCCGGCGAACGCGTGTTCGTGGGCCTGGGTGCCAACCTGGGCAACGCACGCGCCACGCTGAACGAGGCCGTCGCGGCGCTGGCGGCGCTGCCGGGCACGCAATTGGTCGCGCGCTCGCCGACCTACCGCACCGCGCCGGTCGACGCCACCGGCCCCGACTTCCTGAATGCCGTGGTCGAGCTGCGCACGCCGCTGGAACCGGCTGCGTTGTTGCGGGCACTGCAAGCCATCGAGCAGGCGCATGGGCGCCAGCGCCCCTACCGCAACGCACCGCGCACGCTGGACCTGGACCTCATCGCCTACGGCCAGCGCGTGCTGCAGACGCCCGAACTGACGCTGCCGCACCCGCGCGCCCACCTGCGCGCCTTCGTGCTGCAGCCGCTGGCCGACCTGGCACCCGATCTGCACCTGCCCGGCCAGGGTGGGGTGAGCGGCCTCGCCGCTGCCATCACCGACCAGCCCACCCTGAAGTTGTCGCCATGAATTGTTGCGATCCAGCAGTCCTTCGGGCTGCTGGTGCTGTCCAACATCTTCGTGCCCTTTACCGTGTTCGACATGCAGCAGCCCCTGAAGTGGGACTGCCTGTGGGCCGGGCTGTGTCTGGAGGGTGCGGCGCACTGCATTTTCAGGTCGTAGTCTGTTCGGCTCATAGAATCCGAAGGTGACAGTTCGGTGACAGACCGGCCGCACCTGACGGAGAGAGCATGGTTTTCGGCAAGCTGCTGCCGCGTGATGGCAATTTCTTCGAGCTCTTCAACGAGCACGGCAAGCACATCGCCGAAGGCGCGCGTTCCTTTCTGGCCATGGTGCAGCACTATGGCGACATCGCCCAACGTGAACGTTTTGCCAACGAGGTGGGCGCCAGCGAGCGCGCCGCCGACAAGATCACCGCGGAAGTGCACCGCCTGCTGCACCGCACCTTCATCACACCGCTGGACCGCGACCAGATCCACCGCCTGATCAATGCCATGGACGACGTGCTCGACCTGCTGCAGGACACCAGCGAGGTCATGTCGCTGTACGACCTGCAGCGCCTGTCGGAAGACGTGGTGCGGCTGTCCGAGATCTCGGTGCGCTGCTGTGAACGCGTGCAGCATGTGCTGACCCTGCTGCCGCGCCTGAAGGAAGCCGCGGTGGCCGAGGCGGTGCTGAAGAGCTGCGAGGAGATCGACCAGCTCGAGTCAGACGCTGACCGCGTCATGCGCAGCGCCATGTCGGCGCTGTTCCGCGAAGAGCCGGACACGCGCGAGCTGATCAAGCTGAAGGCCGTCTACGAGCACCTGGAGTCCATTTCCGACCGCTGCGAGGACGTCGCGAACCTGGTCGAAGGCATCGTGCTCGAGAACTCCTGAGCAGCATGGCGACGACTCAGATCGCCTTCTGGGTGGTGGTGATGCTCGTCGTGCTGGCGCTGCTGTTCGACTTCATGAACGGCTTTCACGACGCGGCCAATTCCATCGCCACGGTCGTCTCCACCGGGGTGCTGAAGCCTGGCCATGCGGTGGCCTTCGCCGCCTTCTTCAACGTCGTGGCCGTGTTCGTCTTCCAGCTCAAGGTGGCGGCCACGGTGGGCAAGGGCATCGTCGAGCCCGGCATCGTCGACCAGCACGTGGTCTTCGGCGCGCTGGTGGGCGCCATCGCCTGGAACCTGGTGACCTGGTGGTACGGCATCCCTTCGAGCAGCTCGCATGCGCTCATCGGCGGCATCGTGGGCGCCACGCTGGCCAAGGCCGGCACCGGGCCGCTGGTGTGGGCCGGCGTGCTCAAGACGGTAGCCTTCATCCTCATCTCGCCGCTGATGGGCTTCCTGCTCGGCTCGCTGCTGATGGTGGCGGTGTCGTGGATTTGCCTGCGATGGTCACCGCTGCGCGTGGACAACGTGTTCCGTCGGCTGCAACTGGTGTCGGCCGGCCTGTATTCGCTGGGCCACGGCGGCAACGACGCGCAAAAGACCATCGGCATCATCTGGCTGCTGCTGATTGCCGCCGGCTACAGCCAGGCCAGCGACACCATGCCGCCCGGCTGGGTGATCTGGAGCTGCTACGTCGCCATCGGCATGGGCACCATGTTCGGTGGCTGGCGCATCGTCAAGACCATGGGCCAGCGCATCACCAAGCTCAAGCCAGTGGGCGGCTTCTGCGCCGAGACGGGCGGCGCCATCACGCTGTTCACGGCCACGGCGCTGGGCATCCCGGTGTCGACCACGCACACCATCACCGGCGCCATCTTCGGTGTCGGCTCGGTGCGCAACGCCTCGGCCGTGCGCTGGGGGCTGGCCGGACACATCGTGATGGCATGGATCCTCACCATCCCCGCCACGGCGCTCATCGCCGCGGTGTTCTACGGCGTCAGCCGGCTGGTGTTCTGACGCTGTTCTGAACCCGCGGCGGCGCCAGCTGCCACTCGAAGAACTTCTGGCCACTGAAGGCGATGGTGCCCATCAGCACCGCGCCGCCCACCAACAGCGCGGTGATGGCCGCCAGCACCGCACCCCAACCGGTGGGCGTGACGGCGTGGCCGGGGTTGTGGCGCGCGTCCCACTTGTCGTCGGGCGTCAGTGCATGCACGATGGCGCTGAGCATGCCCACTGAGATCATGCCGCCCAGCAGCGGCACCAACAGCCAGGCCAGCTGATCGTCCTGACCCAGCGTGCGCATGCGCAGCACGCCCCACAGGCCCAGCACGGTGGGCGGCAGGAAGCACCACGCCAGCTTGTCGCGCAGGCCGTGCAGGTACAGGCGGTGCACTCCCACGGCACCGAGCACCAGTGCAAGCCAGGCCGCGAGCGTCTTCGAGCGGTAGTGCGGGTAGTGCGGGTGCTGCGCGGCGCCCATCAGGGCGCCGGCGGTATGGCCGCGCCGGGGCCGAGCGCGCGGTGCAGCGCCACGGAGCCCCGGTTCTGGCTGTCGCCGATGACCGCCAGCATCTGCCGCCCACCCCAGGCTTTGCAGCGCGCCAGCAACTCGCCTGGCATCAGGCGGCCAACGCCCTGGCCGCGAGCTTCAGAGTGCAGGTAGATCGAATCCTTCAGCGTGTAGCGGTAGGTGCGGCGGGGTCGGAACGGCGCGGCGCAGGCGTAGCCCAGAACGTCGTCGCCGGCCTGCGCCACCAGACCGGGCTGGCCCTTGGCCAGCGCGTCGTGGCGGCGGCGCGCCATCTCGGCGAGCTCGGGGGCATCGGTCTCGAAGCTGCCGGTGCCGCGGCGAACGGCCTCGCCGTGGATGGCGGTGACGGCGGGCAGGTCGGCGTCGGTGCGGGGGCGGATGAACAGAGGGCTGGGGGTCACGGGGGCTGATGGGTCAGACACGGGGAGCGCTTGGAGTTTATAATGCGCGGTTTTCGGCGCTGGCCTGGGTGAGTAGCCTTGGCGTATCTACGGTGTCGGCCGCGGTCGGCGGAGTTTGTTCAGTCGGCCAACATGGCGTGCAGCCCGGTGTGTCTCCCGTGGCATGTTCGCCGTTCAATGTATCCAAGGAATCTGCACATGGTCGTCATTCGACTCGCCCGCGGCGGCGCCAAGAGGCGCCCGTTCTTCAACATCGTCGTTGCCGACTCGCGCGAGCGTCGCGATGGTCGCTTCATTGAACGCGTGGGCTTCTACAACCCCGTGGCCGCTGGCGGCGAACAGCCCCTGCGCGTGGCCATGGACCGCGTGACCCACTGGACGGGCGTCGGCGCGCAGCTGTCGCCCACCGTCGCCCGCCTGGTCGACCAGGCCAAGAAGGCGGCCTGAACGCCGCTGGCGTGGACGCACCGGCTGCGCTTGCGCCTTCGGCCTTGCCGGAGGATGCGGTCGAAGTCGGCCGCGTGATGGGGGCCTGGGGCATCAAGGGCGGCATCAAGGTCAAACCCTTTGCCGCCAGCCCGCAGGCCCTTTTTTCATCCAAGCGCTGGTTCATCCAGCCCCCTGAGCTGGCGCGCCCGCAGGGTCTGAAACCAGCTGTCCCGCTGCCCACACTGCTGCGTGTGGTGACGGCCAGGGAGCAGGGCGACGGCGTCGTCGCAACAGCGCAGGAACTGCCTGACCGCAGCGCTGCCGAGGCCATGAAGGGCGCCCGCATCTTCGTCTCGCGCGCCAGCTTCCCCACGCCGGACGAGGGTGAGTTCTACTGGGTCGATCTCATCGGCCTGGCCGTCTTCAATCGCGCCGACGTTGCTTTGGGCACTGTCGTCGGCCTCATCGAGACCGGCCCGCACTGCGTGCTGCGCGTTCAGGTTGGCAGCACCGAAACGCCGGATGTGCTGATCCCGTTCGTCGAGGTGTATGTCGACAAAGTCGACTTGGCGGGCCGGCGCATCAGCGTCGACTGGGACGCCGAAGCTGAAGACTGAACGGCCGTGCGCTTCGACGTCGTCACGCTGTTCCCCGAGCTCTTCGCACCGCACCTTACCCAGGGCATCACGCGCCGCGCTTTCGAGTCCAAGCAGGTCGACGTGCGCCTGTGGCCGCTGCGCGACTTTGCCGACGACGCCTACCGCCGTGTCGATGATCGTCCGTACGGCGGCGGGCCGGGCATGGTGATGCTGCTGGAGCCGCTTCAACGCGCGCTCCATGCTGTGGCCGCCGACCGCGGCGAGACCAGGCCCGCCGTGGTGCACTTCACGCCGACCGGCCGGTGCCTTGACCAGGCCGAGGTGGAGCGCTTCGCCACCGGCCCCGGCGCCGTGCTGCTGTGCGGCCGCTACGAAGGCATCGACCAGCGCCTGCTCGACGCTCACGTCACGCACGAACTGAGCCTCGGTGACTTCGTGCTCTCGGGCGGCGAATTGCCCGCGCTGGCGCTGCTGGATGCCGTGGCACGGCTGCAGGAAGGCGTGCTCACGGCACCTTCGCACCAACAGGACAGCTTTTCTGACGGCCTGCTCGAAGGCCCGCACTACAGCCGCCCGGAAAAGCTGCTCATCGAAGGCGTGGAACAGGCCGTGCCGCCCGTGCTGCTGTCAGGCCACCACGGCGACATCGCGCGCTGGCGGCGCGAACGCTCGCTGGAGCTCACGGCACGGCGGCGGCCCGAACTGATTGCCGCTGCACGCGCAGCGGGCCGTCTGAGCCCGGCGGACGAGCGCTTCTTGTCGGGCCTCAAGCTATAATTGAAGGCTTTTCGATCCTCTGCCGGGCCCAACATCTCCAATCTGCCCGCTGCACGATCGCTCCGGAGAACCCCTTGAACCTGATTGCCATCCTCGAGCAGGAAGAGATCGCGCGTCTCAACCGCACCATCCCGGCCTTTGCCCCTGGCGACACCGTCATCGTCAACGTCAACGTGGTCGAAGGCACGCGCAAGCGCGTGCAGGCCTATGAAGGCGTGGTCATCGCCAAGCGCAACCGCGGGCTGAACAGCAGCTTCATCGTGCGCAAGATCTCCAGCGGCGAAGGCGTGGAGCGCACCTTCCAGACCTACAGCCCGCTGATCGCCAGCGTCGAAGTCAAGCGCCGCGGCGACGTGCGCCGCGCCAAGCTGTACTACCTGCGCCAGCGCAGCGGCAAGTCGGCGCGCATCAAGGAAAAACTTGCCTGACCTTCAAGGTCAGCCTGCGGCACTGCCGCAGGTCGCGCGCTAGCGCGAAGCAAGTTTTCGACGCCACCCGGCGCAGCCGGCCGCGTCAAAAGCTGGCCATAGACGCCATGGCCCAACCCCCCATTCTTGACCCGCGCGCGGTGCCGGTGATCGGCACCGACGCCCATCTGCCGGCCGTGCCTGGCGACCGGCTCACCGCCCCCATGCTGCGCGAACGCTTCGCGCGCATCCAGACCTGGGAGCCTGAGTTCACCGGCGACGGCCGCATCGGCTTCGACCGCGAACCCGCCCACGCCGCCGTGCTGGTGCCGCTGGTGCAGCGTGAGGGTGGCCTGAACGTGTTGCTGACCCGCCGCACCGACCACCTGCGCGACCACGCCGGCCAGGTGAGCTTTCCCGGCGGCCGCGCCGAAGCCGAAGACGGCGGCCCGGCCGCTACCGCGCTGCGCGAGGCGCGTGAAGAGGTCGGCCTGTCCGGTGATCGCGTCGACGTCATCGGCCAGATGCCCACCTACACCACGGTGACGCGCTTTGTCGTCACGCCCGTTGTGGCGCTGGTGCATCCACCCTTCGAACTGGTGCTGGACAGCTTCGAGGTCGCCGAGGCCTTCGAGGTGCCGCTGGCCTTCCTGATGAACCCGGCGCACCACCGCCGCCACCTCGTGCACTTCGACGGCGGGCAGCGGCACTTTCTGTCCATGCCCTGGCAGGGTCTGGCAGCCGACGGCATGCCCCGTGAATACTTCATCTGGGGCGCCACCGCGGCCATGCTGCGCAACCTCTACCGCTTCCTCAGCCACGAAGCGCAGGGCGCCTGACCGCCTATCATCCTTGGCGATGAGCTTCTTCGCCGTCCTGCTCGCGCTGCTGATCGAACAGCTCAAGCCGCTGCCGCGCGACAACTGGGTCCATGAGACGCTGATGGGCTGGGTGCGCTGGACCGGCCGCAACTTCGACGCCGGCCAGCCGCATCACACCTGGGTGGTGTGGTGCGTGTCGGTGGGCGTGCCCTCGCTGCTGGCCGCGGGCCTGTACCTGCTGATCAGCCAATGGAGCCTGCTGCTGGCGCTGGCCTTCGACGTGACGCTGCTGTACCTCACGCTCGGTTTCCGCCAGTTCAGCCACTACTACACCGACATCCGCGACGCGCTGGAGCGTGGCGACGAGGCCGAAGCCCGCCGCCTGCTGGGTGAATGGCGCCATCTGGATGCCAGCGAGCTGCCGCGCACCGAGGTGCTGCGCCATGTCATCGAACACGCGCTGCTGGCTGCGCACCGCCATGTCTTCGGCGTCTTCTTCTGGTTCGTGGTGCTGTCCGCCCTGGGCCTGGGGCCGATGGGTGCGGTGCTCTACCGCATGGCCGAGTTCTCCACGCGCTACTGGGGCTACCGCCAGCGCACCATCGATGCGCCGGCGAACGACGCGCTGCTGGCGCTGTCACAGCGCCTGTTCGGCTATATCGATCACCTGCCGGCGTGGCTGACGGCCTTCGGCTTCGCGGTCGTCGGCAACTTAGAGGAAGCCGCGGCCAGCTGGCGGCGCGACGCCAGCCTGTGGCAGCACCCGAACGAAGGCGTGATCCTGGCCGCGGCAGCAGGCGCCCTGGGCGTGCAGCTGGGTGGCGCGGCCGCACCGGGCGTGACGCCCGACCGCTCCAAGACCTTCACCGCCGGTGGCGAAGCCGGCATGGCCGACGCCCAGGGCTCCACCGCCGGCGTGGCCGTGCAGCCCGGCCACCTGCACAGCGTGGTCGGGCTGGTGTGGCGCTCGGTGGTGCTGTGGATGCTGCTGGTGGCGCTGTTGACCTTGGCCAACGTACTTGGCTAGGCACGCAGTCTCTACCAGCGCTTCTGCGACAGCTCGTCGAACAGCTCTTCGTAGATGCGCACCCGCGTCGGGCTGATCTCGCCGCGCGCCATGGCGTCGCGCACGCCGCAGCCGGGTTCGTGGCGGTGGCTGCAGTTGTGGAAGCGGCAGTGGCCCAGCACAGCAGCGAAGTCGGGCATCAGATTCGCAAGCTGCTCCGGCGCGACCTGGCGCAGGCCGAATTCCTGGAAGCCCGGTGAATCGATCAAGGCACCGCTGTGTTGATCGTCCAGCCAGTACCAGCGCGTGCTGGTGGTGGTGTGCCGGCCGGTGTTCAGCGCCTGCGAGATCTCGCCCACCTGCGCCTCGGCGGCCGGCACCAGCAGGTTGATGAGCGTGCTCTTGCCCATGCCGCTGGGCCCCAGCACGAGCGTCGTGCCGCCGCTCAAACGCGGCAACAGCACGGCCTTGGATGCCTCCGGCTGCTTCTTCAGCGCCAGCTCGATGACCTCGCTGCCCATCTCCAGGTAAGGCGCCAGCCGCTCGCGCGCCACCGCGGCCGCGGGCAGGTCGGTCTTGTTCAGGCCGATCACGGTGGGAATGCCCGCCTCGGCCGCCGCGATGAGCGCGCGCGTGAGCTGCGATTCGCTGAACACCGGCTCCGCGGCCACCAGCACCAGCAGCAGGTCGAGGTTGGCCGCAAAGGATTTGCTGCGCCACTCGTCCTGCCTGAAGAGCAGGTTGCGCCGTGGCTCCATGTGTTCGATGACGCCGCCGTCGCCGGTGGGCAGCCAGCGCACGCGGTCGCCCACCACCAGCTCGCTCTTCGTGCCGCGCGTTTGGCACAGCACGCGGCGGCCTTCGGGCGTTTCCACCATCACCTGGCGGCCATGCGCGGCCACCACCAGCCCGAGGTCGAGCGCCGCGTAGGACGTCAAGGCAAGAGAGCGTCCACCTTGGCGGCGCAGATGAAGTCGTTGATGGAGATGCCGCCCACCGAATGTGTGTTGAAGCGCACCGTACAACGGCCGTAGCTGACCGCCAGGTCGGGGTGGTGGTCTTCAGCGTGTGCCACCCAGGCCAGCGCGTTCACGAAGGCCATGGTGTGGTGGTAGTCGGCGAAGTCGTAGCGCTTCTGGATGGCGCCGTCCACCAGCGCCCAGCCCGGGGCCGATGCCAGGTGCTGTTCGATCTGCGCCGGTGTCATCGGCGCATGGCCTTCCAGCGGCTGACAGGATTGTTGGGCAAGTGGGTTCATCGGATCAGGCCGGTTGTGGCAGGGCGGCCAGCCGTTCGCTGGCCGGCGGATGCGAGTAGTAGAAGCGCACGTAGACCGGGTCGGGCGTCAGCGTCGCCGCGTTGTCCTCGTGCAGCTTGAGCAGCGCGCTGGCCAGATCGCGGCCGTCGGCCTGCGCGCAGGCGTAGGCGTCGGCCTCGAACTCGTGGCGGCGCGAGAAATGCGCCATCAGCGGCGAGACGAAGTAGGTGAAGGGCGGCAGCGCCAGCATGAAGAGCAGCAGCGCCAGGGCATCATTCGGCGCGCCCAGGTTGGGCGCCACGCCCAGGCCGGCGTAGAAGCTGCTCTGGCCGGCCAGCCAGCCCAGCAGCGCCAGCCCGGCCAGGCTCATTGCGAAGATGCCGGCGATGCGCTTGATCACGTGCTTGTGCTTGAAGTGGCCCAGCTCATGCGCGAGCACGGCTTCCACCTCGCCGGGCGACAGGCGCTTGAGCAGCGTGTCGAAGAAGACCACGCGCTTGGCCGCGCCCAGGCCGGTGAAGTAGGCGTTGGCATGTGCCGAACGCCGGCTGCCGTCCATCACGAACAGGCCCTTGGCGGCAAAGCCGCAGCGCTGCATCAGCGCCTGAACGCGGGCCTTCAGCGCTTCGTCAGGCAGCGGCTCGAACTTGTTGAAGATCGGCGCGATGACGGTCGGGTACAGCACCAGCAGCACGAGGTTAAAGGCTACCCAGGCCACCCAGGCCCACAACCACCACAGGCCACCCGAGGCGCCCATGATCCACAGGATCAGCGCAGCCAGCGGCAGCCCGATGACGGCGCCGACCAACGCGCTCTTCAGCGTATCGGCCAGCCAGAGCCCGAGCGTCATGCGGTTGAAGCCGAAGCGCTGTTCGATGCGGAAGGTGCTCACCCACTCCAATGGCAGTTCGATGAGCCCGCCAATCAGCGCAAAGGCGACCAGCAGTGTGAGCTGGTAGGCCATCGCACCCCACTGCGGCAGCACGTGCACCAGCAGCAGCTGGTTCAGCGCATCCAGGCCGCCCAGCAAGGTCCAGCCCAGCAGCACGGCGCTGCCGATCGCCGTGGTCAGCAGGCCGAAGCGGCCCTTGGCCAAGGTGTAGTCGGCGGCACGGCGGTGGGCTTCCAGCGTGACGGTGCCCGCGAAGGCGGCGGGCACCTGGTTGCGGTGAGCGGCCACATGGCGCATCTGGCGCGTGGCCAGCCAGAGCTTGACGGCCAGCGACAGCAGCAGCGCGGTCGCGAAGGCCAGGGTGAGCAAGGACGATGACATGGGACCGAGTTTAGGCTTGGGCCAGAATCAGCGCTTTTGTCCCTGCCGATCCCACCATGACCGACACCACGCTGGCCCCGAACGACCAGAACCTGATCTGGATCGACCTCGAGATGACCGGCCTGCTGCCCGACAGCGACCGCATCATCGAGGTTGCCGTCGTCGTGACCGACCCGCAACTCACCGTGCGCGTGGAGGGCCCGGTGTTTGCCATCCATCAGAGCGACGCCGTGCTCGACGGCATGGACGCCTGGAACAAGGGCACGCATGGCCGCAGCGGCCTTACCGAGCGTGTGCGCACCAGCACGGTGGACGAAGCGGCGGCCGAAGCCCAGGTCATCGCTTTCCTGCAGAAGTACGTGCCCAAGGGCAAGAGCCCCATGTGCGGCAACACCATCTGCCAGGACCGCCGCTTCCTGGCCCGCACCATGCCCACGCTGGAAGCCTTCTTCCACTACCGCAACCTCGATGTCAGCACCTTGAAGGAACTGGCCCGGCGCTGGAAGCCGGCCGTGCTGGACAGCTTCAAGAAGGCGCAGGCGCACACCGCGCTGGCCGACATCCACGAGTCCATCGACGAGCTCATCCACTACCGGCAGCACTTCCTGGCCTTGTAGTTCATCGGCCAGGCGACATGCAGTTGCCGAACTTCGACGTTCGGCGGCTCACCCTCTCGCTTCAACCCGCCGCGGCCGGTACAACGCCGTCGGTTGATCGAGCCGGAGTTGCTGCATGTCGCCCTTACGCCGTTTCCTGCTGCTGGCCAGCCTGCTGGCCGCCGCCGCCTGCCATGCGCAGGCGCCCGACTGGAAGAAGATCCGCGTCGGCGTCGAAGGCAACTACCCGCCGTTCTCGAAGATGGGCGCCGACGGCAAGCTCGGCGGCTTCGACATCGACATCGCCCTGGCCCTGTGCCGGAAGATCGGCGCCGAGTGCACGCTGGTGCAGCAGGAATGGGACGGCATGATGCCGGCGCTGGCGGCGAAGAAGTTCGACATGATCGTCGCCTCCATGACCATCACCGAAGAGCGCCGCAAGGCCGCCCTGTTCAGCGACCCGTACTACGACGTGCCTTCGCGCTGGGTGGCCAAGGCCGGCGCCTTCAAGGACGCCACGCCCGCGGCGCTGAAAGGCAAGCGCATCGTCGTGCTGCGCAACAGCCCGCGCGCGAAGTTCGCGGCCGAACGCTACAAGGACAGTGAGCTGCTGCTGGTGAACAAGGAGAACGACGTCTACATGGAGCTCGCCGCCGGGCGCGGTGACATCGGCTTCGGCTCCTCCGTGGTGTCGAGCGAGGCCTTCCTGAAGAAGCCCGAGGGCAAGGGCTACGCCCAGGTCGGCGCCACGGTGCGGCTGGACGGCGACGGCGGCGTCGGCATCGCCTTCCGCAAGACCGACGCTGCCTTGCGCGACAAGGTCAACGCCGCGCTGAAGGCCATCAAGGCCGACGGCAGCTACAGGAAGCTGGCCGACAGCTATTTCGACTTCGACGTCTCCGGCGGCAACTGATGGACCTGTTCCACGGCTACGGGCCGGCCATCCTGGGTGGCCTGGGCGTCACCTTGGCGGTGGCCGCGGTGTCGCTGGCCACGGCCTGCGTGTTCGGGCTGGCCGGCGCGGTGGCCAAGGTCTCGGGCTCGCGCACGGCGCGTGCGGTGGCCGAGGCCTACACCACGCTCATCCGCGGCCTGCCCGAGCTGGTGCTGATGCTGGCCATCTTCTACGGCGGCCAGATCGGCCTCAATGCGCTGGCCGAAGCACGGGGCTGGGAAGCCATCGACGTGTCGCCCTTTGCCGCCGGCACGCTGACCATCGGCTTCATCTTCGGCGCCTACCTCACCGAGACCTTCCGCGGCGCCATCCTGGCCGTGCCGCGCGGCCAGATGGAAGCCGCGCTGGCCTACGGTCTGCGGCGCGGCCAGGCGCTGCGGCGCATCCTGCTGCCGCAGATGGTGCGGCACGCCATTCCGGGCTTTGCCAACAACTGGCTGGTGATGGTCAAGGCCACGGCGCTGGTCTCCATCATCGGCCTGGACGACATGCTGCACCGCGCGAACATGGCCAGTGCCGCCACGCGCGAGCCCTTCACCTTCTTCATGCTGGTGGCGCTGATCTACCTGGCCATCACCACGGTGTCCATCGGGGCGCTGGCGCTGCTGAACAGGCGCTACAGCCTGGGCGTCAAGCGGGTGGCGTTCTGAACATGGTGGACTGGCCCGTCATCACCACCAGCCTGCCCGACTTCGCACAGGGCCTGCGCGTGTGCCTGACGCTGCTGATCATCAGCGTGGGCACCGGCTTCATGCTGTCGGTGCCGCTGGCGGTGGCGCGCGTGTCGTCGCGGCGCTGGCTGGCGTGGCCGGTGGCGGCCTGTACCTATGTCTTCCGCGGCACGCCGCTGCTGGTGCAGCTCTTCGTCATCTACTATGGCCTGGCGCAGTTCGAGGCCGTGCGCCAGAGTGCTGCCTGGCCGCTGCTGCGCGAGGCCTGGTTCTGCGCCTGGCTGGCCTTTGCGCTCAACACCACGGCCTACACCACCGAGATCTTCGCCGGCGCGCTGCGCGCCACGCCACACGGCGAGGTGGAGGCGGCGCGCGCCTACGGCCTGAAGGGCTTCAGGCTCTACAGCCGCGTGCTGCTGCCCGGTGCGCTGCGCCGCGCGCTGCCGCAATACGGCAACGAGGTCGTGGGCATGATGCACGCCACCGCCGTGGCCAGCACGGTGACGCTGGTGGACGTGACGCGCGTCGCGCGCGACCTCTACGCCAACCATCTGCTGCCTGTGGAAGCCTTCGGCACCGCGGCCGTCATCTACGGTGGCCTGACCCTCCTCCTCGTCGGCACCTTCAAGCTGCTGGAAAGGCGCTACTTGCGCCACCTGCAGCCCGAGCGCCGTGCCGCTGCCTGACCCCCGCATGCGAACAGAAACCCTCTCCCTCGTCAGCGCCACGCCCGGCCTCGTGCCGACGCTGAAGGTGCTGCACTTCGGCCAGCCCGGCGCCGGCCCCAAGGCCATGATCCAGGCCGCGCTGCATGCCGACGAGGTGCCGGCGATGCTGGTGGCGCACTACTTGCGCGAACAGCTGGCTGCGGCCGATGCCGCCGGTGAAGTCGTGGGCGAAGTGGTGCTCGTGCCCTACGCCAACCCGCTGGGCCTGGGTCAGCAGCTGCTGGGCCAGCACCAGGGCCGCTTCGACCTGCGGGATGGCGTCAACTTCAACCGCCATGTGCCCGACCTCACCGCTGCGGTGGTGCAGGCCGTCGATGGCCACCTGGGCGCCGATGCCACCGCCAACGTGGCCCTGGTGCGCGCCGCGCTGCGCGATGCCGCCGCGGCGCTGCGCGCCAACCACCCCGTGGAAGACCTGAAGAACCGCCTGCTGCAGCTGGCGGTGGACGCCGACTACGTGCTCGACCTGCACTGCGACGCCGACGCCGCCCTGCACCTGTACGGCCTGACGCCGCAGCGCGATCTGTGCCTGGAACTCGGCGCGCTGCTCGGCGCGCAGGCCATCCTGCTGGCCACCGAGTCAGGCGACTCGCCCTTCGACGAAGCCTGCAGCGGCCCCTGGCTGGCGCTGCAGCAGCGCTTCCCCGACCTGCCGGTGCCGTTAGCCTGTTTCGCCACCACCGTGGAGCTGCGCGGCGAGGCCGACACCCACCACGCGCTGGCGCGCCAGGACGCGGCGGCCCTCGTCGAGTTCCTGCGCCGCCGCGGCGTGCTGTCGGGCGCGCTGGCACCGCTGCCGGCGCTGCAGTGCGAGGCCACGCCGCTGGCGGGCAGCGAGCCTGTGATCGCGCCGCGCGCGGGTGTGGTCGTGTTCCATGTCGGCAGCGGCCAGCGCGTGGCTGCCGGCGACGTGGTGGCCGACCTGGTGGATGTCGACAGCGGCCAGATCCACCCCGTGCGCGCGCAGTCGGCCGGCGTGCTCTACGCCCGCGTGGCCACGCGCTGGGCCACACCCGGCAAGCGGCTGGGCAAGATCGCCGGCACCGCGTTGGCGCGCACTGGCAAGCTGCTGAGCCCATGAGCAGCGTGGCAGACGCCTTCCTGCTGGAAGCCACCGGCATCCGCAAGCGCTACGGCAGCCACGAAGTGCTGCGCGGCGTGAGCGTGCGCGCACGCCAGGGCGACGTGATCTCGATGATCGGCTCATCGGGCAGCGGCAAGAGCACCTTCCTGCGCTGCCTGAACCTGCTGGAGCAGCCGCACGGCGGGCAGATCACCGTCGATGGCGAGGCGCTGGCGTTGGTGCCCGACAAGAGCGGCGTGCTGCAGGCCGCGCAGCCCGCGCAGCTGCAACGCCTGCGCTCACGCATGGCCATGGTCTTCCAGCACTTCAACCTGTGGTCGCACATGACGGCGCTGGACAACGTCATCGAAGCGCCCACGCAGGTGCTGGGCCTTGGCAAGGCCGAGGCCATCGAGCGCGCCGAACGCACGCTGCAGCGCGTGGGCGTCTACCACCGCAGGCACGCCTACCCCGCGCACCTGAGCGGCGGCGAGCAGCAGCGCGTGGCCATCGCGCGGGCGCTGGCCATGGAGCCGCGTGTCATGCTCTTCGACGAGCCGACCTCGGCGCTCGACCCCGAGCTCGTGGGCGAGGTGCTGCGCGTGATGCGCGGCGTGGCCGAGGAGGGCCGCACGATGATCGTGGTCACGCACGAGATGAGCTTTGCGCGCGAGGTCAGCAACCACCTCGTCTTCCTGCACCAGGGGCAGGTCGAGGAGGAGGGCGCTCCGCGCGAATTGCTGGCGCGGCCGCAGAGCGAGCGCCTGCGAGGCTTTCTCTCGAATGCCTTGAAGTAGGTGCCTTGAAGCAGGGCTGTCATTGCGCTGTCGCACGCCATCCCTAGAATCGCAGAATGCCCGAAGACTCTGCCGCCGCAGCGCCGCCCGCGGCCATGGCCGCCGCCCTGGGCCCGTCACCGCTGAAGCTGCTGAACCGTGAACGTTCACTCCTGCAGTTCAACCGCCGCGTGCTGGCGCAGGCGCTGCGCCAAGACGTGCCGCTGCTCGAGCGGCTGCGCTACATCACCATCGTCAGCAGCAACCTCGACGAGTTCTTCGAGGTGCGCGTGGCCGACATCATCGAGGCCACGCGCCAGCCCGGCTCGGGCGTGTCGCGGCCCGACCTGGCGTCGGTGGCCAAGGCCGCGCATGAACTCATCGACGAGCAGTACGCGGTATTCAACGACATCGTGATGCCGGCGCTGCAACGCGAAGGCATCGTCGTGCTCAACCACGCCGACCGCAACGCCGAGCAGCGGCTGTGGGTGCAGCGCTTCTTCGAAACGCAGGTGCGGCCGCTGCTGGTGCCCGTGAGCCTGGACCCCAGCCACCCCTTCCCGCTGGTGGCCAACAAGTCGCTGAACTTCATCGCGCGGCTGGGTGGGCGCGACGCCTTCGGGCGCGACAACCAGATTGCCATCGTCAAGGTGCCGCGGGTGCTGCCGCGTGTCATCAGCCTGCCCCGCGAACTGTGCGGTGGCCAGCAGGGTTTCGTGCTGCTCACCAGCGTCATACGCGCCCACCTGGCCGAGCTCTTCCCGGGCCGGCCGGTGGACTGGTTCTCGCAGTTCCGCGTCACGCGCGACTCCGACCTGGAAGTCGACGAGGACGACGTCACCAACCTGCGCCAGGCGCTGCGCACCGGCCTCACCACGCGCCACTTCGGCCAAGCCATCCGGCTGGAGGTGGTGAGCACCTGCCCGCCCGAGCTGTCGAATTTCCTGCTCGAACAGTTCGGCCTGCCGGAGGTGGCGCTGTACCGCGTCAACGGCCCCGTCAACCTGGTGCGGCTGAACCAGCTCATCGACCAGGCCGACGCCGACCGGCTGCGCTTCCCGCGCTTCGAGCCCCTGTGGCCCGACACCCGCCTTCCGCGCAGCCAGCCCATCTTCGAGCGCCTGCGCCAGGGCGACGTGTTGCTGCACCACCCCTTCGAGAGTTTCGACCCCGTGGTGCAGTTCCTGCGCGAGGCGGTGTACGACCCCGACGTGCTGGCCATCCGGCAGACCATCTACCGCACCGGCACGCAGAGCGTGCTGATGGATCTGCTCATCGAAGCCGCGCGCCGCGGCAAGGAAGTGCTGGCGGTGGTGGAGCTGAAGGCGCGTTTCGACGAAGAAGCCAACATCAACTGGGCCGAGCGCCTGGAGGCCGTGGGTGCGCAGGTGGTGTACGGCATCGTCGGCCTGAAGACGCACGGCAAGCTGCTGCTGGTGACACGGCGCGAAGGGTCGAAGCTGCGCCGCTACGCCCACCTGAGCACCGGCAACTACAACCCGCGCACGGCGCGGCTGTACACCGACATGGGCATGCTCACCGCCGACCCCGGCCTCACTGCCGATGCCGACGCGGTGTTCCTGCAGCTGGCCAGCCAGACCCGCGTGAAGACGCCGCACCACCTGGTGACGGCACCCTTCGTGCTGCACAAGCGCATGGTGCGCCACCTCGCGCAGGTGGCCGACGCCGCGCGGGCCGGCCAGCCAGCGCGTGTGGTGGTCAAGATCAACGGGCTCACCGACCCCGGGCTCATCGAGGCGCTGGTCAACGCCGGCCAGGCCGGCGCACGCATCGACCTCATCGTGCGCGGCGTGTGCATGTTGTCGCCCGGCGTGGCGGGGCTCACCGACAACATCCGCGTGCGCTCCGTCGTCGGCC